>MHXC01000001.1:0-1346 GCA_001824325.1 Parcubacteria group bacterium RIFCSPHIGHO2_01_FULL_47_10b
GCAGTAAAAGTACCTGATAAAACGCCCCTTTTGAGCAAATAGTACCGGGTCTAGTGTAAGCACATTCGGAGAATGCAGCGGAATTCTCACATCTTGCTGAGCAACAAGGGCTACCTTAGCACCGGAACTCGTGGCGTACGTTAGATTGCCATTAATGATAATGCTCGCGTTATTTGATGCGGTATACGGGAAGTCTGCCGCTATTACCATAGCGCTGCGGCTAGCCACCCCATCAACCCAGAGATTTTCTTCGGAAAAAATGAGATTTCCATTTCCACAGCTCGCTGGTAATGTTTTTGTCTGATAAAGCGTTTCGGTTTGAATCGAGTTTGATTCATGGGTCCAGTTCTGACCATTATATCCATACTGTGCTGGCTTCTTTTGTGTGACTTTGTATATGCTCACGGTACCATTTGAGTTGAATCGTACGTGCCATCCGTACGCATTCGAGTTGCCAAGATATATTCCTGATGCAGAGGCAATCTGCTGAAGCTCGGTCAAGTCAACGGTAATTGCATCGAAATCAATCGGGGTAACGGGATATTGCCATAGTCCAAGCGTTCCCCCATTCCCCGTCCCCCATACGCCATTCTTCCATTGCCATGGATTTGCACACCCGTGTTCCGTTCCACATTTATATTGATCTTTTGCTGATGTGACGAGCGCATTACTATTGGCGTCCATCCGAACTCCTCCGTTCGAGTGAATCGGGCCATACCATGTCCCACCGCCAAACCAAATATTCGAGTTCGTCAAAAACGAGTACTGTCCGAGTGATGGCCTGCCATTAGCCGTCAGGACTGATCGTTTCACATCTGGGTCGGCAATAGTCCATCCTGTTGATTGAATTTGAACCGTTGCTTCGCACGCAGCAGGAGGTGTAATAGAGACATGGTATTGCCCAAGAGGCCCGCCCTGCGGATCATCGTACACACCATCGATGGTCGTAGTGATATTGTAATAATCCGAATCATGGGCAAGCACCCATCGTGCTTTATTCAGCCCTGCTTCAGCTACTTCGAGCGCTTGATTGCGAAACACTTCCTGTGTTGCTGACCTATTTTGCATCGTCATAAACCCCACCAGGCCACCTAATATCATGGTAAATGATACGCCAAATACCACCGTGATTATTAATACTGCGCCTTTTTGTGTATGTATTCCCCACTTTCTCATAAATTTGTTTTGAGATTACGAACTTGTACTTCTGATTGCAGTGAAAATGTATCTGGCGCCCGAGTCGGATCAACATTGATTTTTAGTTCCACCTGCATCAGCTTTGTTTCGATAAGTCGGGCCGGTGAAGGGAGTGGATTGTTCATTACGTCGCCTGGCCAATCCCCGTT
>MHXC01000001.1:1360-15691 GCA_001824325.1 Parcubacteria group bacterium RIFCSPHIGHO2_01_FULL_47_10b
GAAATAATAGTCTCCGCTTCTGTTCCTGACACATAGTGCAACGGTACTCCGGTTGACTCCGTTACCCCCTTGGTAAAATTACTGCCGCTCAAAAAATACCGAACGCGCTCTGCTTGTGAATCATTGTCAATATCGGAAAAAAAGATAAATTCCTGGTTATCCGCCCGCTCAATAATATACGAACCATCTTCCCCGTCTCGCGCTTCTCGAATTTCTTGCACCATAACTTTGATACCTTTGCGAGCCTCGTTGATTGCGGTCGCCTGTTCGAATGCAAAATCTTCTGCTCGGTAAAATGCGATTATAGCAGAACTTAACGAGCCCATTAACAATGCAGTGATGCCGATCATGAGAAGTGTTTCGAGTAAGGTAAATCCTTTCATAACTATGGTGTTGGATTGGGGCTAAGTGTTGAACGAGTTGCGCCTAAGACGCTAATCTGTGCTGTCAGTTGGTCATATCCCGTTGCTGTAACATCTGCATCATAGGTGGTTTCTAAAAGATTCGGAAAGAATGCCTGGCCGGAGCTTGTGGCAGAGACAAGCGTTGAGTCGTAGCCAAGGGTTGTATTGTTCAAATGGACTGCTGCGCCAACCATAGGGCTACCGCCTGGTTCTTGGACTGAAAATAGTAGGGAGTGTGGCGTATTAGTCGCCATAAATAGCGAGGTAGTCGCGACTTCTGCTGGGTCGAGCACAATGGGTTGTGGGAGGATTTCATTTGCTATCGCATACCCAGTTGATGTTCCGGACACGCTGAACATATATGTATCCCATGCCAGGGCTGAAAATTGAACTATTCCTTGCTCGTCAGCTGTCGTCGTTGTGGCAAATCGCAACACTGGCACGCCGCTGCTATCATTCCCAATCGACTGATATCCTTTCAGTATTATCGGTATATTCGAGATAGTAGACGTACTATTCGCTCGGAATACTGTTGTGGTGAGTGAGGCAGTGTAATCAATAAATAGCGCAACATCGCTTACCTGCCCTAATAATACGCTTAAATGAGCTTTTGTCGGTTGAAATACTTCATCGTCTCCATACGTACGGTCTGTTGAATACCCCACCTTCGTTGCAGAGATTTGGTAACATGCGTTACAAGCTGGGGCGCCAGGCAATATCACCTGACCGCTCGTATTTGTTTGCTGGATTGTATCGATATTCGGCGTAACGTCCGTATTTACGATGTGCACATCAGCGCCCTGCAGCACCTGCCCGAGCGCGTCAGATGCAGTGACTCGCAACGTGCCTCCGGTTTGGCCCTCAACGCCTTTGGGCGCGACATCCGTCACCGCAATAACCGGCGAACTCGTCGCGCCAGATGAACTTTTCCAATACACTGCCACGCGAACGCGCTTGTAATCAGCGCTAATGGGGTCTATAGGAGCTACGCCATCGAAGGCGTCATCAACGTAGATCACATCGGTATTCACGGTATAATGTATGCCGTTACGCGTCACCGTTTGATCGGCGGTGAGCGTGCCACTCGGAATGCCACCACTTGTCCCGATGTTATTAAATGACAGATTCCTGATTAACTCGATCTGTTGATTTGCTATAACTGATGCTTCTACCCGCCCCTGCGCCTCTTTTATTACGCGAAATCCCATGTTCATCCCACCCCAAATACCCACAAACATCATGCCAAATAAAGCAACTGATATAAGTAGCTCAATGAGTGTAAATCCGTGTCTTGTTCGCAATCGTCCCTCCATACGGATGTGCGTTATTTAACTCCTGAAATTAGCGAGAACATCGGCTGCATCATTGCAAGGGCAAAAAATCCTACTGCCCCACCAACAACAAGCATGATCAACGGTTCAATAATGCTGGTGAGATTTTTTGTTGTGTCTGCCACCTCGTCCTCAAAAAACTCTGCCAGGTCAGCCAGTACGTCCGCAAGAGTCCCCGACTCCTCCCCCACGCCAACCATTTGACTAACCATGGGAGGAAAAATGTGCGGATATAGGCCTAAGTTCTCACGTAAGCGTTCTCCCTTTTGCACGCGCTTCGCAACATCGGCAAGTGATGATTGGAAATAGTAATTTGAAAGTGTGCGAGAAGTAATTTCAAGCGCCTCGACTACCGGCACGCCGCTCTTAAGCAATGAGCTGAATATGCGTGAAAATCGAGCTGAATTTACTTTTTGTGTCAGCTGCTTTACGATGGGGGCTCGTAGCATCAACCAGTGTGATACTTTTTTGAAAGCCAATACTTTTCGTCCTCGGATAAAACCAACTATCAATACGAAAAACCCTCCGATGATCCACAGAGTATAGTTTGACATCACATACGAAATCCCAATGACAAACTGTGTTGTAGCAGGTAGCGCTACGCCAAACGACTCAAGGGTTTTTGCCAAGTTCGGCACTACAAACACCATCATCGCTATACCAATACCAACCATGGCAACAACAATAACCGCAGGGTACATCATGGCGCCTTTTACCTTTGAGCGTACATCGTGATCTTTCTTCATTTGGTCCGCCAAAATAAACAACACTTCGTCGAGATTGCCCGCCGTCTCCCCAACGCGAATCATGCTCACAAAGAGCTGGTTAAAAATGTGTATGTGCTCTTGAAAGCTATCTGATAGCGATTTCCCCGCCTCTACTTGCTCTCGTACATGCTCGAGAATATGCATAAACTTCTTGTTTTTTGTTTGACTAGCAAGCACACCAATCGCCGGTGCGAGAGAAAATCCAGACCGAATCATAACCCCAAGATGTCGGGCAAAAATCATGCGTGCAACAAGCGGCACAGTGCTGATATTTTCCAGGCGCTTCGAGAATCCAGATTGTTTTTTTCCGTCTACTTTCGGCTGATTACTCGTGCCCCGCTTCCCTTTCTGTCCCTGTATGGTCGTCCTCACCAATAGTAAGCCCTCGGAACGGAGTTGTTGCGCCAACTCTTGTTCCGACGCTGCCTCCTTGGTTCCGCGCATTTCTTTGCCTGTTTTTATATGTCTGGCTGTGTACGAAAATGCAGGCATACGTGTGCTTATTCCTGAGTTGCTTTAATTATTTCCTCAATGCTTGTCATTCCCTGGACCGCCTTACTCATACCATCTTCAAGCATAGTAACCATCCCCTCTTCTGTCGCTAATTTTTGAATCTCGTCAGTTGTTGCTTCTTTATTAATTAATTCACGCATTTTTTCAGTAACCTCGAGTACTTCATAAATACCGATGCGGCCTTTATATCCATCTGGACAATTATCGCTCGCTTTTGCCCGGTAGAATGGGATTTCCCCCCAATCCATATCCTTCTTCATAACGCCCCGTTTGAGCAAGTGCGTCTTCATGGCATCCAATGGCAAGATGGTCCGCAAGTTTTCAAGTTCTGCTTTTGTTAATTGATGCTTTTCTTTGCCCTCCGTGCATAGTTTGCGTACGAGTCGTTGTGCCACAATCACATTCACTGTTGATGCAAGCAAAAAACCCTCCGCACCCATATCAACGAGTCGAGGCAATGCGCCTGCCGCACTATTAGTATGCAGTGTCGAAAGGACCAGGTGGCCCGTAAGCGCTGCGTGAATCGCAAGCGATGCTGTTTCTTTATCACGGATCTCTCCAACCATAATGATGTCCGGGTCTTGGCGCAAAAGCGCACGAAGTCCAGCAGCGAACGTCATACCGATTTCCGGGCGTACTTGTGTTTGATTTATGCGCGGCATCCGGTACTCGATCGGATCCTCAATGGTCGAAATATTTACTTCAGCAGTATTCAAAATATCAAGAACCGTATAGAGCGTCGTGGTTTTTCCTGATCCTGTTGGTCCGGTCACCAACACCATGCCGTGGGGTTTATTGATATTCCGGTGAATTCGTTCAAGGGACTCCCCCTGATATCCAAGGTCCTCGAGCGTATACCCCTTTGATCCCTCGCGCAGTAAACGCATCACAATCTTCTCTCCTCCATACACTGGCAAAATCGAAACACGGAATGAAACCTTATATTCATCTGCCTCAATCTTAAAACGACCGTCTTGCGGCAAACGATGTTCATCAATCTTCAAATTTGATAGCACTTTAATGCGTGCGACAAGGCCATCTTGCACGCGCTTCGGTAATGTCATTGCGTCATGGAGAATGCCGTCAATACGATAGCGAACCACGACTTGTTGCTCCATCGGCTCGATATGGATATCACTCGCATCTTCGAGAATTGCGTGCTTTAGAAGCGTATCGATAATACGGATTATGGGCAGTTCTTCGGCTGATTGCTTCAACTTCCCTGCTTTCGGTTCCTCAGATTCGTCAACGCCCTCCCCTAGTTCCTTGCCGGTCGTTGTTTTCATTGACGCAAGGACGTCTTTTCTCGCAACATCCCCTTCCACCGCGACACCAGTGTCGCTCTTAATCATTTCGCCGAATTCTGCTTCAAGGGTCTTCTGATATTGCTTAAGAGCAGCTTTTATGGAGTCAAGCGTAGTAAGCCGTGGCACAATCTGCAGCTCTGTCTTTTTCTTAATAAATTCAATTGTTTGAAGGTCCTCCGGATCGAGCATTGCCACTTCGAGCTGGTCTCCTGATTTGTCATATGCGACGATGCCATGTTTGCGCGCAATCGCTTCGGGAATGATTGTTAGTATCGCAGGCTCAATTGTCTCCTTTTCAAGATCGATGAAGGGAATACCTAAAATATACGCTTTGACCTTGGTCAATCGTTCTGATGTAATAATGCCTTTTTGGACTAATAGGTCTTCAAGCCGCTCTTTATTTACAAGCGCCTCCTCTTTTAGCTGCTTGAGTTCGCTCTCTCCAACTAAGCTCGTATCAAGCAAAAAATTCTCGAATTGCCGCTGATCGATCTTCATATCTCAATATGAATATATGCATCTATTGTAGCACAATTTCGCACTCCCAACAAACCAACCGTAGGGCGTTACGATCGATGTTTTTCCTTTTGTCCAAAGGCGTTATATAAGATCGGAATCATCACCAAAGTAAGCGATGAGGCAAATATAAGCCCGGAAATGAGTGCTATGCCGAGTCCGAACCACATTTCGTTTACGAACAGTAACGTAGAAACACCAAGTATTGTTGTTGATGTGGTGAGAAATGTTGGCTGGAGGCGATCCTTGCCAGCTTGAATAATCGCATCAAGTTTTAGCATGTGCTGTTTATTTATGAGTGTATTAATGCGATCGATAAGAATAATGCCATCGTTCACTCCAATGCCGGCTAATCCAATAATTCCGAGGAATGCTGGGAAGCTAAAGGGTAATTGAAATATAGTAAGGCCGATGATCACGCCAATAAATGCCAGCGGCAAACTAAATAGAATGATGAGTGGTTGAGAGAACGAGTTGAATTGGATCACCAGTATCGTCAAAATAATAAGCACTGACACAATCATTGTCTTAAACAGGTCCGTAAATGACTGTGTTAATTCCTCCAGTTCCCCGCCCGCCCTAATCGCTATACCTTCAGGTATCTCTAGTTCGCCCCTCCTCTGATCAAATTCCCTAAAAATTTCAGCGGGCAAGCGGTCTTGCGTGTTCGCCAAAACCCGCACGATGCGCTTTCTGTCGTCATGGTTGATGCTTGCCACAGAAGGCTCCAGCGAGATATCAGCAATCATGCTCAATGGAATCGCATATCCAGACGGTGTTGTAATCAAGAGATTTTTAAGCTGTGTGACGTCTGCAACGTCTTGATCTTGAAATGAAACAATGATATCTATATCATCTCCTCCTTGGCTCAAGGATGAAACTTTAATACCAGTCAACGCTGCGCGCACCGTTAAGGCAACTTGTAGTTCGCTCAATCCGAACGCCGCTAGTCGTTCCTTCTGAGTTCGAAACACAAATTCCCCAGCTGTTTCTTGGATATCATCATCTACATCAATAGTGCCAGGGATATCGTTCAAGAGTGTTTCCACGTTTTTAGCGGTCGCATTCAACGCATCTCGGTTTTCTCCCGTAATACGTACTTCTATTGGCGCCCCAACGGGCGGCCCTGCATTAAAGGGTGGAACCGTCACCTTTGCCTGCTTAAATGTTCGAAATTCCTCGCGTAAACCATCCATGAGTTCAAAACTCTTTTGCTCGCGATCTTCCTTCGGTACGAGATTAACGGTAATGGATGCCAGGTGTTCCGATGATCCAACACCGCCAATTTGCAGCGGATTAATTTGCGCTAAGCTTTCGGAAGTTCCGATTGATGTCACAAAATTTTCAATATCGGGGATTTCTTGGAGTCGCTTCTCGACTTGTCGCACAAATTTTTCTGTAGTTTCGAGAGTATTTCCAGCGGGTGTTTCGATATTAACAATCATAAAATTGTAATCGATCGCCGGAAAAAGTTCCGACGATAAAATTCCCAGCGTTGGAAAACTCAACGTAATGAATAAAAGAACCCAGGCGCCACCAATAATAGTCCGTCTCTTTCGCGGACTGCTGATAATCGAACGCATCCGACGATCATACGATATTTTTATCCGCTCGATCAGCTGATTGCGCAATCCGGCCAAACTCCCTCGACGTCTTCCGTGTTTTATTAAGCGGCTCGCAAATGTCGGCAAAAGCGTCATTGAGATAATAAACGAGATGCTTAGTACAACCGTAATCGTGATTGGCAAGGGACGCATATACTGTCCAATGATATCGCCAACCAATAACATTGGTAAAAATGCGCCGATCGTAGTTAGTGTTGCTGCTAACAATGGTGTCTTGTAGGTCTGGATTGCGCGTTGCGCCGATTCCACGGACGAGCAGCCCGCTTTGATAAAGTCATGGAATCCCTCTGCAACAACAATAAACACATCAACAAGTAATCCGAGTGCCAGCACAAGAGCGAACAACGACAATGAGTTTAGTGTCATACCGATCTCCTTCAACACGGCGATGCTAGCAAGATAGGTTAAAGGGATTGCGAACGCCGAAAGCATTGCCTCCTTCCAAGACAAAACAAGAAATAACACAATCACGATGATAATAATTGATTGTAGACCATTAATCCCGAGCGTAGAGAGGTCCTCGCGAATAAATTGCGCGTTGTCGTTCGTTTTGATGAGTGTGAGATTGTCTGGTAAGCTCGACTTCTTTAGTTCCACGACCCGTTTTTCTGTTGCATGAACAATGCGAAGAATATTACCACCAGCCTGCTTTCGTATTGACAACGATATGGCGGGTTGCGGATCCTTACCTCCTTCTGACAGCCTGCTTAGCGTTGACCGCTCTTGAAAGTTGTCAGCGACATCGGCAATATCGTTCAAAAAAATTACTTTTCCTGAAATAGATCGTATAGGAAGTTGTTGCAATTCTTCAATTGTTTGAAATCTTCCACTTGTTTTGACACTAAATGACTTTCCGCTAAATTCAATCGATCCAGAAGGAATATCCGTGTTATTTACTTGGATAATGGCCATTATCTCGCTCATACCAATGCCGCGTGCCTGCATAGCATCGGCATCAAGTCGAACCCTCCACTCGCGAATAAGTCCCCCGATAATGTCGACACGGGATACGCCGGCAATGCCTTCAAAGTCGCGCTGAATCATCTTCGCATACTGCGTTAACTGAGCATCACTATACGGTCCACTTAACGAAAAGGTCACGACTGGAATATCATTGATGCGAATCTTCCCCACTATTGGGTCATTCGCGTCTTCAGGAAGCTGCGTCTTTACTCGATCAACCGCTTCTTGCAAATCATCCATGCTCCTGTCCATGTCTGTTCCCGCCACAAACTCAACCACTATACTTGCGCCACCAAGTGCTGAACTTGAGGTTATAGTATCGACATTTTCAATATTTTGAAATTCCTGCTCAAACCGGTCTGTAATAAGCTCCTCGACGTCTTCGGGGGATGCCCCGGGAAACGGAACCACCGCATAACCAATTGGGATTATTACTTCTGGATCCGCTTCACGGGGAATGGTAAACGTAGCAAATAGACCGAGAATGGCTACAACAATTGCGATCATAAGATAAAGCCGCCAACGTAATACCATTCGCTCCAGTACTGTCAATTTTTCATTAATTTGAATTAGGCTCTGTGCCATGAAGTCGTGTTATTCAATTTTTTGAAGAATAACCTGCAGGCCATCCTCAAGGAAATCTGGATTTTCTTCAATAATGGCGTCCCCTCTCTGCAGTCCAGATTTCACGACAACCGATGTTTCGTACTGCTCCCCCAAAATTACTGGCGTCCATACAATGCGATTATCAATTACTTTTGCCACCCGCGTCTCATCAACTCCAATCACTACTGACTGAACTGGGATAGTGAGCTCAGAGCCGGTGGCTCCCCGTAAAGATAGTGAAACTGTTGTAAATGACTCTGGCAGAAGTAGTCCCTTCGAATTATCGATGAGTATCGTAATAATGGTCTGACGTGTCTGCTGGTCAGCAACTGGCTGAATTTCCCGAATTGTTGCCAGATAAACCCCATTAATCATCACCTGCCTTGTTGTATCAATGCGCCGCGCTTCATCAGCAGATACAGAGACCTCAACTTTTAAGGCAGCAGGGTTGATAATCTTCACTATTGGTGTGCCTGGCCCAATGAGCGCCCCAGGATCCACAAATACATCGGCCACAACCCCAGATGCCGGACTCCTTAAAAAACTTTTATCAAGTTCCGATTGCGCTGCTGCAAGTTGGTTCTCTGTAATATCCACTTGCGATTGTGCAAAGGCCAGTTGCTGTGCTAATCGAGGTTCAACTGCTCGCACATTCGCCTCTGCCGACGCTATCGCTTGATTCGCAAATGTTACTCCTTGTTCCGTGCTATCAAATTGAATCTCGGCTATTCGCAGCGTCCCTTCAGAAACATCGATCCGACCCTGATTAATGATCGTTGTCGTTCGAATGGCTTCTTGCAACGAAGAAAATTCGCGGATCATGCCATCAACAACCATTCGTCGCTCGGATACGATCGTCTTTGAAGCAGTTATATTGATACCGAGGTTGGCTTTTGTAACTTCAATATCGGGATCGTTTAACGCTATTGTTGCATTACGTAAACCTACTCGCATTGTTTCAAAAACATCCAATGCTCCCTGGAGTGTCTTTGATACGGTTGTAGTTAAGTCACTCGATAAAGCGCTGATGATTGGTTGAATTTTTTTGTACTGTTCTTCGCTCGCTAGCCATGATTCCCGAACAGCCACCTCTTTGAGTGATTGACCTGCTAACACGTCGTTTATGAGATCAGATAAAACGGTAAGTGTCGTGTCTGCCGCTGTTTGGGCTGATCGTAAAGCTTCGATGCTACTTTGTACTATAGAGTTTAGATCTTGCTGGTTTTGCTCCTCAGTATTTTTCTTATTATTCTGAGCATTTGCCAACGATATCCGCCCTGCCTCGAATGCTTTTTGTTTTACTATCAAATCAGTTTGTGCATTTTCTAATTGAATTTGCGCTTGTTGCTTATCTTCTTGGATGATAGTGCGCGTTCGCTCAGTATTGGCACGGTTCAATGAAAGATTTACTAAAGCGTTCTGTGCTGCTGCGATCAGAGCTTGGTCTTGATCAAGGCGCGCAATTAATTGTCCAGAAGCCACCTTATCGCCCCGTTCAACAAGGCGCTCTACGAGGCGTCCGCCGATTTTCGGTGACAATATAATTTCTGTTTCAGATTTCAGGATACCTGACCTAGTCAGTGTCCCTGCTTGCCCTGATCCAACAACAAACGCCTCAACAGCTACTGGAGATCCGCTAGTCGTAGTTGTTGCTGTTTGTTGAGATGCGCCTATGACAGTTGATTCAATCGAGCGATTCCGCTGCCCGACGAATGCTCCAATCGAAACAAGTTCGGCAATGAGTGCGATGGCCAGGATCCCAAATAAGATCGATTGCCAAAGCGGGAGTGTTTTAAAAAATTGCATAATTTTTTTCATAATAATGCATTATGTATATCATATATCTTCACAAGTCGAACATGTCAGAGTAATGTGTTTTGTAATTATTGTCAATAAAGAAAATGCTGTATGCCGCTCGGCACAATTTATACACAGTTGACCCAAGATATTCGAATCCTATACTGAACGAGAAAGAATCTACCAAAGGGTCCAGTGGGTGAAACCTAGTCACCTACTGGACTTTTTGGTTGATGGAGCGAAAGATTTTTTTGTTCTGTGCTCGCTATACTAGCATTGAAATATTGGAGTGCTACACTGGTCATAGGCCATAAGGAATGCGGTTCGGTTCATTGGCAACCATAAATACGTACAAATAGAGGAGGAGACGCCATGAGACAGTCCGACAAAGTTGTACAATCTGATCAGCCAAAATACTTGAACCTTGCTCAAGAAGAGCTTTTTGTCCTTGCGCTTAATCAAGGGGGCGTACGGGAGCTTGGGGGAAAGCGACTTTGTGCAACTACAAACATAAAGGCGAGGTCGCCCGAAGGAAAATACTTCATTCATCCGCTTACTGGGCGGGGTGCTCCCTGGTTTGGTACCGCAAAGCCAATGGAGTCGGCAACGTTCAATCGTCTACTGGAACGAGCCCAGGAGCACCTGCTTCGAGGGCCGAGATTCTGCGAACAAGTTTCTGCCATTGAAGATCATCCGCTCTCGCTGGGAATTAACTTCTATACAGAAAGCGCATGGCACTCCCTGTTCGTGCAACATCTCTTTTTTCCTTGGCACGCGCCTGATCGCCGCATGACAATCTATCATGCGCCTTCGCTGGAATTAGACCCAAAAAAATATGGACTCCAATCACCAGTAGTGATAGCGATGAATCTTACTGAACGAATCGCTCTCATCATTGGCACAGATTATGCCGGCGAGATCAAAAAGGCTGTATTCACACAGCTAAATTGGGACTTGCCGAGCGAGAACATGCTCCCGATGCACTGCGCGTGCAACTATGCAAGTAACAATTTGGCTGATGTCTCGCTGTTCTTCGGTCTTTCGGGGACGGGCAAGACGACATTGTCAGCCGATCCTTTGCGAAAACTGGTTGGCGACGACGAGCATGGTTGGAGTTCTAACGGAGTCTTCTGTTTCGAAAACGGATTTTACCCCAAAACAAAGGACATTACTCCTAAAAGAGAACCCCTTATTTGGGCTGGAATTCAAACACCGCATGTCATCTTTGAAAACTCCCCCGTCGATAATGGAGGCGACGATGGAGGCATTCCACGATTTGTGGGAGATGATTGCCACGTGAACTCTCGGGCTGTTTGCCCACTTGATGCCATTGGTACGCACCGCGGGCGCTCGAGCGCTGGACATCCACAAGATGTGTTTCTCCTAACCTTCGATACAAGTGGTACGATTCCCCCGATTTGCACTCTAACGAATCAGCAGGCAGTGTATTACTTCCTTGTCGGGTATACATCAAAGGTAAGCAAAACAGAGGTTGGCATACACGAGCCTCAGCCAACATTCAGTCCCTGTTTTGGGGCGCCATTCCTAGCCCAACACCCACTGATGTATGCGGAGATGTTGCAAAAATTCCTCCATGTCTTCAAACCAAGGGTCTGGCTGGTTAATACTGGATATACATGGAGCGGGGTTCGGGATCAAAGACGCATGCCATTAGAGCTGACACGATCATTAATTCGAACTGCGCAAGGAGGAAACTTCAAGCAAGAAATCGCTGTGACAGTCCCGCACCTTGGCCTATTTATTCCCGAGGCCAACGACAAAGGTTTGGTTGCGGTGATGCGTCCGCCGATCGAAGATCCACAATACGAGAAAGCGTGCGCTTCTCTGCACCAACTATTCCAACAAAAATACGCAGAGATAGCTGCGTAATCTCATGAAACTGACAGGGGTGACGCCGCCGCGCCACCCTTGTGTCTTTTTCACAACCCTTATAAATGATTGCGAATTTATACGATGTCCTCTCCTCGATCGGACTTAACCCAGTGGCCTACTGCATCAAGCTTATTCTCCTCCATAGATTGAGCAAACACGCCTTTAGGGTCATTTACTAATTGGTTATACACGCTCTCGCTGTCATATCCATGGACTGCTACATAGGAGCCACCACTTTTGAAGGTATAGATAAACGCAACTCCGGGCTGTTCGAGTAATGTCTTTTTAACCTTTAAGCTTTGTTCCTCAAACTCTTTTTCTTTACCAGATTCTGCTGACCAATATGAAACTACTATATACATAGAAGTGTATTATGAATTATGTGTTTAGTTTACATGAAATAGTACGATTTTGAAAGTGTGCGTTTTCGAGTACATTATGAGCTAATTGTACTGTCGCCACTCCCCTTCTGAAATAATGGAGGTTTCGCCATCTACAACCTGAATCGCGCTCTCATCGTCGAGGGCATAAATTGTTTCAGGAACCATTTTAGCGATTTCTCGAAGTTTCTCATCGCACATATAGGGAAATTTTGGCGAATTGAGATGGGGAAAGATGCGAAAATCGACAAATCCTAGGGCCCGGGTATCTGTGATTTCTCCTATTTCGTCTGAGTACAGTCTTCTCGATTGACTAAAAGAAATATCCTTTGCTGTAATAGCACTACCTGCACTTATGCCAACATAAACCCTATTTTCAAGAAGCTTTGGGAGTTCGGCTTCGAGTCCGCTTTTTCGAACTTGGTATATAAGGTGGTATGTATTACCCCCACCAAACACAATCACATCAACTGCTTGCAGCCGTGACAACCAGATATCTCTTGGGACTGCAGATATGTCAACTATATCAAATAAGCGCTTGGCGATATTTTTGAACTCGGTGCATCGATCAATGACCCACGACTTATCTCGAGGCTCGACATTTGCAGCAGTTGGGATGTATGCGATCGCAAGATCCTCTGATTGCTTTCCAGCAAGCGCGAGTAGTGCTTGTTTGAGTGAATTATTGCGTATGCCGCCTGAGGTGAGAAGGAATTTCATGTGTTGGATTAATTATCATGTATCAGTCGAATTACCTCTTCGTGTAATCGCCCATTGGTCGCAAAAAATTTGTCGATTCCTGTGTGTATGGTTGTCCAGACCATTCCGTGGCCTTCCCTCTTGCTTCTGGGTCGACAGACCACTTATACTCGGCCTCGGGGTTCTCAACTCCGAGATCGCCCGAATGATAGTAACGCAAAATAACCGTTTCTGCTTCTTTGATTGCAGTCATGCCTATATCGAGTGCGTGGCGGAGTTGAGGTAGGATCATCAATTTGGATGGTGATACGCGAAACTTTGTAGTTCCTCTCGATCAACACGTTGCTCTCGTTGCCATTGCAGCACATCAACATTTTTCCATGAACTTATTTCAATGGTTCCTACAACTTCATCGGCAAGTTGCTTAAGATCAATTAGTAATCGGTCATTCATATGTGAATATTATTCCCTTAGGACATCTTTACCAACTATGCCCCAGTTCACTTAGTTGTAACCAAACGCGCGCATCCCTTATATGTGGAAGCTCCTTAAGAACAAACTGCCGCACGGTGTTGCAAATGACGTCTTGTTTCTTAATGCGTTCGCCGAAAGCGTGAGCTGCTATTTCCAATTCAATGTCTGCAATCATTCCTCCCCCATCAGCGTGAACCAATCTCACACTAATTTCCTCGGGGGTTAGCGCAATCTCTCCACAGCTAAGCTCCTTAACAAGCAAATCCTTGAGTTGAGGAATGAAGTCCTTGGATACTACGGGCTTTTCGTTTTTTGCAAAATAAATAGTAACAGTTGGCATATAACTAAAGTATACCACAAACGAAAATGCCCTTAAGTAAGACTTAAGGGTTTGTTCGAACCAAGTGCTCAATCGAGCACTTGACACATTAAAAAAAGATTGCCTGGTGCCCAACCAGATTTGAACTGGCGGTCTTCGGGGCCACATCCCGACGCTTTGGGCCGCTAAGCTATGGGCACCACTTCCTTTTCTGGAAGCGAAACTTGATGTTTGTGCACCAAGTAATGACAATTGTAGCACAGCCATGCTAGGTTTTCAAGGCTATTGTTCTCTCGGCTCTGGTCAATATGATGGACGAGCAATATTCGTCGATCGTTTTTGTGACACATAATACACTCGGCCCTAATCCCAGCGGCTTCTATCTTTCTTCGATAATAGCTGGGACCTAATATGCCATTTCTCCAGCTTCTGCCTAACATCGCACACCTGAAAAATTTGCCACGCTTCTGGCTCTCATTGCGACATATGGTAGAACAATATTTTGCCCAACCGTGATTAAGGTGGCTTGGCCTCGCATAAAACTCCTTGCCGCAAATTTTGCACGGGACATGAGGCATGAGCCTATTCTATCATAGTCCCAAACAAAATACAAACATTATTGCAATCTAAAAAATTCCCTTTTAATTTGCGATTCCGGGCTAAACGCGAAAAAGTTTATATAGTACGAAAACGCCAACCTCTCGCACTGCATATCTAAATTCTATTAATGTACCCGG
>MHXC01000001.1:15715-22482 GCA_001824325.1 Parcubacteria group bacterium RIFCSPHIGHO2_01_FULL_47_10b
CAGGCGAGGCTGCCGTATCCAGCCCCAAGTCACGCGCCATTACTCTGAGTCTAAACAAGTGAAATCCGTCGCTCACCAGCATGATCTGATTCATTTTTTGCTGCTTTACTATTGCAGCCACTGCCTGCAAGCTCTGTAATGTTGTGCGCCCTTTCTCCTCGATAATAATATTGCTTTCTGCAACTCCTTTTTTAATCAAATAGGTTTTTCCAGAGGCAGACTCCGATACCTGCTCCCCCTCCCCTACGCCACCGGTTAATATAATAACAGGGGCATACCCCTTTGTATATAAACCATGCGCGTGATTGAGGCGGGCCTGAAATACCGGCGACGGCACCCCATTCCATTGGCTTGCCCCCATTACAACTATGGCATCGACCGATTGTGCACCGCCAAGGCGGGCGAGACGGTAGATGCTCTCTAATAAGCCGCAAAAAGCTCCAGCCGAAAGGAGCATAGCAAAAACAATCAACCATGTAGTAAGCCGGGGCTTTTTACTCATCAATCATCGATTTTATAAGCGAATAGTTATTGCTAACACCTTTCCCAAAATCGTTTGCCTGTGGATTTTCGTGAGGATCTACTGGGTGTGCCACGTCTTCGATATTATATAGCGTCCCAAGAATCTCTGGCTTAGTAGAGATGTCAAAACCAGCATTCCTCCACCGGTCCTGGCTAAATTTAATTTTAGCCGCAACATATCGAATATTTATCCATGGGTCTTTTAGTCGCTCAACGCGCGCCATGTTCTTATTAACATTGCTATCCTGCTCAGTTTTTACACCTAGTTGGTCATATATCTGTTCGGGTTCCCTTGCTGTTTTTACTCGCACCTGTCCAATCCCGATTGAAGTATTAATACCAGCTAATCCACCAATATTATCAAAAAGTGTATCAACAAAATTAACATTTGTGGCTTGTTCTTGATGAATAACTGCCCCAATGATAACTGGGTCAACGTCGAACTCTTTCGCTCCTCCCTTAATTAACTCTTTATACGTCTGCACTAGCCCAGTTGCCCTCTCGCGCGCATTAAAATTATGATGCTCTATTACAAGTCGCACCGCATGAACTAATGGCATTCTATCAACAAATAATTCAAGGTAGTGAATCCCTGAGTCGAGCTCTGTCTCAAATTGTTCAGTTTTTCGAAACGAAGCGCCAACAATTTGCAAAAGTTCCCCAATAAAACTCCAAAATCGATATTTTATACTCTGCTGTGTCTGTAGCGCCATACCATCTGCTACAACCTTTATGTCGTCACTGTCATGCTTTCTCCTCCTGATTGTAGCGTCAACAAGTAGTAATCGAATTGGTAAGTCGATAAGAATAAATGTGTACCACGGTCTTCGATCACCATCTTCTGGCTGGCTGTCTATTTCAAAAAAGGGATTAGCCGTGCCAGACAACTCTTCTACTATGATTTTTTTGATATACGCACCTTGTTTTGGAATCAATCCCAGTGTGTGTGTCCCCGCGTCAAGCAAAGTCAATAACACCACTGTTTTTTCCTTATTTTTTAATAACGAACCGTTAAATGCGGCCGGTGTATCAAAAAATTGATTCCTCGTCCTTAATGGGTTCTCGCGGAATGCAAGCTGGTTCAACTCGATCCGTAAATTCTCATCAATCTTTTTGCCTGCCTGGGTCCTCGATTTACACCGAGCTACCATAGAAATCGCAACAAGACCCGACTTCTGTACACCAAAACGTTCATAATAGGGAGTCACAATTGTTTTATCGACTTGTACTATTTTTTTATTCATTTGTTTCTCAGAATATCGAGTTCTCCCTACTTTAAAAGCCGTCCTATGTCTCTACCCCTGGAGGGAGTCGAACCCCCATCAAGACCTTAGAAGAGTCCTGCTTTGTCCGTTAAGCTACAGGGGCCAATGTACTTGCAGTATAGCGAGGTATTTGACTATAGGCAATAATATGCTACATTAAAAGTACGTATTATCCCAATCATTCGGGGCATGGCCTAATTGGCTAAGGCGCAGCGTTTGGGACGCTGAGATTCCGAGTTCGAGTCTCGGTGCCCCGAAAATACCAAGGTTCTCATTGATCGTCACAAGTTATGACCCGCGTGCTGCGGTGTTATCTTGCGTTCATCGAAATGTTCGGCTGGTGTCATGTGACATTCCGTATACTTGGATATATGAAGGAACGTGGCCACGTATAATCCGTAATATTACGCCCATGTCCATATCCAAAATAAAGTTTCTGTCGAATTCAAAGCGTTTTGTATTCTTAGGTCTCGTGATCGTTGGAATTGCCTTATTGGGGTTATTTGGGATAGTAGGATCGTCTGCGGCGAGTAATCGCTCACTCCCCAGTCCGTTGCTTGAAAAATTCTTTAAGCACAAACCCTCGACTGAAATCCATGTTGCTCACGCTTTCCAAAGCTTTTGCCGTAGCAATGTGTTTCAGACGTTCCTGCAGCGTTGCCAAATAGTCCCACCGCCGGCGTTACCACCAGTTCCCGCGCCAGTCGAGCCAGGTGATTGTAACAACGACGATAGTGGTGATGACGAAGAGACAGGCCCAGCTCCTGCTCCTACTCCTGAACCAACGCCAATCCCAGATCCCATGCCTGTGCCAGATCCGACACCCACTCCCCCACCTCCTCCACTGGTAGATCACCTCGTCATTAATGAGCTCGTACCCGCGCCATCAACGGGTAATCCGGAGTGGATAGAGCTGTATAATCAAACAGGCGCAACGATCAACTTAAATGGCTGGAAACTTGCAGATAATTTTGGTCAGCGAGTGATTACTTTGAACGACTACCAATTACCTTCCGGCCAATTCGTTGTCATTGCGAATGTTGCCGGCACAACAGTTCCCTTTGCCACCAGCACAATAAACTTCATTAGCCTTTCCGGAGCAATTGGAAATGGATTGGCTAATAGTGGCGATGAGTTGCACTTACTGAGTCCGGCAGGACTAGACGTTGATACTACTAGTTTCGGTAGTAATGCCATCGCATTTACTCCTTCGGTCCCGGCGCCAGGGAGCGGCAAATCAATCAGTCGTGTCCCTAATGGCGTCGACTCAAATACGGCACTTGATTGGCAAGTGCTTGCGACTCCTACGCCTGGGGCGTAACGATCTGATGGTATCCATTCAGGGGCTCTCTCGTAGGGGGCTCCTGTTTGTTGTCGCCTCATCGCAATCTTATGCACTACTATCAATCAAAAAGGTCCCGTCTTTCAGGGACAAATTACCGCGAAGTACGAGCTCACGCAAAAGCTATCTTCTCGCACATCGAAAAGAAGACAAAGCGATCGCCATATATTCGATCAGCGTACTTCGATAATCAAAAGGTGTTTTTTCATTTTTTCTGGCCTCACCTGATGCAAAAATCTCACAAAGAAAGGGTGAGGCGTCTTCGATATTTTGCCGCAGCAGTTGACCTGATAAGAAAGACGAGAAATAAACCGGTGGTTTTGCATAACCCCATGAAGACTAGGGAGCTTTTTTACAGATTTGGCGGACAGACGAAAGAAAAAGAACTGTTTTATGTACAGATAAAAACCGATGCTCGAACACATAAAAAATATCTGATGTCCGTTTTCCCAAAAAACTAAAAAACCCTCCGCCAGGTTGAAGTTGTAAAACAAGCTTCGGCCGAGGATCTTCTAGTACATTTGAGTATATATTATTTAAAGCCCTTGTCAATACGCCTTAAATTTGCTACGCTGGCTATGGTAGCTTAGTAATGTTCGTTTCACACATATGGATATTATTGCATTACAGTTAGTAGTGGCTGCGGTTCTCGGTGGAGTCGCAGGCTATGCATTACGATTGTTGTTGGCAAAACGATGGGTTGCTTCAGTCGAAGGAAAAATTAATTCGTTACGACAAAAGGCACGACAAAAGGCAGAAGAGATAATTTTGGAAGCACGGCAGAAAGCAGTTGAATCACTCGAAGAGGCAAAAAAGGAAGAAAAACAGCAGGTAAAGCACCTCGAAGAACGCCAGCAACGCATTGAACAAAAAGAGGAGGAACAAGAGAAACAAAACAAAGACCTCTCCAAACAAAAATCAGAACTTGATACACAATCCAAAGAGATCGAAACGCTGAAAACACAGATTGTAGAAGCGCAGGAAAAGAAAATAAAGGAATTGGAGGAGCTTTCCGGCCTTTCGAAAAAGAAAGCGGAAGAGCAGTTGTATCACGAACTTGAAGAGGTCCACAAATCCGAACTCATGCAGCGATTACAAAAGCTTGAAAAAGAAGCCGATTATTCGTTGCGCGAGCGGGCGAAAAATATTATGGCGCTGGCGATGCAGCGCATGGCATCCGAGCACACCTCGGACTTAACGTCATACACGCTTTCGATTCCATCGAATGATATCAAGGGGCGCATTATCGGCAAAGAGGGCCGCAACATTCGCGCTTTTGAGCACGAAACTGGGGTGGAAGTTATTGTCGACGAAACACCTGATGTCATCACGTTGTCATCATTCAATCCCATTCGCCGCGAGGTTGCGCGAATCGCCATGGATCGCCTTATTCGAGACGGCCGCATTCAACCCGCAGCAATCGAAAAGACAGTAGCTGATGCGAAAAAAGAGGTGGCTGCAGAAATCCGCAAGGCAGGTGAAGAAGCAGTGTATAAACTGGGGATTGTTGGGTTGAACCCTGACTTGATAAAGGTCATCGGTCGCCTCAAATACCGCACCAGTTATGGTCAAAATGTACTAGATCACTCGATTGAGGTCGCACGAATCGGAGAGATTATCGCCGAAGAGCTAGGCGCAAACACAACGATAGTAAAAAAGGGTGGACTGTTGCATGACATCGGTAAGGCCGTTGATCATGAGGTACAAGGCAGTCACGTCGATATTGGCATTAAGATTCTGCAGAAATTCGCTGCTGGACAGGAAGTAATTGACGCGATGAAGTCACACCACGGCGAATACCCAGCAGAGTCACTCGAGGCGGTTATCGTCGAGGTTGCCGACGCCATTTCGGGCGCACGACCGGGCGCACGACGAACGTCGGTTGAAGAATATCTCAAGCGACTCGAGGATCTCGAAAAAATCGCCAACTCGTATGAGGGGGTACAAAAGACCTATGCGCTCCAAGCAGGTCGCGAGGTGCGCGTGTTCGTGCATCCTGATGTAGTAGACGATGCGCAGGCAAAGAAGCTCGCGCGCGGCATTGCAAATGAAATCGAGCAGACATTGGCTTATCCCGGCGAGATTAAGGTGCATGTGATACGAGAAAATCGGGTTATCGAGTACGCGAAATAATTGACAGATTGTCAAATTCCGCTACCAATCAACAAATAACCCCTTGCGCTCTGAAAGGGTCTTGCTATAATGGGCTCACGTAATGATTCGCCTCAAACAGCAGGTATGAACAGCGAAATCTACACCATGAAGGGAGGTGACATGAAATGAATAAGACGGAATTAATCGAGGCAGTAGCAGGTGCAGCTGATGTATCAAAGGCAAAGGCAAAGGCAGTGTTAGATGCAGCTTTTGACGCAATAAGCTCAAGCCTTGCGAAAGGCCGCGAAGTAACCCTGACGGGCTTCGGCACGTTTAAGGTTTCTCAGCGAGCAGCACGAACGGGCCGCAACCCACAGACGGGTGCGACCATCCAAATTCCTGCGATGCGCGTCCCACGCTTCAAGGCAGGGAAAGCACTCAAGGATGCCGTTCGTTAAAGAGCCACCGGCTTTGATATAGCAATCTTCCGTTATAACGGGATCACAAAACCTCTTACTCTTTGGTAGGGGTTTTGTGGTTTTAGTGGTGAAAAATGTGAGAGCTGTTTTGAAAGATGTTCGTTTTAGTTAATGATTTTGTTCGCTTGTTGTAATCTTGGGAATGGTAAACTGATAATGCGTGACATCGATATCACTCCGCGAACAGTCTATTTCGCTTCGAAAAAAGATATTGGGCTGATTACAAAGCGCGACCTTTTGATGTTTGGTCTTGGATTATACCTCGGGGAAGGGTCGAAAGCGTACGAGTCGGTGGTTATCGTAAACGCTGATCCGCGAGTAATCCGCCTTGCTATCGCATGGTTTCGTATAACATACGGGCTTTCAACAAAAAACTTTACACTCACCATACATATGTATCCGGATAATGAAGTTGATAAAACTCACTCATTTTGGTTAAAACAAACTGGGTTACCGACAAAACAACTGAGGAAAACGCAGATTGATAGGAGAGAAAATAAGCGACCAATTAAGCATGGAAAACTCCCCTACGGGACGGCACATCTAAGGATTGTTGCGAGTGGGAACAAACGGTTTGGTAAAAGTCTCCATCCTCAAATCATGACGTCAATCGATACGATTATTGATCAAACGATTAAAACATAATAGACTTACTCTAGTTATCGCGGGTGTAGCTCAACTGGCGGAGCATCTCTCTTCCAAAGAGAAGGTTGCCGGTTCGAACCCGGTCACCCGCTTATAAATGATTAACGCCTCGCTTCATTCTTAATTGCTAATTTTTATTACTTCTCTGTTTATGCCCTCACAAAAAGGAGGCGTTCCACTGGATTTTGAATTCTTTTTAACACATTCCCTGCCGTGGCTCCTCAATTTAAGCCCGTCTAAGTCAGTTGCTGTGGGTTATAAATTTGGACGATTTCGTACCACAGTCCAGCCTTTATATGAAAAAGCGCCAGCTGAATTCCATCGTTTTTTTATGAACCTCCCCGCCCTTACAGGCGGGGTCTCTGTTTATTCGAACAGCGTTGCTGTCCGTCCCCTATCGTGCTTGCCTTGTTGGGTGAC
>MHXC01000002.1:0-4473 GCA_001824325.1 Parcubacteria group bacterium RIFCSPHIGHO2_01_FULL_47_10b
GAGGTACTCAAGCCGTTTCTGCGCTTCTTCGGTGAGATCAGCTGCATGGAAGAAGTACGCAAACGCCTTTTGTCCTTTGCGCCCAACGCGACCACGGATTTGGTGCATTTGCGTGAGACCAAGGCGCTCTGCTCGCTCGACGATGAGCGTATTTACATTCGGGAGATCAAGGCCGTTTTCGATAATGGTGGTCGCAAGTAAAATATCAAACTCCCCTGTTTCAAATGCTTGCAGGGTTTGCAGCAGCGAGCGCTGATCCATGCGAGCATGGGCAACGCGAATACGTACTGGTGTGCCTGATACAGTTCGGACGCCCTGTAACATTGTCTGCAGTTGTTGTTCTTTTTCGTAGATGCCGCGTATTCGGTTAAAGAGGTAGTACACCTGGCCTCCTCGCGCGAGTTCTGCGGCGATCGCCTTTTGAATCGCTGCGCTATCGTACTCGTGCACTTCGGTATGGATTGATTGTCTCGCAATAGGCGGAGTATGAAGCGATGAGACCGGGCGAAGATGTGACAGCGCCAGATACAACGTGCGAGGAATCGGTGTTGCTGTAACGCTTAAGATATCGATGGTGCCGCGCAACTCCTTGAAATGCTCTTTGTGGCGCACACCGAATTTTTGCTCTTCATCGATTATGGCGAATCGTAAATTGCGCCATTGTACATCGTCGGATAAGAGGCGGTGCGTCCCGATGACCATATCAATCTCGCCGTCGGCAATACTTTTCAACATGCCCGTTTTATTTTCAGTTGCACGGGTTAATAACGCAACACGAACTCCGGATTCGGTAAATCGTTCAAAAATCCGGCGATAGTGCTGATCTGCTAGTATTGTCGTGGGTGTTAAAAATGCTACTTGGCCGCCATTCGCAATAATTTTCATAGCCGCGCGCAGCGCAACTTCCGTTTTTCCGAAGCCCACATCGCCTGTTAAAATACGATCCATGGGCCGATCGTGCTGTGCGAGGTCTTCCATTATGTCACTGATTGCAGTGCGCTGATCCACTGTTTCTTCAAAGGGAAACGAGGCGGCAAATTGTTGTTCTCGCTCGTCGTCTTGCGGGTAGGGCGGCCGGCGCATAAGTTCACGTTTCGCATACAATTCGAGCATTTTTTTCGCCAACTCTTCGACCTCTTTGCGAACCTTACGTTTCGCATCAAACCAGAGATCACCGCCAAGCCGATGAATATGAGGCTTGTGAAATCCGATATACGCAGAGAGTTTATCCTGAATTGCTTCGGGAACCATCAATGTGTCACCCTTTGCATATTCGAGTACAAAATATGATGTGGCGGCGATAGTACGGCGCTCGATAAATGTGCCGATACCATGGTCGAGATGAACAATATAGTCCCCTTTTCGTAGGTCAAGTAAAAAAGAATGGGCTATTTTCATCCGAAACGACTCTTCAATTTCTTTTTTTGTGGGGAGCAAGCGGAGCGGCTTGGATTCGATCGATTCGACGATATTTCCAACAAACGTAATTTGATAAAAAGAGTCCGCTTGTACAAAAGGGATTAGTTGTACAGTGCCTCCTCGAAGCCTGAACTCCCCAGGTTTTAGCGGCGTCTGAACCTTTTCGTACCCGAGGTCAGTAAGGACGCGCAATAGATGTGATGGTCTAAGCTCCTGCTGCGTTTGTACGATGAGGGCATATTTTTGCCACCACGCGTTGACACGTATTGCTTGTTCGATTTTGTGCGAATGCTCCAAGAGCCACGCGCTTGTTTTATCGAAAAAAAAGTCCTGTGCTCCAGGAATAACGACTATTTTCATGGTTGTGGATAACTATGGGGATAGTGTGACATAAGTGACCATTGACCTTCAGTATGCTGTCGTGTACAGTAGTAATAGGAATTGTCAGTTATTCATACTGTGACAGTTTGGTGAATTGATGTGCGGAGTTAGCAGGGTTTATAGGGCTTTATCTACAACCCTACTTGCTGGCGGCGAACGTATAGGCAATCCCTCCTACGCCTGTATCAGTAGTCTTCAATGTCATCGTGGTATGATTTCGGTCATGCGATTGATGGGCCGGCAGGTAGGGTTGTGGGTAAAGCTTTGGCGGCGTCGGTGATTGATTGTTCAAATAGCTCGCGCAGCGACGCCTCGATTTTTTTTGTGAGATACCCAGCCGGATCAACCGGTTTTTTTTCTGGCATGACTCCGACTCGCATCCGCCAGTAGTTTTTTGTTCCGAGTGATTGATTTATTGAATTCACACCATTATGCTCGCGGCCAGATTTGGCAAACGTGAGCTTATTCGTACCCAGAGAAAGGTCAAGATCATCGTGGACGACATAGATGGTCTTAGGTGCCTGCTTTTCAGGAAGGTCGAGTTTGTAAAATCGTAGCAACTGAGCGACTGAATCGCCACTTTTATTCATATACGTTTGCGGTTTAAACAATATAGTTTTTTGATGAGCATGCGTTGCCTGCAGCAGCAGTCCGTTGTATTTTACTTGCCAGTCTTGTGTGCTACAACCAAGCGACTGCGCGATCAGATCAACGACCAAAAAGCCCGCGTTATGCGGCGATTGCGCGTATCGGTCGCCGGGATTGCCCAATCCAATAATGACCAATGGCGCACGTGAAGACGCCGTTTCATGGGTTTCATAGCCAGCTTGGTTTGCAATATCAGAATGTCTCGAAAATATGTTCAAAAAACGCATGAATGTCATCAAACTCATTATACCCGTTTTTTGGGATTAGTGCGTAGGCGGGAACAGGCCCGCCTGTTTCTATGTGGGTACTGGCAAGCAAGCCGGCCCCTGGTTGATTATCCAACGCAGCAGTGAGTATGTCATTACTGCGGATATCTTTTGTTAGGCGATAGAGTCGTTTCATCTCTGCAATGCTCATATTGGTCGCGACCCGCTCACGAAATGCAGACAATAGATTCCAGTAATCAGGAAATTGGCTGATATGCACATCGCGAATTTTAGCTGCCAGAGCTTCGGTAACTTGTCGTTGCCGTTCTGTTCGATCAAAATCGCCGAGCAGCGAGTGTCGCGAACGGACATATTTTACCACGGTATCGCCGTCTAACTCTTGCACCCCCGGTTCGAGCGAAAATACCTGGTATGAATAGTTAAGCCCCGGGAACGCCGGATCATAGATGCGCGTTGACACATCAACGGTCAACCCCCCGAGCGCATCCACTGCTTCTTTTACAAGCTGCAAGTCTACTAATACCGTGTAGTGTATTGACTGGCCGGTTAGATCCTCGAGTGCGCCGATGAGCTGCTTTGTCGGGTTGTCGGGCGCGCGTATCAGTCCGAGTTGATAGAGGCTGTTGATCTTGCGGGCGAACGTCTCATTGCCCGAAATAACAAAGAGATCGCGCGGGATGGAGACGAGAGAAACCTTGCCACGGCGTGGCTCGATGCTCGCGATCAGAATGGTATCAGTTAAATGCGGAGCCGGGTTGGGTTCTCCGGCCATGCCGAGTAGCGCGATATTTATGCGGCCATCTGTTTCACCGCGAAGCACCACATCGTCGCGTAGCAGTAATTCAGCGACATTGGCCATGAAGTTTTGAGAAGACGGGGGAATGGCGAGTCGAACGGATCCGGTGGGTGGGGTGGGCGAGTTTCGGTAGACGAGCTGGTTGTCTAATAGACTGGTGAGATACAGGAAAAACAAAAACACGGCGATCGCGATACCGATAATAAAGGCGAGAATGGTTTTTAGCACAAGAGACCGCGACGATGCTTGTTTTTTATTGACAGGGGCTGCTCGAAGCGTCGTGGTTTGGGGAGATTTATTTAGTATCTCTGATAGTGTGTATTTTTTTTGTGGACGAATGTCGAATGGCATTGTCTTTCAATTGTAACGAACTATTGACATTTAGCAAAGTCTCATATATGGTTTGTATAGTGAGTGTGGAGAAATTACATAAAAAGTTTTACCGGCCTTGCGTTGCACATGGGTCGGTCGTGTAACAACACGAGAATGCGGGAATCTCGCGGGAGCGAGTATCTGCTGAAGCGGCCCAGGGATTATTTATAGTCGCTGGATACTGCCGAGGCAAGGACGCTCCCAATCGAGTCCGAAACCTCCTGGGTATATGAGCCATTGTGTACCCATGGATCCCATCCATGATGGACCTCTCAAATTTCTTGACTTCCTCTCTTAACCCCCCCCCCTGTTCTTTCTAGTACCTGTAGACCGGTCTCATTCTGAGAGGGGTATGCAACTAGCCTTGGTAAGCCATTACCTCACCAACTAGCTCCTGTAGACCGGTCTCATTCTGAGAGGGGTATGCAACTTCCCAATCACGAAGATGGGTGAGACCCTTTTTACCTGTAGACCGGTCTCATTCTGAGAGGGGTATGCAACTACTTGAAAAGGAGTGTGATAGCCACGACGATTCTACCTGTAGACCGGTCTCATTCTGTAAGTTCTAACACACTCACTGACTCAAAGCCTCACGCCCTGGAAAGGATTTCCGGGGTCGTTTTTTTGAAT
>MHXC01000002.1:4518-11099 GCA_001824325.1 Parcubacteria group bacterium RIFCSPHIGHO2_01_FULL_47_10b
TTTGAATATTATATTCACGCCTATTTCCTTTTTGATCGAGAAGCTCCCGCACTTCCTTGATGATCCATTGCTGGTTGCGCGCAGTGGTGAGCCCCAAAAAGGCACTTTTTTGGACTCGCTTAAGCCCATAATCGAAACAGATTGAAGTAATTTTTGAGCGCAGCTTTGTTTTTGTAATGTCATAAATAATAAGTATATGCATAACACTGTTGATTCAGTCCATAAAAGACGGTTCGAAAATCGCGGCCAAGTCTTGTGTTTCATTTTTACAATACCGGGCGATCTTGCGAAACTCTTGTTCCATTAAATCTTTTCTTTTGTACCGTTTGCCGTCAGTACCCCTCGTTATTTCATTCAATTCTTTTTCGATGTTAGTTATTAGGAATTTTTTAATCCGCTGCGAAAAATTCATTGTTTTATTGATATTTTTTCGTAGATATCGAAGAACTACGGTGTCAACGATCGGACGGTACGACTCGGCAAGATCATATATGAGAGCAGGGCGCGCCCTCCCATCCTTGTGGAAAATGCCGATAAACGGATCAAAACCGACCAATGTGACTAATCTCCAGATGTGAGTGTACAGAATGCCATAACCGTAGTTAAATAATTTATTTACGAGGTCAGCCGGATGTTGGTGAACCCTTTTGTGAAAGTGATACGCGGTTGGCACCATACTCGCGATTATTTGCCAGTAGAGAGCGGCAATATGCGCTTCGATACCCAAGGTACCCCCTATTGTTTGTTGGCTCAGCAATTTATTCGTAGATATAGACCTTTCTGTATGCTCCATCTGTTCACGATTTTTTATTTTCAATTGCTTTACTAGAGTAAATTGTCGCTCAACTTTTGCGTTAATGATTGTCCTAGTCAACAACGCTCGTTTATTGTCTGTTAGTTCAAGTTGGGCGCGACGGAGTCGCACATGATGGAGTACTGAGGGAGAAGAAAAGTATGCATAGGGTCTTGATAAGTTATCAAAACAAATGATAGGGATATTATTTGTTGAGAGCGCTTGGATGAGGTCGGTCGAAATGCCCAGGCCATTACCTGCTAATATGAGATTGCGCATATGAATAAGCGGATACTCATCCAGTGTTTTATTTTTTTGAGTAATTTGTAGTCGCCTACTTTTCTTGCCGATAAACAGCCCACACCCCTGAATATATAAGTTGTTGTTCTGTAATAAAATAATCATATTAATAAGCGGAGAGGGATAGCCCGGATGAGCTATCCCTCCCTGTCATTCGTCGAGAAGTTGTTTGGCGAGGTTTGTTGCTGTGTTTACAGCTGCTATTTCACGATGACTGCAGATGCTACACAAGAACGTCTCGCTCTCTATGTCGACTTTGTACTTTGTTGGATCTTTGATCCCCTGGTTTGTCGCTCCACACTGTGAACACGTGAAGCGGACCCCGTATGACCCATTGCTATGGGTCAGCGGCATGCCATTCCTAATAGCTAGATCCTTCAGTCGTTCGGTAATCTGCCGATATGCCCAGTGAGAGAGTAGAAAATTAACAGGCGGCGCTGGGGTGCTTTTCCTAACCCGCGCGATCGACTCGAGCCGCACTGCGGCACCTCGTTCGCGCAGGAAGGTTACAATGGTGAATACCTGTGTATTGATGAGCGATTTAAGTTGTTTTCTATAGGCAGCGTTCCATGTGGGCTTACTTTGCTCGCGAAGGCTTCGTAACCGTTCTTCGCCTTGATGTATCAAGGAAAGTAACTCACTGCCCGACCATTGTTGTTTTTCCACTACCCGTTCATCTTGATCAAGTATCACGCATGATGCAAGTGTTTTCGGCCCGAGAGATATGCCGGCGAAGCAACGAGGTTTATAGAGTTTTGGCGCTTTATGTGCAAGCACTAGGCGAAGAATAAATACTTCTTGCCAAGGCCCCTGAATCCATCCTTGAGACTTTCGGGTTCTTCTCATCCTCCTTCGTTTGTCGACCTCACGGACATAGTCAATAGAAACCTGCGCCCACGCCAGCTTCCCTTTTTCTGTACGGATACTCTCGCAAATATCCGTCATGCGTCGATGCTGTTGAGCATATATTCCAACCAGCGGAAACAATATCAAGCTACCAGATGTTACACGACCCTTCCCATCGCAGGGAATTAGTTTTTCAATAGTCCTCATCCGATAACAAGGATTGTTTTCGCCTAAGATTGGCAATCCAATGAAATAGCGACCACTCGCGTTTTTGAGTAAACGAACCACCTTACCAGAGGAAAAGGTGAGCGGCATCCATTGATTGATTTCTGTGAGCGGATGTGGCTCGGGGAAACTCGGCTCGCCCCATGTTGCGGTTCCTGCCAGATATTCTTTGTTGAGTGCATACCACGAAGCAAGATTCTCCGCCACATCCCAATAGGTACCCTGTATCAACGATGACCCAAGCTGGTACGGATTTTGATTTTCGAATAGAGCCCGAAGTTGATTGACGATGTCACTTATCGGGCGCTTCCAAAAGCGGGGTTGACCAAGCTTATTAAGCTTGGGATTGCCTTGCTCGTCGATGACGGGATTTTCGAAAACAATAGGTTGGTTTGCAATGCGTGCATGGTGCACTATTTCCCAATAGTGCTTGGTGTTATCCAGCACTGCCTTTGTGAGTAGCCCCCATCCTGATTGAGTGGTTAGATTCTGGGTTCTTGGTTGGCCGTCGAGTCTGAACGTATACGTACGGTAGTAGAAGCGCTCTTTTTCCACCGGTTCCACGATATCACTCTCCCTTTCGCTTTCTTAGTAGGTTTTGATATCCCCTCGCGTAGTTTTCGAACAATATCACGGATAACATTGACTGTCAACTTGGTTCACGTTATAGTGTTAATAAGATTTGGAGCTAGGCGATCGATCCGTGCTATACTTATTGCTGCAAGGCTATGATAGCCGGATAGGAAAGTCCGAACACCCGCAACATGGTGTGCGATTCGCATAGCATGTGGCGACAAAGGAAGCGGGTAACGCCCGTCGTGCCGTCAGCAATGGCGTCATAGGGAAAGTGTCACAGAGACGAGCAATATGAAACGTCTCCACAAGGGCCTTACCGGCCTGCGCGGAGTCTGCCTCGTGGTAACACGGGGCGGTGGTAAACCCTTCCTGGTGCAATCCGTTCGACGGAGCTTGAGGTCGTCAGCAATGGCGATCCCAGATATATGGTCGCCCTCGACAGAATTCGGCTTATCGGCTCCAAATCTTTTTGTTTTTCGGGGTCGATCATGGATTTTTGTATAATGCTCGCATGAAACGCTCTGAACTCATTTTTGCTTTAATACTGGTCCCGCTCGATTATCTGATGATTCTTATTGCGGGTATTATTGCCTACGCGCTGCGTTTTAACGAGCGCGTGGTTTCGGTGTTGCCCCTGGATATTGCGTTGTCGCTCGAAGAATTTGTGGCACGGTTACTACTGTTCGCGATTGTCATTTTAATCGTATTCGCGCTCACTGGTTTATATCGTACAAAAGTCACGCGCAGCCTGATATCAGAAGTGGGTCATGTGTTTATTAGCAGCGCGCTCGTGTTTGCCGGTATTGCAATGTATACATTCTTTACGCGACACTTCTTTGAGTCGCGGTTTATTGTGATAATGACGTGGGCTGTTGGATTGGTGTTGATTGCGCTTGGGCGAATTATTGTAAAGAAATTTCAGCAGTATCTCGTAGGGCGTTATGGCATTGGCGCGCATCATGCGGTATTAATTGGCAGCGATGCGAGCAATGTATCCTTGTATCAGGAAGTTCGACGAAATCCCCGCTTTGGCTACCGCATCATTAAGCAATACAAAACAATCAATCTGTCACACATTGAAGCCCTGGCTCGGCGGGATCGTGTCGACGAAGTTTTCTTAACAAGCTTGGACTATCCGCAAGATGAGGTGTTGGGACTCGTTGAACTATGCAACCAGCTCAATGTCCGGTTCAACTATGTCTCTACGATATTTGACGCGTTTCATACGGAAGTAAATACGCTTGATACATTGTCAGTGGTGCATGTGCGCAATACACCCCTCGAGGGGTGGGGACGGATTTTGAAACGGGGGGTGGACATTATTGGAGCTGTGGTGGGACTGATCATTTTGTCACCGGTGTTTGTACTGGCTTCGTTAGCAGTGGTTATCGATAGTCGCGGTCCGGCAATAGTCGGTTTGCGCAGGGTTCGCCAGCGAGGTCGAGCATTTACCATGTACAAATTCCGCTCAATGATTGTAGGGGCGGACAAGATGAAGTCGCAACTGCTCGAGAAGTCGGAGCGCGAAGGGCCGCTGTTTAAAATGAAGAATGATCCGCGCATAACGCGCGTGGGTCGGTTTCTGCGACGTACTCGAATCGATGAATTCCCGCAACTATGGAATGTGTTACGCGGCGAGATGAGTCTAGTTGGCCCTCGGCCGCACGAGCCAGGCGAAGTCGCCCAATACCAGAAGCATCATAAGCGGGTTCTGGCGATTAAGCCGGGTGTTACCGGTCTGGCGCAAATCTCCGGTAGCTCGACGCTTCCCTTTGACCAAGAAGTAAAACTCGACACCTACTATATTGAAAACTGGTCTCTATGGCTTGATAGTAAAATCCTTATTCGCACTGCGATAAAGTTTTTGTTTGATCCGAGTGCGGTGTGATATGTTAGTTGCGGTGCTAGAAGTGATGTGATACAATTAATAATTGTTAGTAACAAATATGAAAAATACGGTGATTTCAATATCGTTGCCTATAGCACTCGCAAGGCGTATTAAGGAGGTTCAGAAACAGCGTTCTATGACGCAAAGCGAACTTTTTCGCACGATGATTCGGAAAGAATTAGAGCTTATTGACCATGGATATGTAGCTGACCACGGTGGCTCATTTGATTTCCTTCGCGATGAGCCCGATCATTATTCAGCGAAAGATATAAAATGAAAAAGGGCGATATTGTATTAGTAGCATTTCCATTTTCTGACGGGCCGGTTAAGAAGTTGCGACCGGCCGTTGTATTAGTTTCTGAAGATGGTTATGGAGATGTTTGTTTATCATTCGTGACATCAAGACTGCAGCGGCGAAGCGAATTTTGTATTGTGCTGCAAACAACAGCAAAATCAGGCTTGAAGGCTCCATCAATGGTGCAATTGAATAAAATTGTTACGTTGCACCGAGATCATATTCAAGGACAAATTGGCACTGTCGGTATGGCCGAAATCCAATCGATTGACGCAATGCTATTGGAGATGTTTCAACTTTAGTATCCAATATCGAGGCGGTGGTAATTGCACTCCCCGCGTTTCCGTTCTAGTATGCAGTCACGATGAAGGTTGCACTGGTCCATGATTACTTACATCAGTTTGGAGGGGCTGAACGAGTGTTGAAAGCGTTTACGGAGCTCTATCCGCGGGCGCCAATTTTTACGTTGTTTTATGACGCTGAACGCACAAAGGGAGTGTTTGCTGACCGTCAGATTGTGACGTCTCGACTACAGCGACGACGATTTATTCGCGAACGGCACCATTTGTTCCCATGGCTGATGCCATTTCATGTGGAGCAATTTGATCTGCGCGATTTTGACTTGGTGCTTTCTGATTCGTCGAGCTTTGCCAAGGGCGTCATCACAAAGCCCGGCACCATTCATATCGATTATTGCCATACGCCGATGCGGTATGCGTGGGACGATTCGCACCAGTATCTTGAAGGGTATGGGTTGCCGTGGTTCGCGAAACGATTCGCGCCATGGGGTTTAAACTATTTACGCATGTGGGACTATGAGGCCAGTCGTCGGGTTGATCATTTTATTGCAAATTCTATACTGGTCAAGCAGCGCATACAAAAATATTACCGGCGCGAGAGCACGGTGATTTATCCGCCGGTGGAGTTTCCTGGTACTGTGGAGTTGTCTAGTAGTATAGATGGTACAGAAAGAGCGGCAGAACTCACGCCTAAGGACGCAAAAGCCGATTACTTTTTAGTTGTCGCTCGCCTCGAGCCATATAAGCAAACGGAGTTGGCTATCGAGACGTGTAATGAACTAAGGCTACCGCTACGCATTGTCGGCATAGGCCGTGAATTCACACGACTCAAAAGGCTCGCGGGACGAACGGTATCATTTCTCGGATCGGTGAGCGACGACGAGCTGCACTCGCTCTATACGAATGCCCGAGCAGTTATCTTTCCGCAGCTCGAGGATTTTGGCATTGTGCCTCTGGAAGCAATGGCGCACTGCACGCCCGTGATTGCGTATGGCGCCGGTGGAGCGCTTGAGAGCGTGGTGCGCGACACTACAGGCATCTTTTTTAGAAAACAAACCACACAGTCACTAATTGAAGCCATAAAACGCTTCGAAACGATGCGGTTTGACAAGGATGTCATACGCGCCCGCGCAGCAACATTTGATAAAGCGACATTTCAAGATAGAATACAATCGTATATCGCCGATGTACTGTCTCATCAACTAACACAACGCTATGGAACTTAAAATGCATTGGCATATTATCAAAGGGGGAAAGCGGTTGGTATTGGCTACTGCACTGGTATGTGTGTGTATCGCTGCGCTGGTAAATGTGTTTGGATACACGGGTATTGCAGGGACATTCAATTTGTATCTGATA
>MHXC01000002.1:11161-13622 GCA_001824325.1 Parcubacteria group bacterium RIFCSPHIGHO2_01_FULL_47_10b
AAAGCCCGCGCTCACGAGCGAGACAATAGACGAATTCAGTATCGATCTGGACCAGTTTTATCGCTTGCGTGCTGCGGAGTTGCAAGCACGCATGATTCGCCAGTGGCTGTATGATCCGGCGGTGCGGCGCGATATCGCAAAGCCAGTCGGCGACGCAACAACGTCTGTGGTGACCGCGGCGACGATTGATTCTCTGAAGATTGACCAGATCGGTAGCCAGCTTGTGCGGGTGCATTTTCGAGCGGCACGCGAGGCAGAAGTAATGCCTTTAATGACAGCCATCACAACCGAGCTGAATAATCGACTCGGAGTTATACAAGGCCGCCACGATCAATTTAGTAGTTTTCGGGTGCAGGGGTTTGACTTGGATGTAGGGCCGCGCGAAGCGCCCACCGGAATCAATTTTGCAATCGCGGTAGTTTTAGGCGTTGGTCTTGGCGCATTATTTGTTTTGTTTCGGCATTATTGGACTTCCACGGACGCATCGCCACCTCTCCATAAGCCCTAATCGCGTACTATGAGAATCGCGGTTGACATTCGGTCGCTCCAGGAGGGGTTTCATTCCGGCGTGCAGGAATACACGATGCAGCTTTTGCGAGCGCTGTGGGAAATTGATGGTGTCAACGACTATGTGCTTTTTACCTCGGGTCGAAGTCGCGCGCTCCCGAGTGATTTTTTGTCATTGTGTGACAGTGTGACGAGCTCGCGCACTGGCCGTATCGAACGGATTCATCTTGGGGTGCCGAATAAAGTATTGAATCCGTTGTTCCGTCTCCCGGGACACTCGATCGGGCAGATGCTGGGAGATCCTGATCTGGTGTTTCATCCGAATATCTCGTTGGCTCGTTTGCCGGTAGAGGCGCCGTATATTGTAACGGTGCACGATCTGTCATTTGTCCGTCATCCGGAGTTTTTTTCGCGCAAGCGGCAGCTGTGGCATCGGCTCGCGGGAATTCGTACACAAATTAAGGGAGCTGCGGGAGTTATCGCAGTTTCGCAGTCGACAAAAGACGATGTGGTTGAGCTCTATGGCGCGGATGAGCAGATGATCCAGGTGATTTATTCAGGCATCAGTGATTCGTTTCAGCCGAGATCCAGGACGACTCGAGTCATTGACGCTGTGGTGCGCGCTGCGTATCAGCTACCCGATAGATATATGTTATCTGTTGGCACTATCGATCCGCGAAAAAATCCCTTTGCTTTAATAGAGGCATTTGAAGCGTTGAAACAGGGTCCGTCGGGAGGTAATAAATCACCATGGGCTGGACGCGATGCAAATTTTGCTGATGTAAAGCTAGTAATGGTAGGGCCAAAGGCATGGACCACTGATGATCGATTTACCCGACGCATCAGTGAGTCGATAGCTGGTGATGATATTATCGTTACCGGCGAAGTTCCGTCCGACCACCGACCATCGCTCTATCGTTTAGCAACAGTGTTCGCGTACCCGAGTTTTTTTGAGGGCTTTGGATTTCCACCACTCGAAGCCATGGCATGTGGTACGCCGGTTATCTCAAGTTTTGGGTCATCACTACCGGAAGCAGTAGGCGATGCAGCGCTCATGGTTGACCCGTATCGGGTTGATGAGCTGGTCGCGGCCATGCGAGAGGTGTTGGTATCAGCTAAACTGCGGAAAACATTGGTACAGAAAGGAAAAGTGCAGGCAGCTAGGTTTCTGTGGGATGATTGTGCGCGGATTACGCTGGACCTATTCGGGAGTGTTGCTCAGAAACCCTCGAATTATCCACAGAAAACTATTGACGTAGCAGGGAAACAGGATATACAATTGTAACACTGCCAACGATAGAAGATCTTTTTATTACAAATAAAGGAGGTGGTAAATAGGTGATGTCGTAGTCGCATCAACCCCCATCTAGGAGGTCCGTATGCGAAAAGTCCGGTTTGTTTTGGTCGTGATAGCTGTCGTCGCATTGGCGGCTGCGGTTGGCCCTCCCGGGAGCGCTTTCGTTGCCGGGAATCCCTATATCGCGACCAACTTGAACATCACGATCATGGACCATCAGGCATTCGGATTCGCCATCACGAATCCCAGCACTGACATCTCGATCAAGACGGGATTCGCGCTTTGGCATCCGGTGCCATGGGTAGCTTCAAGTCCCGAGACCGCCGGCGTACGCCTGGAAAACAACAACTTCGTCCAGGTGATAGTATCCGCAAGTTGGATACCAGGAGCCGCGACAACGACGAGGTGGAACGCGTCCATGTCCGATACTCCGCTGGGAATCATCATCGGACTTGGGGGCGGCGACGATGGCCAGGCCGCGGGTGCTAACCGCGTCGCCTGAGTCTAGGGCGATCGGTATCTTGTTGCCCTCGAGCTGATCGAGGGCGTGATGGATTTTGGATCCAAACGAAGCAGTGCGGAACGTCCGTACAGGAATTACACTCTGCCGGTGTACGTTTCTGTGCGGACTACCGCGCTCAAAAATACAGGACCCAC
>MHXC01000003.1 GCA_001824325.1 Parcubacteria group bacterium RIFCSPHIGHO2_01_FULL_47_10b
TGGTAGATAACTACGCTACCCTCACGCAATCGATTCGTGATTTCCCCAAGTGCATCGTATGCCGCTTTTTTACCCCGTGACATTACAATGCATGCTGCCTCGACTAGTGGAAACCAAAATCGTTGCTTAAAGTTTTTGAGATCTGGCGTAGAAATCGGAGCATACCGGAGATTGAACAGGAACCAAGGAAAGAATACAAATGGAATGATAAACACTTCCGCCATCGACGGATGGTTTATCATTATCAGTAGACCTTCCCTCGGCGCAGTAATCTTACCCAGTGTGTACCCGCGAAGCTGAATTCCGAATCTTCCACGGGTCACTCTGCTAAGTCCAATAAGGGACCATACACACAGTCCGCCGGCCAAACCAATGGTCCATGCGATCAGAAACCAAAGCAGTTTTCTGCGTCGCATCCAAGGTCTCCTTTCTATTCGATTGCAAGGGGTAATTCCATCAAGTCCTGAACTGCCTGCGTCACGGACTTATCCTTATATACAACCGAGTGTATCTCGCTGATGATTGGCGCATGTAGCCCATAGAGTTTAACGAATCCATGAACCGACTGTAAGGTATGTAGTCCTTCGACAGTACTTTGAATTCGATGCTTTGCCTGCTCAACTGTTCTTCCTTGTCCAATCTCGAATCCGAACCGTTTGTTTCGCGACTGGTCGCTCGTACATGTTAGTATCAGGTCTGCAAAACCAGCATAGCATCGAAAAAAGGTCTCGCGCTTTCCTCCGAATTCGCCCACCAAGTAAGGCATCTCTTTGCCAACAGCTCCAAGGTAGCTTGCCCATGTACTGGGTCCCGCCCCTGATCCCTGTACGATCCCACTTCCCAGTGCATAGATATTTTTCAAGGCGCTGCATATCTCGACCCCAACAACATCATTCCATGCGTTGGGTCGCAAGCAGCCATTAACGAATAAGATTCGCTGGAGTTCCCGAGCCCTTTTAATTGAAGGCATTGCTATGGTGAGGAGCGTCGCTGATCCTTTGACAAGATCAGTAGCAAAACTTGGACCAGCCAACACGCCGACGCGATCATTCTCGGGAGCACGCTTCAGCACTTCGCAGATGACTTGGGTCGGGCGACTGGACGTTTGTTGCTCGAGTCCTTTGGCCAAACTGATCACAATGTGTTCATCGGTGAATAGTGACCGGTTATTCAATAAGAAACGACCCATGTCATCCGACGGAATGGCCAATAATGCAATATCTGCGCTTGTGAGAGCCTCCTCTGGATCTGTTGTTGCCCGAAAGTGGGAAGAAAGGGTAAGACCAGGAAGATATTTTCTGTTCTCCCTCTTTTCGCGTATCGTCCCAATGATTTTGGGATCTCGTCCGAACAGCGTCACCCGATGATCACGCCGTTTCGATAACACATGTGCAACTGCAGTCCCAAAACCCCCTGCGCCACATACCGTAATCTGCATGAGCACCCCCTTATATTTGTAGTTTGTATTATGAAACTGAAAAGAACTTCAGAAAAAGCCTAGCACCGTTTGTAGACTCAAGCAACGAAAAATTATTAATTTCTTCCAATTCTGTTATAATACAGATAAAGCTATCCATATCAAAAAACCCATGGTCACTCACCAGATGAAATTGTCCACAGAACCTTTTGAAAAGATTGTCAGTGGTAAAAAAATCATCGAATCCCGATTGTATGACGAAAAGCGCCAAAAAATTGCTATCGGGGATCGTATTGAATTTACTCGCAGTGACGACCCCAATAAAAAAATTTTGACTGAAGTTATAGCGTTGTACCGATCGACATCATTCAACGATTTATTTTCAAATTTTCCGCCATCACACTTTGGTGGTACTTCGAAAGACGATCTATTGAAAGAAATCGAAATATTTTATTCCAAAGAAGATCAGCAGATATCTGGTGTAATAGGCATCCGCATCGAGGTATTAAAGTGAAGAGAGTCCAGTTGGTTACAAGCCATCTGGACTCTCTAGGACGTCATTGCTTTGCCCTACTGTTATTCCCGGATAAACTCAAAAACTACTACTCCGAGCTTTTCTTTGTTCGGGGGATAGATTTGCTTTAGCAAACGCAGCACATCCTCTCCCGATCCGGAATCAGGTGCGATGCTGCCCCATGGCTCAACTGTCAACATCGCCTCCATCGTGTGGTATCTTCTAATGTCGCCGATTCTTACTACACAACTTCCGGTATGGGTAACTAGCTCGATACGCTCGCCGATCTGAATCCGATTGATCGAATCATATCCTATTCGAACTTCCAATGTCTTCTTACCTGATCGAATCAAATCATAGAACCGCTTCTTGATTCTCATTGTCCTCATGGTTTCATCTCCTATGTTTAAACTCCACTGTTGTGTGACAACTCTTGGGTGGTATGCGGCAGGCAAAGCCGCATCTAGTTTCCAGCCAAGTCGTTGTAGCGATATTACTTCATTCACGGTTGGGTTTATATGAATGTACAGCTTATGACCATATGGTACAAGTTGGTGGGGAATATCGATTAACAATGCTTCAAAAGCGACCTTATTCGTCGCAATAAATGGCATTACTTTAATCGGACTCCCTTTCTTAGGCGTAGCGCCTGCCACTCCGATAACCCTACCCATGCTATCAGTAGCAACATAAATGAGCTTGTATTTGGTGTTGATGTCGTAGGTGCTTCTTCGTCGATATCCGTCAAATAGCGCACGCACCCAATCATCGGTTATTCCCTCGAAAGAGTTTTGGAGTCTCTCAAGTAACAAGCTGCCAACCTGTCTTACCATCTCCTCGTCATTTTCATCACAGGGGAGTACTGAAACATGAAGTTGGTCGAGCGACATGATTTTACTTATCCCATAAAGCGGCTTATAGAGCATTATTTCCGTAATTTCTGACTTGTAATGGCTATCGGAACTCCCTGCTCGAATAAACCCTTTTCTGAGAAAGAACTGCAAAGCTGCAATATTTTGCTCCGCAACCGTGCAGTAAAGTTGACGCGCTTGATGACCCCGCACATAGCTTTCCGCATATTCGAGAAGTCGACTGCCGAGACCAACCAGTCCACGAAATCCTGGCGCTACAATGAGCGGGCTGATTTTATATGTTGATTGACGTTTACCAACCAAGTGAATCATCCCAGCTCGCTGTCCATCGATTTCTGCAACAAACATACGTTGTTCGAAAGAAAAGAAACCAAGCCGATCGATACCTCCGCTAATGTGGGCATCGAAAATGCGTTTCGCATGCGCGCGATGATCCCCGTGCTTGAGTCAAGTTTTTGAGTTAAATAACTCAAATATAAGATTTTACTCTTGCTTATTTTCTGATACAATCAAGGTAATGCATAAGACTGCAAAGTTTTTTATTATTTCATCCGCCACGCTTTTCACCGCGTTCTTTTTTGCGTTTGTAGTGGTGCCTATGAACTCACGCGCCGCAACCGCCGATATCCCCGAAATCCTACCCCGTTCAACCTGGGAAAACGACGAGACGCTCGAAAAACTACTTACTTGGATTCCGGAGCGTACTACTAAGAGCAAGGCAAGCGCTGCGGATGACAACAGTGGAAATGAAGCAGAGGACGAAAATGCTGCGAGTATCCCTGATTATTTTCAACTTTCACGAATTGTACTGCATGACCAAGGGTGCGTCGATCCGAAAAAGTGCAACGATGATTCCGTTGACCCCATTACAGCAATCCAGAATATCTATCGTTTTCACGCAGTGACTCGAGGCTGGGGAGATATTGGCTATCACTTCATTATTGACCGGAAAGGCAACATTTATGAGGGGCGATTCGGCGGCTTCGAAGTCCGGGGCGCACATTTATATGCAGACCGCACCTGCCAGAACTATAACCTCGGTACCATCGGCATCTTGTTGCTGGGAGACTATGAAAACGATCCGGTCCCCGAAGTTATGGAGGACGCTGTTGCACGACTTTCCGCATGGCTCGCAACAGCTGCGGGACTTGATCCCAGCGACCTTTCACTTAAAACCGACGTCTGGACCAATGGCACTGATGGCAAAAAGCCGAATGGTTTTCCAAGGTGCGATCTATCGAAAGGCGACTTTAGTTCGAGCTATAAAGGCCCGGTGATACTGACTCATCGCGATGTCGAAAAAGGAAACTCCGATGTGCAGAATATCGACCTTGATGCAATTCGTGAAGAAGCTGCGTCGCTCGCAAAAACATTTGCATCGCTGATTTTCAAAGATGCCTCAAAGAGCGCCTACTATCTCTTAGGCGACCGAAAAATTAGCAGTATTTCAAAACCTTCGTCGACAAATAAGGTCGTCACGGTGAGTTCTACACAGCTCAACTATTTTCCACTCGCAAAAATATCTCTCTACGCTGACGGATCACTGTTACGGGCGATCGGAAGCAAAGATGTATTTTTGATACAAGACAAACAGCGTCACCACGTAAGCTCTGCGTCATTATTCGAACAATTGGGTCTCAAATGGTCCGATATTCAAGAAGTAAATAGAGAGGTGGTGTTGGCACATAAAGTTGGTGGTTCCATCACATTCCCGCCCGGCACACTTATCCGTTCGCTTGCTACCAAGCGCGTATTTTATGTAGGGGCTGAAGGTCGTTACTGGATCCCGCGCGAATCCATGTATGGCGTCTATGGGTTGAGCCCCGCGACCATTATTGACTTGACTGAAAATGAAGTTAGCCGTTACAAAAATAAGGGAACACTGCCATATCCAAGCGGAATCATAGTACAAACATTATCGGGAACTGATCTCTACGTTGTACATAATAGTTCATTACACAAAATCGAAATTGCGGATCCGTTTAAAACGCTGAAATTAGACAAAAACAAAGTTGTATTTTTGCCAACCCAAGAACTTGCGACATACACACATGGCATTTCAATCATGAAACCAGATGAGTACCAAAACTTATTGGCATCAGCAGAGCCCTCGATCGTACAAACCGGGACATTCACTGCATCAGCGCTGCCTGTCATCAAAAAAGTGGTAAAAAAAGAAACCACAGCAATAGAAACTCCCAAGACAACCACGCCGCCCACGACAGAGGGCGTCACCAAGGCAACCGAGCCCACTATCAGGATTGCCATTTGCTGGGAGCGCAATAAAGATCGATGTGCTATTCCGAAAGGACAAGTGCTTTCTGTGCGGAGTCCCAGCGCATATAGCGTCAATGATAATGGTGCCGCAGCAGCAAAAAACGCGAATGAAGTGGTGGATCTTACCTATCGTGAAACGGGTGTAGTTCGCTTTGAACCACAGGGCTTGGGCGACCTCCGTCGCGTAGAGATCATGAATTACAACGACCGATCAACGTGGAACCCGGACCTGAATGACAATGTCTTCCGCGGCGTTATCGAACTCCATTTTGGCACTGACGGCGCATACATAATCAACGAATTGCCGCTAGAGCAGTATTTACAAGGCATTGCAGAGGTAGTAAATGACGATGCTGACGAGTTTAAAAAAGTGCTCATTACGGCAAGTCGGACCTACGCGTACGGTTATTTAACTGATACCGAAAATCAACGCCATCCCGGAAAGCCATTTACGCTTATGAACTTGAGTAATGATCAACTGTATCGGGGATATAACTATGAAGCACGCAGCAAAGGGCTTATCGAGGCAGTGCAGGCAACCCGCGGTTCGATCATACTGTATAATTCGAAGCCTATTGTCGCGGCATATAGTTCGGATAGTGGAGGAGTAAGTAAGGCAGCATGCACTGTGTTTGCTGGTCGTTATTGCGAAATAGGATTTGAATACCTAAAAGGTGGTATTAAAGATCCCACTACAACAACGCATGTACAAAGTAAGGTTGCAGCAAGTCACGGCGTTGGGATGTCAACGCAGGGCGCACGCGCTATGATCGCCTCTGGCAGTACGTACGATGAGGTGATACTCTATTACTATCCTGGTGTTACGCTCGAACAGTTGTATCAATAAGCGCACACTACTTATTCATTAACCACCTAATCGTATGCCAGTCGGTTCAATCGAGGTTATTGCAGGGTGTATGTTTTCAGGGAAAACGGAGGAGCTTATTCGCGAAATTCGCCGGGCACTCATCGCAAAACAAAAGGTGCTCGTCTTCGACCACACACTCGATGAAACGCGCTACGGCAACGGCACCGTAAACACTCACAGCGGTCTTTCGGTCGAAACTTTCTCGGTAAGCAATCCATCACAAATTTTGCAAATCGTGAAACAGGAACAACCGGATGTCGTGGCAATCGATGAAGCACAATTTTTTAAAAATTTATTTGTTGCGTGTGAACAACTTGCATCGCAAGGCATTCGGGTAATAATCGCGGGTCTCAACCAAGATTTCCGTGGCGAACCATTCGAAGAAATGAAAGAGCTAATGGCTCGCGCCGACCACATCCGCATGCTCACTGCCATTTGTAATAATTGCGGAGCCCAAGCAACGAAGACGCAGCGATTCATCGACGACAAGCCGGCGCACTACCGGTCGAAGCGCATTGAAATTGGCGGAACAGATAAATACCAAGCACGTTGCCGCGCATGTCATGACGTTCCGGGAAAACCAGTATGACCCGATCTCGTTCCAAGCAACACGCTCACATAAAGGACACCCATCAGCAACCGCTTGTATATATTGTGATACTGAATTACGGCACAGCCGATGATGTACTTGAACTGATCGAATCGCTTTGCGCAGTAAGTTATACACGCTATCACGTGGTTGTCATTGACAATGCATCTCCTGACGATTCCGTTTCTGTATTAAAGAAACGGCTACCGTCAACTATCACGCTCATTGCCAACACTGAAAATAACGGGTTCGCAGGCGGTAACAATGTAGGCATACGTTATGCGCTTGAAAAAGGGGCTGACTACTGTTTGCTATTAAATCCCGATACTGTTGTGCACGAACGATTTCTTGATGAACTTATTTCGGTGGCAGAAAATCCCCGTGCAGTGGAGATTCTTGCTATGGAGCACAAGGGAGTGACCCCTGGTATGTGGGGACCGCGGATTTTGTATTACGACCTCGATGCGCCTCCGACGAAAGCACAAAGTAATATCGTGTATTTTGACGGGGGGGCACTAAACGCAATGCTGACCGAAGGAAGGCCACAAAATTATCGCGCGCGCGTCGCAGACCTCAAACGATCCAAGCCGTTCGTATGCGACTATGTAACTGGCGCGGCGCTCTTGGTTAGCCGCGAGGTTATCGAGCAAATTGGCTTAATACCAGAAGAATACTTTCTGTATTATGAGGATACTGAATGGAATATACGTGCGCATCGTGCTGGTTATGCATCGGTGACAGTACCAGCGTCCATTATCTGGCATAAAGAATCGCGCAGCACTAAAAAATTTTCATATAACTACCTGTATTATCTGACTCGCAATGGCTATTTTCTCGCAATGCGAAATGGAAATCTATGGCAACGTATCGCCGTCTATCCATTCTCTTTTTTCAAATTTTTGAAACAACCGGTAAAATGGATCCTGATTCCGTCAAAACGCTCCTTTGTAAAACCGATTATGCGCGCAACTTTTGATTTTTGGCGGCATCGCATGGGTCAGCGCAGTTAATATCACGTTGTTATTCGAATTACTCCACTCGTATGAAAATCGGTATTGATGCACACAATCTGGAACACCCCGGAAAGACAGGGCCGGGCGTTGCTCGCTACCTTGAGGGCTTATTATCCCAATGGGCTGGCGACATAGGAAAACAGCACGAATTTTTGCTATACTTCAAGGACGAAATTCCGAAAGACTTACCGAAAGCGAGTCAATTTAAGCCACTTATAGTCGACCGAAAGGGACCCCGTAGTACCGCGCTCTATTACAACGTCTGGCTGCCTTCCCGCGCCTATCGAGACAAGCTTGATCTGTTATTTCTTCCGTTATATATGCAGCCAATTAGCTACCTCGGAAAGACTGCAGTGACTATTCATGACATCTCATACCGCGTCCATCCCGAATGGTTTCCGATGCTGCGTTACCAAGTACCGCTTCGTGCGCTTACGTATTGGGCGATAACTCGGGCCGATGTGTTGCTCACTGTGTCAGAATACTCAAAATCGGAGATCGTAAGCTATTATGGGGTTGATCAGAAAAAAATACACGCCATTCACTTAGGGGTAGATCAGAAGTTCAAGCAACTACCTACAGCACGCGCACTGATTGCCAAAAAATATGGGATAAACAAGCACTTCCTGTTCTATATCGGTACCATTTTCAATCGCCGGCATGTCTTCGAAACAATCAAGGCTTTTCCGCGCATTGCAGACGATCTGCCACAGTATCAATTGTTAATTTCCGGGCGTGATCATACGAACCCCGCCCAGCACATCGATGAGCTCATCCGCACTGTCAACGATATTAGCGGTCGCGAGCTTGTTTTACGACGCGACTTTATCCCGGAAGAAGACTTAGTCCCCCTATTCAATGAAGCGTCGCTCTATGTATGGCCATCAACATATGAGGGCTTTGGGCTTTCGCCGGTTGAAGCAATGGCATGTGGATGTCCTGTGTTGTCGACAAACCACACCGCCCTCAAAGAAACAGTGGGAGATTGCGGCTTTCTCGTAAAACAACCTGATGATGTGGCCGAACTAGCGAATGTATTGCGAACTGCATTGATTGACGAACGCAAACGTACAACGCTTATCAAAAAGGGTCTGCAGCAGGCATCAACATTCTCATGGGAGCGCACCGCGCACGAAACGCTGCAAGTATTTGAATCAATACACTAACCACCATGCAACACCGCCCATTTCCATTTGATTGGCAGGTCATGTACGCGCTGAATATCGGCGTCATCCTCCTTGTCGTTGCGGGCTTTTTGCCCAGAGAAATTCTCCTAGTGTTAGGCACTGCAATCCTCTATTTTCTCGGACGTGCCACGATAACAGACGGGTTTTTCTTCTGTATCGCATCAATGCCATTCTTTGTTGCCATGCCGATCACACCCGATTTCGATTCACTGGCGCTCTGGAGACTCGCGGTGCTCATATTGTTTGTAAAATGGCTCTGGATCAACCAGAAACAAATCCGTCAGCACGCTGTAAAATCAAGCCGCAATATCGCTATCACTACCGCTGTCGCGCTTATTACAACAGCGCTTATCGGCATTAGCGTCAGCTCTGATCCCATCGCAGGGTTGAAAAGTTTTATCTATATCCTGAATGGCGCACTCATATTCCCTGTTGCATATTCGATTCTCTCCGACCGCCAACATGTTCGTCTTTTTATGTACAGTGTACTCATTGGAGGCATCATGGCTCTCATCATCGGGTATAGCCAGTTGATCCTTGCATACCTAACCACTGATGGGGGGTTGTGGTCATACTGGGCGCATCGATGGTCGTATATTTTTTATGGCGATGATCTCTCACGCATTGTTCTCAATGCCAATACCTGGTTTTCATATTATCCCGACCAGCCGCCAACCCTACGCATGTTCAGTACGTTTACTGACGCGCACGCATTCGGTCTTTACGCGCTATTTGCAATGGTTCCGTTGGTATGGCACGTCATACGACGCAGCGATAAAGCCCCCGTGCTTTCGGATGATGATGACCACATTGGAAACATTGGTTGGACGTGGACGCTGATCGCATTTTTCTTATTTTCAGTCATTCTTTCCGGGACCCGGGGGCTTTGGCTTGGCATTGCTGGCCCGATTTTATTCTTCGCTTTTTTGTTTTTTTTCAATTTTTTGAAAAAAAACAGTCATGCCATCACACTCGCTAAAGTAGGTCTTGTGTTTATCATTTTGATTCCTATTTCATCCTTATTTTTAGCTATCCCGCAATTCCAATTCCGCTCTGAATTTGATAGTTTCAAAACATTTAAGCGCTTCAGTACCGTGACTGACATCGATGAACTTTCTAATAAGAGCCGCATCGCTATTTGGCAAGCAGCCATTCAATCGATAGGGAAGCATCCGATGCTCGGTGTAGGCCTTGGCAATTTCCCCGTGGTCCTTGGACAAAATATTAAAGACGCAAAGGCCGGCTCATCTGCCCACAACCTCTATCTGAATATTGCTACAGAAATGGGGCTCCCAGCGCTCATACTCGTCGGCTTTTTACTGCTTATGCTTGCCCGTATAGCAATCCGCATGATTCACTTAAATTCTCGATATACAACGTCGCTCACGCTCGCTGTGGCTTTGTCCCTTGTCTGGGCGTTCACCTATAGCATCTTTGATATTGCATTACTCGATGCACGCGTATTCATAGTGGTGCTTTCGATGATCGCCTTACTGTGTGCGCAACGGCGCCGTGAATCACCCGTAAAAACATGAAATCCACGCGGGCATGAAAACGCGACAAACCGAAAAATCACAACCCCTTGTCTCAATCACCGTCTTAGCATACAACAGTGAAAAATCACTGCGTGATTGTTTGGATGCTGTATTTAAGCAAACGCATACGCATATAGAGGTACTGGTTATTGATAATGCATCAACCGATCGGTCCGCAGACGTAGTTCAACACTATTTCGGCACGAAGCTGCGGATTCAACGCAATCCAAAAAATGTCGGGTTTGCCCCAGGACACAACCAAGGTATCGCGCATGCAAAGGGGACGTACGTACTTATGCTGAATCAGGATCTTATACTTGAGCCCCGGTATATCGAATATCTCGTTGGGCAACTGGAAGCCAATCCTCGCATCGGCGCTATCATGGGCAAGCTCATCAGCTATAACTTTACAAAGCCCGAAACACAAGCGGCACGCGTTATCGACACAACTGGATTTGTTATCGAACCCAATCGCCGGATTCTTGACCGTGGACAGGGGGAGATCGACAAAGGTCAGTACGATCATCGCGCGCAAGCAGAGATTTTCGGTGTCAATGGCGGGGCGCCAATCTATCGCATAGCAGCGCTTGAGGACGTCAAAACCCCTATATTCTCGAACCACGGCATCTCACCATATACAAAACTCACCACGGAAATCCTCGACGAAGACTTTTTTGCGTATGTCGAAGATGTTGATATGAGCTGGCGCTTGCGGTTGCGCGGTTGGATCTGTGTCTATGATTATAGGGCGGAGGGGTATCATGATCGTTCAGCGTCAGGCGGTGGAAATCGCAAGACACGCCACGATTTTGTACGCTTCCGCCGATCATTATCACCATGGCGGCGCACCATTGGTTATCGCAATCAGCATCTGATGTTTATCAAACTCAACACATTTCATTCATGGCGAGATCGGCTCTCGTTCATTTCCCGCGAACTACAGCTGTTTCTATATATCCTTGTTTTCGAACAATCGACGCTTCGCGCATGGCCTGCTATTATACATCTCTACCCACGAATGCGACGAAAGCGTACATATATTATGCGACATAGAAAAATAACACCGACTGCTTTAGCTCCGTGGTTTAAAAAAACACCCATGCAACATTATGACTGATTACAAACCACGTAAAAAACATCACTATTTCTGGTGGTTTGCTGTAATAATTGTTTTACTCTTCGGCATTTTTAGCGTTTCGCTCTCTATTAAAACCCAGTTAACTCTAAACCAGATCACCGTAAAGAATGAGGGGGACCCCTTGCCTGATGTCTATCTGGATCTACCGACACCTGGCCTGCTGCCAGAAATCAAAGATTCATTTATCAAGCCGGATCCAGAACCAGATCGCCTAGATGTGTTGTTACTGGGTATTCGCGGCGTGGACGACCCATACGGCGGATCGCTCTCTGACGCAATTGTTGTCGCAAGTATTGATACAAAAACACATAAGGCCGCGATGCTTTCAATTCCGCGTGACCTATATGTGTACATTCCTGGACAATCGCAACTCAGAAAGGTTAATTTCGCCTATGCTGAAGGCCGCGCTGTAGGTGGGGAGGCGGGGGGATTGCGGCTGGCTCGCGATGTAGTGGCTAATATTACCGGCGTTCACATCGATCACGTTGTCCGTATTGACTTCGAAGCGTTCCAAAAAATCATCGATGCTGTAGGGGGTGTTACGGTGTACCTCGACAAAGACTTTGTCGAGCCCTACCAATGGTCGGAGGAAGGGGAGTTTCGTGTTCCTGCAGGAAAAAACCATATGGATGGCATTACAGCGCTCTACTATACTCGCTCGCGTTATTCCACGTCTGATTTCGACCGCGCGCGACGGCAACAACAAGTACTGCTTGCATTAAGAGACCGAGTCATGTCGCTTGGTGTATTAACCAAGCCAACATTTGCATTTCAAATCCTTGATATTCTTGGCAATCACGTCCGCACCGATGCTACGCCGCAAGAAATCCGTAAGCTCATCGACTTAGCACGCACCGTATCGGTGGATACAATCAATACGAAGGTATTGGACACCTCTGCCGGCGGACTCCTATCCCAGGACACTATCGACGGACAATACGTGCTACTGCCTAGAACGGGCACGTACGAAGAGATTCGCGCATTAGCGAAGAATCTGTTACAATAATCGACATTACTCTAATAATGACGCTATGAAGAAAACCCTTACGTTTGTTGTGAATGTGCTAGTGGTGCTCGCCATTTTTTTTGTGGGGTTCGCGTACGGAAAACAGTCCATTCCTGCGGAGAATTTTGTGTATGATGTACAAAATCCGGATGTTGGGAAGCCCGACGAGGTTGATTTTGGCATTTTTTGGAATGCGTGGCGCATGGTCAATGAGCTGTATGTGAAACCTACTGACACTGACTCAAAAACGCGCGTATACGGAGCAATTAAAGGGATGGTGGAGAGTTTAGATGACCCCTATTCGACATTTTTTACCCCTGAACAAAGCCAAGATTTCCAAGAAAGTATCAATGGGCGATTCGAAGGCATCGGCGCAGAGATCGGCAT
>MHXC01000004.1:0-367 GCA_001824325.1 Parcubacteria group bacterium RIFCSPHIGHO2_01_FULL_47_10b
AATGACGAGCTGGGGACTTTGCAACGGACGTTGCCACAGACGCTTGATGTGATAAAGCCGGGGGGAAAAATCGCGATTATCAGCTTTCATTCACTCGAAGATCGCATCGTGAAACGGTTTTTTGCATATTTTGACACCACACAGTTGTGGGTGATGACCAAGCGGCCGATTACCCCAACCGGTAGAGAGATAGAAACCAACCCCCGCGCTCGCAGTGCGAAACTCCGTATTGCACAGCGCGTATAATTAACACGAATTCAAAGCTGCACCGGTATGACGAGCATGAAGCAACAACCGCAACACTCTCGATGGGCAATGAAACTATGCGGTTTTTTGGTGCTTGTTGGCGTGTGCGGGTATGTTTTTC
>MHXC01000004.1:381-12692 GCA_001824325.1 Parcubacteria group bacterium RIFCSPHIGHO2_01_FULL_47_10b
ATTGATCAAGGGTATAGGATGCAGGAATATGAAGACAAAATTCAGGAGTTACGGAGTCAGAGTCACGACCTCATGCTGACGATTACGGTGGCGTCAAGCGTGGAGCGATTAAGCACCGTCAAACAATCTTTGCAATTACAGGATGTAACGAATATACGCTATATCAAAGCCGGTGGTTCTCAAGTCACACTGGCCCCTTTTTTTGAATAAAAGAGAGTGGTTAGTGTCGGTACACCCAGCACCTTGTTGTTGCTTCACAGCACAGCTAGGCGCTGGGGGAGCTACCGGTTTTGTTATTGCTTGATTCATGATGCACGCAACACATACCCAGAAGTCAGAACTGCCGCGGTGGCGGCTTGTTGTTACTGCCACTTTTTTTTGCGTCTGCGGTGTCGGCCTTATTGGGCGTCTCTATGTTTTGCAAATAATTGAACATTCTGACTATCTTGCAGCAGCAGAGCGTAGTTCAGTGGTTCGACATGAAGTCGTTCCCAAGCGCGGGGAAATTTTTTTTAATGATAAAAATGGTGTTTTGTTACCCGTTGCTATCAATAAACAAATTCCTTCGGCCTATGTGGTTCCACGCGAAGTGCAAGAGTCGGGAGCCGACGGCGCACAAGTCGCAGAGAAGATCGCAACAGCGTTATCGCTTGATCCAGCTGATGTTTTGGCGCGCGTGAGTATTCCTGGTGATCCTTACGAGCCGCTGAAAAAGCGTCTTACTGAAGAAGAGGCGACGTCGGTTGAGGCGCTTGGCATCACGGGCGTGCATATACAAAAAACATGGGACCGATCGTATCCGCTCGGAGATATTGGTGCGCAGACGATTGGCTTTTTGGGGTTCGAGGGAGCAGATCGTGCTGGGCAATATGGCGTCGAGGGTTTTTATGATGCGCAATTGCAGGGCCAGCGAGGTATTTTTTCTGGGGCGCTCGATGGACTTGGTCGGTTAATTCCTTTTGGCAATAAAACGGTAAAGCCAATGGATAACGGCGATGATATTGTGCTGACATTGGATCAGAATGTCATGTTTTCAGTGCGAGATATGTTGAAGGAACTGAATCAGAAATATAGGCCAATGAGTGTTTCCGCGCTCGTGATGAATCCAAAAACCGGCGCTGTTATTGCCATGGATTCGTTGCCGTCATTTGATCCGAATACATATGCAGATGTAAAAAATCCGCAACTATTCTTGAATCCCTTGGTGCATATACCATTTGAGCCTGGTTCGGTCATGAAGCCGATTGCAATGGCTGCGGGGCTCGATACCGGCGTGGTAACACCTGAATCAACGTTTAACGATGATAAGGGTTATACCGTTGTTGCGGATCGGGTGATTCGTAATGCCGAAAATAAAGTGTTTGGCGTTGTGACCATGACTGATATTCTGAAAAATTCGATCAACACTGGGATTATGTATGTGCAGCAAAAGATAGGAAAGGAACTATTTTTGGAATATATGGAGAAGTTTGGGTTTGCGCGCACAACAGGCATTGATATTGCAGCGGAGAAGCAAGGTAGTATTGCCAACTTGTACACCAATCGTGATGTCAACTATGCAACTGCTGCGTTTGGCCAGGGCATCAGCGTGACGCCGGTGCAGCTTTTGTCGGCTATTAACGCAATTGCCAATGAAGGCAACATTATGAAGCCGCATGTAATTGCTGCGACCATTCATAACGATGTCGAAACAGCGTTTGAGCCAGTTGTTACAGGGCGAGCAATAAGCGCTGATACGGCAAATCGTTTGACTGCGATGATGGTAACGATTGTTGACGATGGCCAGGCTCGCGGAGCCAAGGTGCTGAACTATTTCATTGCCGGTAAAACAGGCACAGCCCAAGTGCCAGTTCCGGGAGGATATGCCGATGATCGAACTATTCATACTTATGTAGGGTTTGCGCCGGCGTTTGATCCGCGATTTTCTATAGCAATCAAGCTCGAAGCGCCATCTGATATTGAATTTGCATCGCAGTCAGTTGCGCCGTCGTTCGGCAAACTCGCGAAGTTTTTGTTAGACTATTACCAAATACCGCCAGAGCGGTAGAGTGGCTTGATTTTTAGGGCTTTTCGGGTAGAATAACGCATAGGAACTATACAGATGGCCCTATCGTCTAGTGGCTAGGACATCACCCTCTCACGGTGGAAACACGGGTTCGAATCCCGTTGGGGTCATAGCATCGTTGTGCTATAATAGCTCTATGGCAGCGCAGAGAACAGTGCCGCAGTCGCATGGGCTCCATGAGCGTTGGTATGAGATGAGTGTTGATGAGGCGCTCGAAGCACAGAAGTCCGTACCCAGCGGATTGTCTTTTGATGAGGTGACAAAACGGCAAGGGCGACACGGCTTAAATGAGCTGGAAGAACGGCGTCGAACTACGCCGTTACAGAATATTTTGAAGCAGTTCAAGAGCCCGCTCATATATATGTTGTTTATTGCAGCGGGGATCACGTTTGCGCTGAAAGAGTATATTGATATGACGGTGATTTTAGTGGTGGTTATTGGGAATACGATTATTGGCTATTTACATGAGTCGCGCGCCGACCGGGCGTTTCAAAAGCTCCAGCAAGCACTCACTAGGACTGCGTTTGTCTGGCGGGATGGATCAGCGCACGAAATTGATGCGCGGGATATCGTACCAGGAGATATTATTATGCTTCGAGCAGGCAGCAAGGTACCCGCAGATGCGCGTCTTATTGAAGCACAAAACTTGCAAATTGATGAATCAATGCTGACCGGTGAATGGGTGCCGGCGATGAAGGACATTCACAGCATTCATAAGGACCATGGGGTGATCGGAAAAGCAGGGTCGCTGGCTTTAGGCGACCAGCACTCGATGGTGTTTATGAATACGATCGTGCAACGGGGAGAGGGACGGGCAGTGGTAGTGGCAATTGGCGAGCATACGCAGGTAGGTAAAATCGCCGATCTGATTCAGCACAATCACAATACAGACGAATACACGCCGTTTCAGAAAAAGCTTGCGTATCTGGGGAAAGTTATTGGCGTTTTGGTAGCAATAGTGACATTGGTTATTTTTGGGCTTGGGGTGACGCTTGGGCGTGAAGCATCAGAGATGTTTCTAACAGCAGTGGCGATCGCGGTGTCGGTGATTCCCGAGGGTCTGCCGGTGGCTATGACAGTCGTATTGGCCATCGCGACACGAAGGATATTGGCGCAACGCGGCTTGGTAAAAAATCTTGTTGCTGCGGAAACGCTGGGGTCCGCGTCAGTCATATTGACTGATAAAACGGGGACGTTGACTGAAGGGCGCATGATAGTGTCGGAGGTTGTGGGGTGCGATCATGCGCTCAATAAGGCAGAAGAAAAGAAATTATTTGAAATGGCAGTGTTGGCAGGTGACAGTATAGTTGAGGACGGTGATGATCCGTCGAAAGAGGCGCGATTCAAGGGTTCGGCTACTGATCGAGCAGTTGCAATGGCTGCGTATGAGAGGGGGGTCGATGAAATTGGGCTTGAAAAGGCGCACCGACAGAAAGCGCGATTGAATTTTGACAACCGACGAAAGTTTTTAGGGGCAGTGCATCGGTTTACGCAGGCGCACGACCTCTTGGCAATTGCTGGTGCACCAGAAATGATTTATGAGCGTTGTACGCACTATGAATTACACGGAGAAAGTCATCCGTGGTCGAAAACGAAACAAAAGGAGCTGGAGGGTCGTTATGAACAATTAGCGTCACAAGGCATGCGGGTAATAGCGATTGCCTACGGGACAAAGGCGGAAACGAAACAGTGGGGATCAATGAGTGATCAAGAGCTCGAGTCCCATGCAAAAGGGTTAACCATGCTGGGGCTTATAGCATTGCGTGATCCTATTAGGCACACAACGAGGCAGATGCTTCAGGAGGCCATACACGCGGGGATTCGACCGGTCGTGGTGACAGGGGATCATAAATTAACGGCGCGGGCGATTGCAAAAGAGCTTGGGTTTGATGTACATGGATCAGCGGTCATGGAGGGGTTTGAGCTAGATGCGCTTAGCGATGAAGAATTAAAAGATCGCGTGCAGCATGTCTCGATATTTTCCCGAGTCAACCCGGAGCATAAATTGCGGATTGTTGATGCATGGCAAGCGCGGGGCGCGACTGTTGCAATGACAGGCGATGGCATTAACGACGCACCAGCTCTGAAAGAGGCAGATATTGGCGTGGCAGTGGGATCGGGAACTGATATTGCAAAAGAGAGTGCTGATTTAATTTTGCTGGATGATAAGTTTTCGACGATAGTGGCTGCAATACGTGAGGGAAGAGTAGGGTTTGATAATATTCGCAAAATCATTGTGTATTTGTTGTCAGATAGCTTTACGTTGTTTATATTAGTGCTGGGATCGTTGTTTTTGGGACTACCGTTGGCTATTTTACCGGTACAGGTTTTATGGATCAATTTAATCCAAGACAGTTTTCCAACATTTGCACTCGGGTTTGAACCAGCAGAAGATGATATTATGCGACGCAAGCCAATCCCGCGAAGTCATAGAATTCTTAACAGAGAAATGAAGACCCGGATATTCGTTATTGGAATTATTGCTGACCTCCTATTACTCACCGTATTTTATATGTTGCTGAAAAACGGTACTGATCCAAGGATAGCCCGCACTGTCGTTTTCGCTGGCTTATCTGTACAATTCTTTATTAATTTATACGCGATCAAATCATTCAGAAAACCGGTGTGGAGAATCAACCCATTTTCAAATACCTACTTGGCGCTGTCGTTAGTTTTTGGATTAATTATGATGCTTGCCGCGGTATATGCCCCGTTCTTTAATGTATTCTTGCATACGACGCCGCTGCCTGGGTATATGTGGCTCATTTTATTAGCGCTTGGGGGATTGAACCTCGTAGGCGTGGAAACAGTCAAGGCAATATATCGAAATAAACCGCAATAACGTTCATATATGGATGCAACAACACTAATTATCGGAGTGGTTGGGGTCGCGGTTATCGTCGCAGCCGTCATGCTGTTCCGGTCGCTTCAGCAATCGTTTGAGAGAACTTCTGAGACGCTGCGAGAGCAGTTTCGCCTCCATGTTGAGGAAATAGGTAGATCACAGCAAAGCATGCATCAGCGATTGGATAATGCGGCACAGACTGTTGGGCGCGTGCATACGGAACTTGGGCGGCTCACTGAGCGGTCGCAGCGAATTGTGGAGATCGGAAAGGATATTCAAGATTTACAGCAATTATTAAAAGCCCCCAAGTTGCGCGGCGGTTTTGGCGAGTATTTTCTTGCTGATTTACTCGAAAATATTTTACCCCAGGGCAGCTTCAAGTTGCAACACGGGTTTAAGAGTGGCGCGCGTGTCGATGCAGTGATAAAGCTTCGCGACTTAACTATTCCCGTTGATGCAAAGTTTCCACTCGAGAATTTCAAAAAATATAAAGAGAGTAATGATGAAAAGGAGCGAGGGCGCTTCCAGAAGCAGTTTTTGCAAGATATCAAGACTCATATCAATGCGATAGCAGATAAATATATCAATCCGGGGGAGGGGACGAGCGATTTTGCCATCATGTATATTCCGGCAGAGAGCGTGTATTATGAGATCGTAGCAACATCAGAGGCGCAGTCTATGCTTGAATATTCGTTTGAACGAAAAGTTATTTTGACATCGCCGAGCAATTTTTACGCATATCTCCAAGCCATTTCAATGGGCTTACGTGGCTTGCAAATCGAGCAAAGCGCGAAGGATATGCTGTCGCGATTGTCGCATCTTCGCGGGGATTTTCAGAAATTTGAAGAAACGTATCGCGTGCTGGGAAAGCATTTATACAACGCAAAACAGAGTTATGATATGGCCGATGGGAAGCTGGCAACTATGGATCAGACCTTTCTTGTGCTTGAGGGAAGCGACCAACCGAAGTTGCCAATTGACGATACGCATTCTGACAAGTAGAATGAGTGCATAACTATATGTTCCCGATTATATCACATGCGAAGACAGCTATTGCAATTTTTTGGTGAATTAACGCGGATTATCGTTGTTTCATTGTTGATCGTTATACCGATCCGGTTCTTTGTGATGCAACCGTTTTTTGTGAAGGGCTCAAGCATGGAGCCGAATTTCAGCGATCGACAATATCTGCTCGTCGATGAAATTACGTATCGATTTCGCGAGCCGCACCGCGGGGATGTCATTGTATTTAAGTATCCGAAAGACCCGAAACAATACTATATCAAGCGTGTCATCGGATTACCCGGGGAGCGCGTAGTGGTTCAAAATAATCAGGTAACGATTTACGACGAGGACCATCCGAATGGTTTTTCACTTACTGAAAGCGGTTACTTAGCTGATGGGGAACTGACCGGAGGAGATACAGATATGACGCTTGCGAATGATCTATTCTTCGTCATGGGCGACAATCGCGAGGCATCATATGACTCGCGTCGCTGGGGGCCACTTCCTGAAGATTTGATTATCGGGCGTGCGCTTGTCCGCGTATTTCCTATTGATAAGGCAATGGCCATCGAAGCGCCGCAATATAATTACTAATTGATTTATGAATAACGAAAACGAGGCAAACGAGCAACCATTTCCAGATCAGAAAACGTTCGGTACGATTCAGTCGCCTCGCGGCATGCATGATATTTTGCCGGAAGACCAGCCGTACTGGGAATGTATTCGCGATGTCGTTCGAAAAGAAGCGGCGGCATACAATTTTGAGCGCATTGATACGCCGATTCTTGAAGCGACACCGCTATTCACCAAGGGCGTTGGCCAAGGTACCGATATCGTAGAGAAAGAAATGTACTCATTTAAGACCAAGGGTGGAGATGCGCTAACTATGCGTCCCGAGGGCACTGCGTCTGTTGTACGAGCGTATTTAGAGCACGGGATGCCGAATCGCCCAAGTCCGATAAAGCTTTACTATATCGGTCCATTTTTCCGCCATGAAAGTCCGCAGAAAGGACGATTTCGCCAATTCCATCAAATAGGTTTCGAAATTTTGAACTCCGCTAGCCCAGCGAGTGATGCAGAAATTATTCAGCTTACGTATGGCTTGTTGAGTAAGTTGAAAATCAAGAATATTACCATACAGATTTCGTCCCTTGGTGACAACGAAAGCCGGGTGCCCTATCTTGAAAAATTACGAGCCTATTTGCGTGAACATGCAGCAAGTCTCCCTGCGGATTGCAAAAAGAAATTACGGACGAGGCCGCTGGCGATCTTTGATTGTAAAGAAGAAAAAGCGCTTCGGGTTGCGCAAAATGCACCCAAGATTATTGATAATTTGTCGAAGGCATCATATACCCACTTTAAGCAAGTATTGGAGATGCTCGATGAGCTTGAGTTACCGTATAATGTAAACCCATTATTAGTGCGAGGATTAGACTATTATACGCGGACCGTATTCGAAATATGGAAATCGAACGATGAGGATGGCGAGGCGCGCAACATTGCACTTGGTGGTGGTGGTCGCTATGACAACCTTATTCAAATGCTTGGCGGTCCTGTGGCAACTCCCGCAGGGGGCGTCGCACTCGGCATTGAGCGGTTGGTCGAAATGATGAAGTCCGAGGGAGTTGAGCTTAAAAATACGCAAAAGCCGACGGTGTTTCTGGCGCAACTTGGCTTTGATGCGAAGAAGAGAAGCTTGAAATTATTTGATGAGTTGCGAAAGCAGGGGATTATCGCTGTTGCATCATTTGACCGAGATTCATTGAAAAGTCAGTTGAAGCAAGCAGACCGTTACGGTGTGTTGTATACGTTGATGCTTGGTCAAAAAGAATTACTCGACGGCAGGATTATTTTACGCGACATGGCAACCGGCAGCCAGGAGATATTAAAATTAGCCAACATTACAAAGGAAATTAAAGATCGGTTAAAGAAACACTAATGTCACTAAAGTCACAACAATACAGCAAAGTTCAGCATGCAGCAGGCCGGCAAGGAGGTGTGGTTACTTAACCATGGTAGAAGTTCGAAAACGTGAAAAAGAGAATATTGGTAGTTTATTGCGACGATTCCAGGAGCGCATTAAAAAGAGCGGCGACTTAATCGCTGCAAAAGAATCGCAGCATTTTCAGCCGCGCTCAACGAAGCGAGCACGACGAGAAAAAGCATTGCAGTCACAAAAGATGCGTGCGGAAAAAGATAAGCTTCGAAAACTCGGCAGATTGTAATATACTTATAGCTAGTAGTTATGCCATCACTTCCGTCGCTTCATGCGCAGATAATTGCACAACGTACAGCAGCTACAAAGGAAGCTGATATTGTGACGCGAGATGTGCTTCGTATGCTCGAATCGGCGATTACTTATGAACTGAAAAAAGCTGGCGCCAATACCGCCAATACGAAGGAGTTGCGTGACGAAGATATCGTGAAGATAATTCGGCGAGAACACCGAAAGCGCGAAGAAGCAATTGAAGCGGCAAAACAGGGTCATCGAGCAGACATTGTCGATCGCGAAACAAAAGAGGCGGCTGTTTTAAAGGTATTGCTTCCGGTGGGTGTTTCTTCGGATGATATCGAAAAAGCGGTACGCGAACTTATTGCAGGAAAAACAGTCGATGTCACAAGGCCCGGCGCTGTTATCGGACAGGTAATGAAAAAATTCGCCGGGCGTGCAGATGGAGCGATTGTAAATCAAGTTGTGAATCAGATAGTCCGAGAACATGCAGAAAAAGCCACGGGAAAATAAACAGGTTCATAGTGTTCAGATACATAGCGTTAATATGACGCGACAGACGATAGATGAACGCAGGATTCGTTTAGTCGCGCAGGTAATAGTTGAGTCACTCGACAAACCATTTGAATTAAGCATTGTTTTTGTGGGCACCACGCGGAGCAGGGCATTGAATAAACAATATCGAAAGAAAGATACGGTTGCGAGCGTACTTACCTTTGTACTAGATGATCATACAGCAGAAATCGTTCTTTGTCCGAAGCTTATACAACAGCGAGGGGAACCGATTGAGTATTACTTGATTCATGGCATGGGGCATGTGGTCGGACATACCCATGATATCGAGCGTGCATCGCGCGCCATGCACGATTTTGAAACTAATTGGTTGCGCCATTTCCATTTATGTCATCTTATTGCGTCGGTTTAGATATCGGATCAAACACTGTGCGAATGGTGATCGCACATAAAGCGCCGGATGAACTACCACAGATTTTAGGCGTGGGTAATTTTCCGTCTGCCGGTATGCGAAAAGGCGTTGTTGTTGATATCGAAGATGTCGCTATCAGTTTGCGCGAAGCAGCGCGTGAGGCCTGGGCAATTTCAGGGCACGAAATTCGCAGTTGTTTTATTGGAGTGAACGGACCGCAACTCAAATGCCAGGAGAGCAGGGGAGTGGTTGCAGTATCTCGGGCAGATCGGGAAATTGCCGAGGCCGATGTTGATCGGTCATTAAAAGCTGCAGAAGCAGTCAGTGTGAGTCCGAATCGCGAAATTTTATCAGTACTGGCTCGGGGCTTTACTATTGATCACGAGGAAGGAATTAAAAATCCAGTGGGCATGAATGGTGTTCGACTGGAAGTTGATACGCTTGTGTTAACTGCGTCGTCTCCCTATTTAAAAAATCTTACCAAAGCTGTTGAGCGAGCAGATTTACATGTGGCTGATTTAATACCTGGGCCCCTTGCGGCTGCAGAAGCGGTGTTGCAGAAGCGACAAAAGGAGCTGGGTGTAGTGCTTTTAGATATCGGAGCAGAAACAACGTCTATAGCTATCTATGAAGAGGGCGAGGTTGCGACGCTGGTTGTGTTGCCAATCGGTTCGGGTCATATTACGAATGACCTGGCCATTGGACTTCGAACTGACATTGATACTGCGGAGAAAGTGAAAATTCGGTATGGGTCATGCTTGCCCGGAGATATCCGTAAAACAGAGATAATCAATCTGGCTGATTTGGGTCTTGAAGAAGCAGTCAAAGTTCGGCGATCCGAGGTATCAGAGATTATCGAGGCTCGCATGAAAGAGATTTTTGACCTCGTAAATGCGGAAATTCAGAAAGTGAATAAAAAGAGTTTTTTGCCCGCTGGCGCCGTGATTGTTGGTGGCGGGGCGAAGATTCCTGGCATTGTGGATTTGGCTAAGGAGCAGTTAGCGCTACCGGTGCAGGTTGGGTATCCAAATAACGTGAAAGGATTAATTGATCAAGTTACTGATCCTGCGTGCGCCAAGGCAGTGGGATTGTTGTTGTGGGGGCTTGAACATGGCGCGCAACATACACAACACGCTATTTTTCAGAAAGATAAAAAAATGTTAGGGCGAGCAACTGGAGAAGTGAGGAAATTTTTCAAAAATTTGCTTCCGTAAGAGCAAGCAACGAATTCTAGCGCCACTAATGGCGAAACAAAAGACCTACTTGACAGGTTTTTTTGTTCATATAGGATGAAAAGAGAACAATTTTTTGGACGACCACGAGGGGTTTTTCAAAAAATTGAAATTTTTGAACGCTTTATTCATCTAACTGATCTGTATGCCAGAAATAAAACCCGACATCGAGTCATTTGCAAATCTTAAAGTCATCGGTGTGGGGGGAAGCGGTGGCAATGCTATCGATCGGATGATCGAGGCACGGATCCGCGGCGTGGAATTTATCGCCATAAATACTGATGCGCAAGATCTTCATCATTCATTGGCTACCGAGAAGATTCATATTGGAAAATCAATAACCAGGGGACTTGGAGCTGGTATGAACCCCGAGCTCGGCAAAAAAGCTGCGGAGGAAAATAAGGAGGATATCGAACGCGCAGTCGCCGGAGCGGATATGATTTTTATTGCCTGTGGTCTTGGCGGAGGAACTGGATCGGGCGCTGCACCGGTTGTTGCTGACTTAGCTCGAGCTGCAGGCGCTCTAACAGTTGCAGTCGTTACAAAACCATTTTCATTTGAGGGTGCTCAACGCAGCCAAATTGCCCGTGACGCATTAGAAGAATTACAGGGCAAGGTCGATACCATGGTAACCATTCCAAACGATCGACTTCTCAATATTATCGACAAGAAAACAACGTTAACCGAAGCATTTCGGACCGTTGATGACGTGTTACGCCAAGCAGTACAGGGTATTGCCGATTTGATAACCATTCCAGGTATTATCAACGTCGACTTTGCGGACGTTAAGGCAATAATGTCCAACGCCGGCTCTGCGTTGATGGGAATCGGAATCGCATCAGGCGAGGAGCGCGCAATTAAAGCAGCCAAGAAGGCCATTAGTTCGCCGTTACTTGAACTTTCGATTGATGGCGCACAAGGCGTATTGTTCAATGTCACCGGCGGCGACGATTTGACCATGAGTGAAATTTCGAAGGCAGCAAAAGTTATCACCGAAACAATTGATCCTGACGCAAAGGTTATCTTTGGTGCAGTCCGTGACGAGAATATCAAGAAGGGACGGATCAAAATTACTGTTATTGCAACCGGTTTTGGCGATATGGAACGAATGCATCGTGGAAAAGTAAAAGAAGTCCGCGAGATTTACAAAGTAACACCGGGTCGGGATGATGATACATTTGAGGCGCGGGAAGAAAAAGTTGATTATTCGGCATTCCGCCGCGAAAAACCCAAGGAACCGACAGAGAGTCAAACCGATTTTGCGAGTCGCCGCGTTGGCGAGGACGAAGAACAAGACGACGAATATGATATTCCGGCGTTTATTCGCCGCAAAATGCAAGGTGAGTAAGTGTTCCACATACCTGATCGTTTATTTTCCCAATCGACGCTTTTTGTCGTTGTGATGTGCGTATGGCTTGGGGGCATTGGCGCGGGGATAGTTCTTGGCGCTATTGATCGTGGACGTATAACCGACCCATGGCTTATTGGCGTTGGGATGTTTGGTCTGGGTGTAGGAATCGCTTCTTTGCGCCGCCCTCGCTGTATTGTGAGCACGACTATGATAATCGTGGCGCTCATTGGCGTATTACTTGGTCAATATGCATTTGACCCCGAGGAAATGCATTCGTCACCAGGTTATCCGGACACTCCAGTATCCCGAACATTATCGAGGGCTATCGGCGTGCACTTACCCATGAAGCAGGCAAACCTCATGAGCGCGATGGTGTTGAACACGCGCCAGCAGATGACCCCATTATTCAGGCAGCAATTGCGAATCACGGGTACAACTCATATCGTTGCCATCTCCGGACAAAATATTGTGATGTTGGTCGCGATGTTCAGTGCCATATTGTATGCGCTTGGGGTGTCTCGATTTTGGATGGTGATTATCATGGGAGTGTTTTTGTGGGGGTACATGATTGTTATTGCAGCGCCTCCACCTGCGGTACGGGCTTCTATCATGGGCATAGTGGTGCTCATCTCAGTATTACATGGCCGCGGATATGGAT
>MHXC01000005.1 GCA_001824325.1 Parcubacteria group bacterium RIFCSPHIGHO2_01_FULL_47_10b
TATTTGTTTGTGCTGGTCCTTCAATCCACGCAGAGAACTGACCGTTAAAGTAAAGCCAAATGACGCTTATTGCCCCGATAATAAAGATACTATTCGTTTTCCAGACGAGTCCATGCGGTCGCAACGAACTCCATAGGTTATGCAGTCGCTTTAAGTCACCTGTGCCTTTTACCCAATAGTAACTTACAAAGAGGAAAATCCATGCACTCGTAAACAGAATTGTTGTATTGATAAATAGGTCGATCGAAAATGGATAGAGACTCGGGAAAACAAGGCCGTCATTAATTTCTGGGAATAGAAAAAAGAATAGAGTTCTCAATGGATAGTACAGTAAATATACAAAGCTGAAAGGGATAATGGGTTCAAGCCAGTCGCGATTGGTGCGCGGCAATCGGAGCGTGATGAATGCGGGAATAAACGTTGCATATGCGGAAACTACCAAGAGCAACAGTAGTCTGGTCGATGGATCTATGAATGGCGCGATACCCACAAGTCCGACGGCAGCAGCTGCAATTGGACTTAATAACAGCGCTAGAAAATGTGAGTCAATGAGATTTTTGAATGATATGTTCATAATGTTTCATCGTTCGATTTCCATACGAATTCCATGTATATTTTTGAATCGTTTGTTGCGCCTGCTGTCCCATTAATGCCGCTTTCTTTTGATGCTCATATGCCCAAACAATTTTTTCTTGGAGCGTCTTTTTGTCATGCAGGCGTATGATAAACCCTTCGCCTCCATCTGTCACAAATTCACCGCCGCCGGTATTAACAGTAATAAGGACAGGGCAACCGCATGCCATTGCTTCGGGAATGACCATACTCAAGCCCTCTTCAAGTGAGGTTAGCACGAATAATGAGGCCTGCGAATAGTGCTTATATAGTTCGTTGTGAGGAACTTTGCCGATATAGCGGTAGTCATCTCGATAGCGTTCGAGAAAAGGCTGGATCCCGTCATTACGGATACCGCCAACTAAAACCAGCTCTGCCTGCGGCAACTTGAGCTCGTGCCACGCCTCGAGTAGCAAATGCAGTCCTTTCCCGACGCTCAACCCGCCGACAAATAGTACTCGGAACACGTCATCGGTTTTGGGAATTTGATGAAACGCTGCGATATCTACGCCGTATGGACTGACGAGGATTTTTTTTGCATCCACTCCCTTTTCGATGAATGTTTTTTTGACAAACTGCGAGGGGACAGAAATGTAATCGGTGAGTTGGTATTCCTGGAGCTCGCGTTTGATTATGGGTTTGGTTGTGATCGGTTGTGCATGAATTCCCAATCGCTCGTACTCTTCGGCGTAGATGTCGCATTGAAATTGGATGTGACTGGAACCACGTTCAAGCACTGTTTTAACGCCATATGCGTGCGCTTTTTTTATTTGCGATGCCGCCATTCCCGACCAGATCGTGAGAATATCAAGTGTTGAATTGACGAGGCGGCGAGCGCGTAGATCAAAATATCGGGACGCCAACGCATCTATGAGTGAGATTACGGTATTGTTGGCGCGGGGTATCTTTCGAACAGTATAGCCAAGCACACCGCACGATGGAAGAGAATGGATGAAGTTATCTTGTACTCCGGATTGCCAGCGACGGAGTTTAAATCGGGGATAGCCAGTCACAACATATGAAAGTGCCTCACGCTGTTGCAATTGATATGCGAGTTGAAATGCATGAAATGTCCCAATGCAACTAACGCCGACGCGCATAATTCGTGAATTCTTTATACGTTTTATACAAGAATGCATCTAGCCATCGGGGCGAGACGAGCAGGGGGAGTGATCGCCAAAATGCCGAAAATCGCCAATATAATTGAGCGAGCGTCCACAATGAGACAACATCTGAGCCGAGGCCATGATGAAATCCTTTTGCGCGCTGGACAAAAATTCCCTTGGCGCATCCGGCAAATGTGTAGTTCAGGACTCGATGGATGGAGGCCGGAGAAAACTGCTTTGAAAAGTGGATGAACACATGGAAGAGATGCACACTGAATACTTCAAGTGCGTCATACCACGTGGGTTTTGAAAAGTCGCGCCGTGCGCTGAAAAATATGGGGCCGCGAAGAAAATAGTAGGAACCATCTTGAGATAACACTGAAAGAATGATAAACAAATTAACCCACGCAGTGCCGACAAATTGTTTTGCCTCCGCGAGCGCTTCGAGCGCCTTTTCACGTTTGAATATAGTGGCAGTAATAAATCCTAAAAAACTGGTCAGATATTCAATGACTTCATTGCGGTTGGAAAAAAACTCGCTCTCCCGATGAGGAAAGACAAGTTCTTGCTTGTTGATTTCTTGAGAATTCGCATACAGAAACGTAATATCAGGATGTTCAGTGAGTATTTGGAGGACTTGTTTTAGACCGTCTGGAGCCACTACGTCATCTCCAAACCACCACACATACGTTCCTCGGGCTTCTTTTGTTAACGACAAAATCGCTTTGTCGATCCCCTCTTTTTTTCCGTGGAAATAACGGATTGGGATTCGTTGTGCGAAGGCTTGCACAATACGTTCAGTTGCATTATCAGGACTATCGTCTTGGATTACTATTTCCACAGCATCGCTTAATTGCGGCTCGAGTAACTGAAGAAAGTTCCGCACAGAGTCTGGCTGGTTATATGTCGGTATGCAAATACTGATGAGCGGTCGTTGTTTCATGGTAGGGTCTTTATCAAAGCTAACATTTTTGTGAGTTGCTCACGGTGACTATACCCGCTTTTGATACAACGCGCTCTGCCGGCTTGTGCGATAGCCCGACGCCTTTCAGGATTTTTGAGATAGACGCGGATAAGATGTAATAAGTGATATTTCGAGTTAAAAAATAGTGCTTCTGTACCATCCTCAAATAATTCCATATGTCGGTTCGTCCGTTCTGCGAGCATAAATCCACCGCATGCTGGTATCTCTGCAGTTCGGCTAGTTGTTTGGTCTCGGTTTATTTTTCTTAAAAAACAGAGATTGATATCTGTGGCACCAATGGCTTTCACATAGTCCTCGTTATAGATCGCTTGATGCTTGATGGTAAGATTGGGGTGCTTCGTTCGCAACCGCCACCATCCATTCCCCCAAATTACTATAGGGATATTGTGCTTGGCGAGATACAGCATCATTTCAGCACGCTCCTGTTCGAAAGTGCCAATAAACCCTACGCCGGTCTGAAACCGTTTTTTGTCTGTCGCTGAAAGCATCGTAGGACGATGCAAGGTATCGTCGAATGCATCGAGAAATAATGCGGTTTTCTGTGCGCCAATTTGTCGAAGCTCCGACAAATTGTATGTTTTTGTGGTGAAAACAATGTCGTAAAAGCATAACCCCCTTCGATAGTAATCGGAATTGTTATGTCGTGCGTACATGTCGTCCTCAGAAACGGAAACGAGTGTGGTATGAGGGGAAAGAATCTTTATTCGTTTTAGTGTATCTGGGTGAATGGTGGTCCCTTTCTCGATCCACACAATAGGAGGCTTATGCTTGCCGACATAGTCTAAAATTTTTGGATTGCTTTGAGTAAGGTCGAGAGGAAATCCGGCGCGGCGCATTATTTTAGCCGGGAATGGAACAAGGTCTTCGAATCGCGAGGCAGATGAAATGGTGGAAATACCATCGACTTCATGGCCCATGCGTTTCAAAGTTTGGAATCGTTGGTAGCTTCGACCCACTGGATTTAATTGTCCAATAAATAATAGACGATCCATGGCTTAGTTACTGGTGAAAAATAACTGTATGGTTCGGATAACCATATCGACTTCGCTACGGCGCAGATACGGTGACATTGGAAGACTGATTGCTGTTTGTGCAACTTCTTCGGCTACGGGAAAATCTCCCGCTTTATACCCTAATGACGAGAAAATTTTTTGCTGATGAAGCGCGCGGGGGTAATGGATTTGTGCGGCGATCTTATGTTTGTGTAGCCAATTCAGGAGCGCATTGCGTTGCTTAGCCCGCATGACAAATAAATGAAAAACCGGGTGGATAGCTTTGCCGAGATCTATTGGGGGAGTCGTAATATTTGAAAGGGTGCGTAGACCATGGTTATATCGTTTTGCTAATCCGGCGCGCGTTGCATTCCATGTTTCGAGGTGGGGCAACTTAATGCGTAGGAATGACGCTTGCAGCGCATCGAGTCGAGAATTAGTTCCGAATGAATCGTGTATATATTTTGTTCGCTCTCCGTAATTTCTCATGAGTCGGACCGATGAATCCAATTTGGCATTATTCGTAACGATTGCGCCGCCGTCACCCAGAGCGCCCAGATTTTTTGAGGGATAAAAGCTAAAACTCCCGATATCACCGATCGTTCCAACCATTTTTTTGCCAATCCGCGCCCCATGCGCTTGTGCCGCATCCTCAATCACATACAAGTGATGTTGTCTCGCGAGCTTGCATATTTCTGCCATTGCAGCGGGATATCCATATAAGTGAACAGGAATAATGGCTTTTGTTGCAGGAGAAATGGCGCGCTTGACAAGCTTTGGGTCGATAGTGAAATCTGTATGTGTAATATCGACAAATACGGGGCGTGCTCCGACCAATTGAACGGCAATGGCGGTAGCCACAAACGTGAACGCAGGGACGATGACTTCATCGCCTGGTCCCACGCCAATTGCTCGCAAGGCGAGGATAAGCGCATCGGTTCCTGAAGCAACTCCGCACACATGTTTAACACCAAGAAAAGCCGCGAATTCGTGTTCGAACTGCTCCACTTCTTTGCCGAGAATAAAGTTTGACGAATCGAGTAATCGATGAAACGCTTTAGTAAGCTCTTTTTTGAGAGCTGCGTGTTCGCGGGCGAGATTGACGAAAGGAATTGGTTTTGTTACTACAGTCATAAAGGTATTAGAATTGTACCTTGGTATGATCAATGGCCACTTCGACTTTTTCTGTGCCGAGGAGTGGCATCCACCAGCCTGGGTTGTTGCGATACCAGTCAATGGTCTGCTTGAGACCATCCTGAAATTTTGTTGCAGGGTTCCATCCGATAAGTTTTTGTGCAACAGCAGTATCTGCCTCAAATGAATACACCTGGCCTGGTCGATCGGCGATATGAGTAATCATGTTTCTGTTTGTCCCGCTATGATCGACAATAATAGAAGCGATGTCATTTATGCTTATCCCTTTGCCCGAGCCGAAGTTCATTATTTCCCCATGAACCTTTTTTATAGGAGTATCAAGGATGGCCATGAGACCGTGTGAAAAGTCATCGATATAGGTCCAATCGCGGGTTTGTTTACCCGTACCATGTATTTCGATCGGTTTGTTTTGGATGATATTGGTAATAAACCGAGGGATAACTTTTTCTATATGCTCTCTAGGGCCGTATCCGTTGAAAGGGCGGACGATAACGACTGGTATGCCGAAGCTTTTATAGAATGCATACACAAGCGTTTCGGCAGCGGCCTTGGAGCCGGCATAGGGAGTTGCGGGGCGCTGAGCGAGTGTTTCTTGTATGGGACCAGTATAGGCATCGCCATACACTTCGCACGTTGAAATATGGATAAATTTTTCAATTGAACGACCTGCTTGCAGGAGCGCGCGGATCATAGTATGAGTACCCATAAGGTTCACGTCATAAAAAACATGACTATTCTGTAGCGATCTCGTTACATGACTCTCGGCTGCAAAATGAACAACATAGTCAACGTTTTGCATGAGCTGCTCAACTAATCCTTGGTCGCGAATATCTCCACGAACGAATCGAAATCGCGGAGACGAGTGGATATTGGGGGGGATGTTTTCGAACCGCCCAGCGTAATTGAGGATATCGAGGACGACAATATGCGATTCTGGCTTGGCTTTATATAACGCCTCAACAAAGTTGCTACCAATAAATCCCATACCACCGGTAACGAGTATTGTTTTTTTTGCTGTGTGTTTCATGGTTATATCGATTGTATTGTTTCAAATAGGGAAAGAATTGTTTTCGCTCTATCAGTATACCGATAAGGACTACTTCGTAAACGTTCGAGCCCTGCGCGAGCGATTTTTTGCCTCAAGCGAGGCCGTTTTTTATAAAACCCAATTTTTTCAAGAAGTTCTTTATCGCCATTAAAAAACACCATCTCTATGTCTTCGTGGAAGAAACCTTGGTGGTCTTGTGTGCGTTCTGCTATCACAAAAACGCCGCATGCAGGCAATTCAAATGTTCTCATGGTATGGTCGTCCCTATCTGCTTTTCGCAAAAATGCAAGGTTGATATCACTCGCTTGCACAACCTTCAAAAATAGCTCGCCATAGACAGGATATCCCATAATATGATTATGAAGCGGCGACCCAAGTCCTAAGAGTTGCTTTGGTATATGGAGTCCGAGGATTGAAAGCATGTGAAAAAGAGTACCAAGCGGCTTTAATTTTTCCCACGACGACCCCCAAATTCTGAGATCGTTGCCGTAACGCGCAATGTCGCTCAATAACGAGATGCGGTCTTCGGGTGCCCACGTTCCAATGAACGAGATGGCTGCATGATACAAAGCCCGATCCGCTTCAGTGATTGTTGTCGGATAATGTAGTTTTTCATCATAGCCATAAGGTAACCATGTCACGTGCTGCCCGCCAAGTTGCTTTAATTTTGGTAATTCCCATCGACGCGGGGTGAGCAAGCAGTCATACAATGGTGCGCAGTCGACAATATAGTCAGATGAACTGAACGGACTCCAGACTCCATCAGGGTTGAAATTGAAAATGGGTGCTGTCGACAGTTCGCGAAGGTCGTTAAGCGCCTCGGGGTCGAGCTCTTTTCCCTTAATAATGAAGATGAGATCAGGGCGCGTTTCGTGCACAATTTTTCGGAGCGCCTGATTCATCGCCTTGATGCAGTGTGCTCTTGTAAGTCGGGTTGTCCCGGGATGTTGTATGGTGCTATATGTGGTGAGTGAAAGTTCAAAGCGCACACATACATTACCAAGAGATTCAAACGCGCGGGCATAAGAAGCCCCCAATGATCCCGGGAAAAAATGATCGCCGATGAGAATATTTAGTTGTTTATGTTTGACTGCCATGCTGCGTGATATGAAGAATTGCGCGATGAATGCCTTGCGCTGTCTCTGACGGACCCCACTTCGATATTTTTTTGAACGAATTGGTACCCATCGTTGATGCCTTTCCGGGGTTGTTCAAAAAGAATAACAGGTGATTGGCGAGCGCCTCGATATCACCAGAAGGATAGATAAAGCCATTCGATTCGTCGATTAAATCGGTCGCAGAGCCGACTTTGTCCGTGGTGATTATTGGTTTGCCGTAACACATGGCTTCATTTACCACGATGCCCCACATGTCTTTTTCGGAAGGCAATACAAATACATCGCTCGCGTTGTAATAGTCCGGAAGGTTGGACTGGTTGATAAACCCTGCAAAATGAATGTTTTTGAGTTTATGATCGTGGACGTACTGTTTGAGGGCTTGCTCGAGATTTCCAGACCCGACAAACAACAGTGCGCCGCGGCTGTGCAATTCGGGTGGAATTCGTTCCCATGCATGGATTAGCTCAAGTGGACGCTTTCGTTCGATGAGCTTTGCGACGAAAAGAAACACGACATGGTTGTCGGCGATAGTGTATTGGTTTCGGATGGCTTGTCGTTGGCTGCTTGCTTGTTTGTCCTTAGAGATAAATAAATCATTGTTTGTTGTGTAGGGGGCATGGAATATGAGTTTTTCGGGAGCGTCGTAGTGCTGGTAAAACTTTGTGTTTTCAGTTCCCACACTCAAAAAGCCAGCGCTATGGCTGACAAGAAAACGCATAATGCGGTCTTTGAGCCAGCGTTTGATTGGATTACGAGGTTGGAACAGAAGCGTTGACTCACCGCGCAAGAGTATGGGGATGCGAGCGAGCAAGCATGTCACGATAGCTAACCAATTGGTGAAACGATAGTAGCCGTGTACGATTACTGCACTCGGCTTTTGGCGAACTAATAAAGGCACAATACCGAAATTGATAAGACCCCAGAACGTGCTAACGTCGGGTCGAGGCGATACATTTTTTAAAAAACGATAGTGATACCCTTCGAGCAATGGCAGATCCCATTTGACTGCCGCCCCAAAACCAGGGTCGTTCACGGCGTGTATCCCCGTATCAGAGCAGTAGAGGACAGTAAGATCAATGTCTTTGTACGTTGCGAGCGCTTGGAGCGTAGGCACATGATAGGGGACGGGGTGGGATGTGAGGAAAATGATGTCGCGGGCTTTTTTTGTCATACTCATCATTCAATTACAACTTTGAGTAATATCACAATTATTATACTATTGTGAAAATTATTCACTCACTTTCGTTCCGATTACTAACATTGTTTCACCAAAACTTTGTATTATATTTTGTCTATTTGAATAATAATAGTGCTCAACAATTTCGAAATGATGCAGCGCGAGAAGTTTTTTTAGTGAACGAAAACTGAATTTTGATCGCTGGCTAAGGCCTCTGACCCCTTCCAGGTGTCTAAGGTGTTTTTTTATGTCTCTCATAATTTCGAGTGGACTCGTAGAATTTGGGGTTGCGAGAATAACATGGCTATTCGGTTTTGTAACTCTGCGGATTTCACTGATGAAAAAATTTGGATCTTTGAGATATCCAATGGCATGCGCTGAATATGCAATATCAACAACGTTATCGTCAATTGGTATGCCGTAATTTAGATCGAATGGCAACATTTTGAGTGCCGGATATTTTATTTTCGCTTTACACACAATTGATGTTAGATCAATACCGATCACTTCGCAACCAATCGTAGTCAGATAGTTATCAAGTGCACCTGCGCCGCACCCTAGATCCACGATAGCTGGACGAGAAGCTGAAAATGTGCGTAACAAAAAATTAATCAATTCTCTTGCCCATGGTGTCTCAATTTGTCCAATCTCATATGGGACGTTTGAGAATAATTGTTCAACTTGCTTTGTGTAGTCGGAATGGATCATAATAATCTTACGAGAGGTGATTATCGACGATTTTTTGACTTTGAAAATACGAGCTTGTGGATTTTTTTGACATCCTCAACGAGCTGGTTTTTTTCTAAAATGAGTAGAACCGAAACATATGAGATCCCGAAAATAATTGATTGTAAAATAATTCGAGTGAGCGCAATTTTGGGGAGGAGCAATTCTGTGAGTAACACAACTAGCGCGGAGATTAATGTTGCGGCCGTAATTATTTTCAAATGAGGCCAGATTGAGTTTCCGATTTTCTTCCGTGTTTGTTTTACCATGAACCAGTATGAAAAACTGAAGGCAACGTCTAGGGTGAGTGCCATTCCTATCGAGCCCCAATAAATAGTGAGGGGGATCGCAAAAATTAAAAAAATAGAAAGCCCAAGAAGTTGCGCTTTGAAAATACTTTTTGGACTTCCAATTCCATAATGGAATAAAATTTCGATCCGGGATAGCTGATTAACTATTAAGTAAATTAGGAGTATTCGAAAAATAGGAACAGCAGGGAGCCAGTTTTGTCCAAAGAAAAAAGTGATCAATTCCGGGGCAAGAATCCCTAGTAATATATGAGTAGGAATAATTAGGCGGCTCAAATTACGGACGATGTATTCATAAGCCTGCCTTAGCTTAACCGAGTTGTCCCTTAGCAGAGAAAATGTTGGCAGAGAAGCGGTCAATATTCCAGAGATAGAAACAATTTGCGTGGCAGAAGATAATTTATTTGCCATCGAGTAAAAACCAAGAGGAACCGGTCCTTTAATTGTTCCCAGTATCGCGTTGTCACCTTGTTGATTGATCAACATTCCTGCTGACTCCCCCAAAAAAATATTTTTTCCAAAATGATAAAACCATTTTAAATCTTCGATGCTAAACTTGAATCTTGGTCGATACGGCGAGACGATCCAAAACGCAAAGAATGGTAGAAGAAAATTTAGAACAACGTAAAGGGTCAATGCCCATAAGTCAAATCCGTTGTATGCCATAACAACCACTGTGATTGAGGCCAGAATCGTGGTGACTAGATCGATGAACCCCTGTTGTTTCAGGCGGAGATTTTTCTGTAAATATGCCAGAGGAAATTCAGTAAAGAGACCTAATAATACTGGAAGAAGAAGGATGTAAAAAATTGTTACTACATGCGATTCATAGAAGTGCTGTATGACTGGAAGGAAGGCAAGTACAACGATTAGCACTATTAAAACATAGGCTAATCGAATCCAAAAAATAGTGTCAGTTAATTTGGGGCGTTTATCGCTCTCAACAATAATTGCCTCGGACAGGCCCCAGCGAGCGAAGAGTTTGACGACAACAAATAATGATGAAGATAGTGCGACAATACCAATAGACTCTGGCGTCAGCATGCGTGCAATGGCAATTTGCGTAAAAAAAACCACCATTGCCTTAATGTAGAGAAAATAGCTCAGTGCGAATGATTGTTTCGCTGATCGTTGAGCGATTGAAATAGCCACGATTGGTTCTAAGTGATGTGTATTTCCTTTTGGTTGAACCATGTTATTATTACTAAGAAGACTTAATTAAACTAAAAAAATAATGATCACTGAAAAAAGGTGGCAAAAAGCTCAAAAGCACGAGCTGGAATCACATAAACCATTATTTCAGAAAGACTCCACTGATCCTCTTACGAAAGATTACTGGAGGGAGCACCTAGACATTATTACACAGATCAGGCCTGATTTAAATATCCGGCGTATCCTTGAGGTTGGGTGTGGTCCATTTGGCCCCATTCACTATTTAGACTTCGGGGATCGTTATGGGATTGATCCTCTTATGGACCAATATTTGTTGCTAAAAAAGGATTCACAATCAATTCACTTTTCCGATGGCAAAGGGGAGGCTCTTCCTTATAGCGATAATTTTTTCGGGAAAATAATTTGCATAAATGTTCTTGACCACGTCCAGGATCCCATGAAGGTTATATCTGAGATTTATCGAACATTGAGGAAAAATGGCATTTTGTATTTTTCCGTGAACACATATGGACCTATTGCTACAGCATATAAAACAGTCAAAGAGAAACTTGGAAAAGGGAGCGTCTATCATCCTTACACATTCACTGAAGGCATGGTGGAAAGCAAATTACTCAAGAGTGGGTTCAGGGCTCTCAAGAAATTTCGAAATTTAAAGTATCAGGCAGATATTAGAACAGGGAGGTTATCGAATGATTCGAGTCTCAAGCTCAGAGATTTTCCCTATTTATTTGACACTTTTTTTTCAAAGGATATACCACTCGGGCACTATATTAAGGATGTGTTTTTTGTGTGTGAAAAAGTTTGAGAGCATTGTCTCCTTTATTGCATAATAGGTCAATGACTGACATGTCGGTTACAAATGGGGATTGGAGTTGCTGGTACGTTGGGTGGGAAAACGAATGATATATGACGGCGATACCGTTTTGCTTGAATGGTGTTTCATCTAGGTAGAGTTGTTTCGCCGTTTGTCCGGCGAGATAGGTTGAGGCGCCGCGCGCAGCGCAAATAGACGCGAGGAGCTGGCTCTTCATCCCAGTCGCTTTTATGTCTGATGCGAGTACAAGCGGCGTTTTGATTTGTAGTTGCGCCTTCAAGTAAGTAATGAGCTCTAAGTTCAGTGGTTGCAACAAATTCCATTTTTTTTCAAGAAAGGTTTCGCGGAGGAATTGTTTGTAGGCATTGAAGAAAGGCGCCTTTGCATAGGTTTGTTCCATTGTTTTCCAGATTTTTTTGCCCCAGGCAGTTGTATTATCTATGGCAACTTCGTTAATTGGTTGCCCGTGGCGCGCGCGCACCGGCACAGTGAGCCATATCCAGCCCTGTTTGGATGCTTTTACAGGTATGCGATTGCGGTTTTGAAAATAATTTTTGCGGAACGGCACGGTATCAAGGATGACAAATTCATCGGCGTGTGCCATTTTATCAAAAAAACCCAGCCACGGCATGAATTCGGGTTGGTGGATGGTTACGACTTTTGGAGTCATCGTGGTTTCAGTCTATCATTCTGAATGCCGAGAAACAAGAACGCCGCTATAGCCCATGCATAAGGCACATACAGCCCATTGCTTTTTAGGGAATTATTCGTACAATAAAACTAATGAGCAATGATCTAGAAGGGAAAATGCAACAGCTGAAACGGTATTTCGACCGGAATAAAGCTGTAGAATTAGCTTTTCTTTTTGGATCTCGTTCGAAGGGCTCGGCAAACGTGCATTCTGATTGGGATATTGGGGTTTATCTCACGCCGCATGAATTTGCAGAAATTGAAACATCGTCAACGTATGAAAAGGAAGTGAGTATCTGGTCTGATCTTGTCGAAATTTTAGGCACCGATAACATTGATGTTGTGGTTTTAAACCGCGCTGCACCAAAAGTAGTCTATAGCGCTCTTCGGGAGGGGATACCTCTCAAAAAGACGAACTTAAAGCTCTATTTTCGTTTATTGAATAAAACCAGCTATGAGGCAATGGATTTTTGGCAGACCGTTTCGCAATATCGGTATATTTTTGAGAATGCGCAATCGCTTACTCTTGAGGCAAAAAGTGAACTTGAGCAGGTTCTTGTTTTTTTGCAATCGCAACTTG
>MHXC01000006.1:0-12262 GCA_001824325.1 Parcubacteria group bacterium RIFCSPHIGHO2_01_FULL_47_10b
CCCAACAAGGCAAGCACGATAGGGGACGGACAGCAACGCTGTTCGAATAAACAGAGACCCCGCCTGTAAGGGCGGGGAGATTCATGATGATTTTTTTCGTGAATGCCCCTCGTTCATCAATTTTCGTTGTACGAATTGATTGGATTTGAGTATGAGCAAACTTCTTCAAATTGCTTATCGCGTCGATGACCTCAAGAATATCCGCGAGTTCTTCAATGGATTCGCTCTCGCAAAATTCTTTAACTTCCTCCAGTAGCTTTTCTTTGAGTTTTTCCCGATACTCGGCATTATCAGCCACGCGAGTTATTGGTGTTTTCCCATTCCGTTTAATGATTTCAGGAATTTTGTCTCGGACGAGTTTGTTGTATTTCGTAATAGGAAATCGGTAATCACAGTTTTTCCAGAGGATATATATCGTATGCAACTTCTTCGTAGGGGTGAACTTGTTTGATTGCCTTAATAACAGCTTCGATTGTATCGCGTTCGCATACGGCCTCAATCCGTTCTTCAACAACGGATTCCAATGTTCCAACTATCCCGATCGTCGGATGGGATCCTTCCTCGGGCCTAAATCGTCCGATTCCTTTCGACGCAAAGCTACAGTGCTTGTAGTTGCCGATTCTTCCAGCGCCTGCTTTTCCCATGGCTTCGCGAACGATGTCCGCGTGCGATTCTGGAGCGAATACGACGATTTTAACGGTTTTCGACTCAGGCATGTATGTTGTAAAAAAGTTTACAAACATCATCTAAATCCTCCACAATTTCGGCTTTTTCCATTGCAAGGATTTCAGTTGGCGATTTCCATGCGAATTCCTTGTGCTCATATGTATTTATTCTGATTTTGGGCAAGGAGCCGAATGTTGTAGAAAACATATGGAACACAAAATCATAATCCCCATGATGATGAAAAGTTTTTCCAAAGTAGCTTATTTTCTCCTCGGGGATATCTAGGCCAGTTTCCTCCCTAACTTCTCGCAAAACAGCTTTTTCGATACTCTCGCCTTTCTGAACCTTTCCTGCGGGTAGTCCCCATCTCCCACCCTGTGACTTCTCTCTATGCCTTTGCAGAAGAATAATTTTGCCATCGCATTCGATAAAACAACTGGCTATTTCAAATCGAGGGTTGAAGTTTTCGGGAATTTTATTGTATCGCATGAATATTAGTTCCTTACGCCCCGTGACACTTCTTGAATTTTTTTCCACTCCCACACGGACACGGATCATTTCGCCCGATATTCAAGAACCGCGGGTCAGTTGTTTTTGTCGACTCTATTGCTGCGCTATCAGGGCTAGAGCTTGCAAATGGATTGAGCGCTGATTTCGACGGGCCGCTTAACACCATGGTTGGCTGTTTTTCTTCGAATGACGTAATGTCTTTTTGGACAACTTGGATCTTACTGATGGCGCTGATGACCTGGGTGCGTATTTCGACAAGTAGATTTTTGAACGCAATATTGCCTTCTCGTTTGTATTCGACTAATGGATCTTTCTGGCCGTACGCTCGCAGTCGTACCGCATCTCGAACTCGCTGCATATGATCTAGGTGCATGGTCCAGAGCATGTCGATACTGGAAAGAGTGATGACTTTTTCAAGATTGCGGAGTCGTTCAATTCCTACCGCTTTTTCACGCTGTTCGTATTGCGCAAATACTACTGTTCGGACTGCTTCGATTATGTGTTCGCGTTTATCGTTTGCATTTCCACTACCATCGATAACAGCACGCAAGGAATCAGTAATCGGCGGATGAACATTGAGAAGCGCTCGCACTGCCTCTCCGATTTCCTCCACGTTCCAACCGCTGATCTCGTCGCCTGGCGTATGAATCGAGGCGATACTCACGATTTCTTCTTCGAAGAAGTTCACCACGCGCTCCCGAATTGGGTTAATGGCGTCAGCGGCGCTCTCGAGTTTTTTGTCCGCTGCGTTCATCGCGACATCAGCCATCAAAATCTTTCGTCGCATCGAATAGATCGCCTCACGTTGCTTATTCAGCACCTCGTCGTAGCGCAATACGTATTTGCGAATATCAAAGTTATGGCCTTCGATTGAGGTTTGTGCTCGTTCGATTGCTTTCGAGATCATGCTGTTCTCGATTGGCACGTCCTCGGGTAGTCCCAATCGCTGCATAATCGATTTTGGTCGGTCGCCGCCGAATATGCGCATAACGTCGTCATCCATAGAAACGAAAAACCTTGTTTCTCCTTGATCACCCTGGCGACCGCTACGTCCGCGAAGCTGGTTATCGATGCGGCGGGCTTCGTGCCGTTCGGTGCCCAGTACAAACAGTCCGCCAAGCGCGCGAATCTCGTTTGCTTCCTCGTCAGTGCAAGGATTGCCACCAAGTTTAATATCAACACCACGGCCAGCCATATTCGTTGCCACCGTCACAGAGCCCTTATGCCCGGCTTGCGCAATAATCTGGGCTTCTCGCTCGTGATTTTTTGCATTTAACACTTCATGAGGAATTCCATCTTCTTTGAGTAGCGTTGCGAGCAGTTCGTTTTTTTCGATCGACACGGTACCGATAAGTACGGGTTGTCCTTTCTCATGACGCGCCCGTACTTCATTTATGATCGCTCTGTACTTCCCCGTTTCGGTTGTGTAGACGAAATCCGGATTATCGATGCGAACCATTGGGCGATGGGTGGGTAATTCAATAACGTCGAGACCATATACGCTTCCGAATTCCTCGCGCGACGTTGCTGCAGTACCAGTCATGCCAGAGAGCTTGGGGTATTTGCGGAATAAATTTTGGAATGTGATAGTGGCAAGTGTTCGGGACTCCTCTTTGATCTTCACGCCTTCCTTGGCTTCGAGCGCTTGGTGTAGTCCTTCGGAATAGCGACGATCCGGCATGAGCCGCCCCGTAAACTCGTCGACAATGACCACTTTATCGTCTTTAACAATATAGTCTTTGTCTTTATGGAATAGCACTTTGGCGCGTAACGCCTGTTCGAGATGGTACACCAAATCAATGTGTGCACCGGAATACAAATTCTTGACACCGATGAGTCGTTCTGCTGCGTCAATGCCCTTATCAGATAGACTGACAGCGCGCTGTTTTTCGTCGACGTTGTAGTCAACGCCCTCGGTAAGCTGCGGCGCGATGTGTGAAAATTTGAGATATAGTTCGCTTGATTCTTCATCGGCACTCGAAATGATAAGTGGAGTGCGGGCTTCGTCGATTAAAATAGAGTCGATTTCGTCGATGATTGCAAAATAGTAGTCGCGCTGAACAAGCTGTTCGCGCGAATGAGCGAGGTTATCGCGCAAATAGTCGAAGCCGAAAATGTTGTTGGTGCCGTAGGTGATATCGGCTGCGTATGCCTGACTGCGCGGCACGGGGCGCAGATATTCGTGCACCACTCGGAATGACCCCGTTTCGTCGCGCTCCTGGTCTGCCTCCCCTTCTGTATTTCCATCACTCTTTTTGATAAACGAAGGGTCATAGACATATGCTTCTTCTTGTGTGATACAGCCAATAGTAAGACCAAGCGCGTGATGAATTTGTCCCATCCAGACCGCGTCGCGGCGGGCCAAGTAGTCGTTTACGGTGACAATGTGTACGCCGCGGCCGGTAAGTCCGTTGAGATAGCTCGGTAGTGTCGCAACAAGCGTTTTTCCTTCGCCGGTCTTCATTTCCACAATCTTGCCGCGATGGATTACCATGCCTCCCTTAAGCTGTACGTCGAAATGGCGCTGGCCTAATGTGCGCTTAGAAGCCTCGCGAACAAGCGCAAATGCTTCGGGTAATATTTCTTCGAGAACCGCGCTTTGTCGCTCAGGCGTTTCAGATCGCACTTTATGCAGTAATGTTTCGCTACGTGTTTTTAGGTCTGCATCGGAAAGCTGCTCGAGTGCTGGCTCGTATGCATTGATTTGTTCTACGTATGAATCGTAATTTTTCAGTTCCCGCGCATTGCCTCGGCGCTGAAAGAGAGAATCAAGTATGCTCATGCGCCTATATGTTCATCAATCATGTCGCTCATTGTCTTCCAAGAAGCCGGGAAAATCGTTGAGAAATCTTGTTGCGCAGATCTCGTTGTCGCTTTACGCCGATTGTTTTTGCCTTTCCTCGGCGCAAAGCTCGCTTCAACTTTGTTTCGACAAGGTCGATCAGCTCATGTTCCTCCGATGCCTGATCCTCAAATGCGATAACAGTACCGTTGACAGTAATGCTTGCATGAAGTTCAAAGATTTTTCCGGTTTGCTTGTTTGAGAAGCGTTTAAAATGTAAATGTAATACGGGCTCGGGATTCACGTTCGTCACGAACCGTTCAAGAATTTCGACTTTCTTATTAATATACTCTTCCAGTTCGTTTGTCAATTGTAAACCCGATGTCTCGATTTGTACATTCATGGGTGGTGGTGGTTCGTTAATTATTACGAAAGTCAGTCAAAACCAACATATGCGATCTCTTCTTGAAGGCGAATACCGTATTTATTCCTTATGCGCTGCTTGATGGTGCTCGTCATCATGATCACATGCTCTGCCGTGCCTCCGCCCACATTCACTAAAAAATTCGCATGTTTCGGAGATACTTGTATGCCGCCAATGCGGAATCCGCGCATGCCAATTGCGTCGATGAGAAATGCCGCAGGTATTTTGCCATTCCAGCGCTTAGTGTACAGTTCGCGAATATCAGGATTTGCCTCGACAAACGGGATGATAAACGACTTATCTTTGATGTTTTTGAACGTTGATCCCGCACTCGGTTCTTTTGGATGGCGCTCGTCGCGGTACGTTTGAATCTGAATGTTTTTACGCTTGAGCTCTGTAGAGTCTGCTGGTTTGAGCTTGAGCGATGCACCAATAACCAAGTCTCCTGCGCGATGCGTTTTGAACGAGCTGTGTCGATAGTCGAACCCTACGTCAGCCGGAGCCAGATCATACATTTCCCCTGTTGCATGATTGATGGCCCTCACGTTTGCGACAACGTCACTCAATGTGCCGCCTACAGTGGGATAATATGCGCCAATATTGCCACGTATCGCCCCTCCCATGTCGCCAGGGATCCCCTGTCCCCACTCCACGCCTTGGAGCCCCTCGCGCGTTGCAGTGTCAACAACATCTTGCCAGCGGGCTCCCGAGTCAACATGAAGAACATCTCCCTCGCGCGTGATTTTTTTGAGCGTTGGATGAATTACAAGGCCGTTAAATCCCTTATCTGAAATCAGAATATTACTGCCACCACCAAGAATAAAGTGCGGCAGTCCTTCAGCGTGTGCTTCGCGTAACGCTTTTGCAATTTCGAGCGGGTCGTCACCCTGCAAAAAATAGCGGGCTGGACCTCCGATCTTGTAATACGTGTAGGGGGCTAATAGTATGTTTTCTTCGATGCTCATGAAGTGATTGGTTGACCAATGGGAATGCGGTCAAGCTCGGCGTGATTGATAACATATACTGCATCCCAGCTCCGCCCGCTATTAGCAAATGCACCGGGCGTCATATCGAGCCAATGTCGCTTGCCGGTGTCATCTATCTCGTATACTTCTTCAGTGCCATCAGCACGAATGAGCCCAGATAGCTGCAGACCATCTCGCTCATTGGGCGTTACAAACGTTGCACCCCTAATACTTAAATGCGGATATAGCGAAATGGTTGCACCATCAATGGCCCGGATAAATCGGCCTTTTACTATATATATAGTATCATCTCCGATCGCTTGGATCAATGTACCTTCGGGAAATGTCGGCAGTTCAGGGATATGAATTTTCTGTGGAGCTACGGAGCGGATATTATTGGGATTGACTACAGTTATAGTCAGGTCACCTGCTTGTTGCGGGGTAATGGTAACCTTTATCGTTGAGCTCGATTCTACGTTCACCGAGTCAATTGCTGCGTTGCTCACTTCGATCGTGCTTTCTGGGTCGAACTGGGAACCACTGATCGTGAGGGTGATAGGTTCGAGGACTTGACCCTCGGTTGGCGTGATTGTCGTTATTTCCGGAATAGTGCTTTCAATAGTGGTGGCCCGAATGGTAAATCCGGCTTTCTGTTGCTTATCAGTTGTATTCATGACAGCAAGTTGAAAGCGGTCGACACCTTTTGGGTTAAATGTCCCAACTGCCGTGTCGTCATTCAGCGGAATAGTAGTGACACGAATTCCTCCATCGTTCTCAAGGTATTCAATAGCCACGATCCGCAATGGAGCATTCGATGTTTTTGTCGTTAGTTCAACTTGAAATAACTGCTTATCGTCAGAAGCAAATTCGTACAGCTTTGACGACGTGGGGTCGAGTGTGTCAGTAGCCATTATTTCAACGCTTTGGGCAAGTGCGGAGAGTCGTGTGAAGTTATGATCGACGGGGCGTTTGATCGTGATGAAATTGTCGTTATACCCATATCTCCCGTCTCCGACCGTCCGATCATTGATGATGAGCGCGAGCGTCCAGTCAACGAATAGATCGACAAATCTCGCGGGCCGGTCAAGAGCTTCGAGCGCCATATTAATACTTGCAACCCCACTGGCGTCATTGACCGTTGTTTCCGCGATAACCTCTGGGCTAATTCGTTGTGCCAAATAGTGCGCAAAAAGTGAAACCGAGGCGTAATCCCCTGGTGCGCCATCCCATTGGGTAAGGGCATCGACAGGACTCTGGAGAAATTGCGCTATTCGTATTGCTAAGTTCGCATCGGGGCGGTACTCCCTATCGTATCCTGCGGCACGGGGCGCATACTCGCTGCGAAGTTCGTTGAGCCAGGCAGTGTCAATTCGCTGCTGTAGACGATCTTTTTGATTGAAGGTTATGAGGTGTTGAAATTCATGGGCCAGTAGTGAGGGAAGGCGGAATGACGACAGGTGCTCACTATTGAGGTAGATAAGTTCTTTTTGGTTTGAGTCCAGGATTTCAGTGCGTTCGAATTCGTCATCTCTATTCGTATAGCCGCCAACGGTATCAGGCATGGGAGTAAATAACACATATATTTTCGGATCATTGTCGATGCCCGGAATCCAAGGGTTGCCATAGAATGTTGTCAGTTTAGGGAAGATGACATCGTCAAATTCTTGCGCCACTTCATCCAGGGCTTCTTCGATGACGGGTTTTTCGAATCGGTTGAGCGTGTCCCAAAAACTAACATCCGCATACCAGTAGGCGCGCTTACTTTCTTTTACAAACCGTGCTTTCTCCTCGTTTCGTCCGAGGGCATCAAAACTGGGTTGCACGAAAAATGACCCAGTTTCGTCTATAGCAAGAGCTGCGCGTGCAGCTGGCATGACAAAAAACATACCTACGCACAGCACGGCAAGCGTTCGTTGGACATATATGATGTATCGATTCATTATATTTTCTGGGGTGTGTGATTCTGTGTAAATCGTGTGCGAACGAAACCGATGGTAATCAGCAGCAGCATAATTGACCCAATAACCATAAATGAGATGCCTGTGGTTTTTCGAATAGCAGCTGCCTGCTGCTGTTTTTCGGGGGTTTGAATCTGGTCAGGGTCGTCGTTTGTAGCGGTCGAGTCATCGGTGATGACTGCATACGGCGCAGCTGCTTGTGCCGTACCAACAATATCAATTATGTTTGACCCACTTACAGTATGACCTATTTTTTGTGATTCTTCAACTATCGCAAGTTGGTTGCGTGGCTGGCCTGTTACGTCAAGGACACCTTGGGCAGCCATCATAAGTGAAGATAATTGATGCCCAGGACTGACTGAAATCGTATTCGAAGCATTAGTGATAGCTGGCGCGGCTAACTCATTTTGTGTCTTAATCGAAGTTGCTGCTTGGGAAGGTTCAACTATTGTTGTCACAACTGCGTTATTTGGATTCACAATATTGGCGAAACCAGGCGTTGGCTTTGAACTCCACACAAAGCCCTCGGTATCAGTGAGGACACCTACATACCCTTTTTTCGATCCGGTGTAGTTAATATCCATTATGACAGTACCAGATGGTGTGAGTAGCCTGACGCTGTCGTTATCGTTATTAAGTGCTAACTTCGTGAGCGATCGTGGAAACACGAGATAGTTGCTTGGTAGAAGAAACGTATACTGTGGAATGACAAATGGCCGGCTTCCACCATCGGCGTCATCCAATTGAAATCCATAGAGATCAACAACTACATCGCTACTATTGTAGAGCTCGATCCACTCGTCTTCTGATTCATTCTTCGGAGGATCCGGTAGAAATTCAGAAATTGTCACGGACGATGGATACACTTGGATCTTCAGTTGATCGCTTGACACACTGTCGCTGAACGTCGCGTGCATGGTCAACAAGTAAGTGCCCGGAAATTGGTATGACACGGTGATCAGGTTTCCCTCAGAAGTAACGCCGTTTCCCCAGTTCCATGCATAATGTGTGGCTGGGTCCCCCTTGGCTTTGAGCGTTATACCTTTATTTTGCCCGATTGCCAATTCATCCGCTTCGCGATCGACGCCATTTATGACAACAGCAATTGTTGCGCGGGTTGTGGTTGCATGCGTTGTATCTGTTGGCTCGTCGGGCGCTTGGTTGTCGGCGTTATCGGGGTTCTCATTTGAGTCAGTCTCGTCACTGTCGGTTGATGGGATTGTCGACGTTGCGGTCGCAAGCGCTATGCTATTAGCAGCTCGAGCCGTCGCATGCAGCGGCGCATTGTTTGCGTCCCGCCCTGCAGTTGGCGACCCAGTATGGGTATGCCAATTCATCGCGTCGTCCCCGGCTTGTTCAGGATCAGCACGTTCCATTGAGGCGTGTGTAGTACTGTCGCCTGCGTACCATCGGGGGACCAGATCAACAATTGCGCCAGTTGTATCAATCAGAGCGAGTGATTCCGTTTCGTTACTGAGGCTTCCTGAATATATGAGGTCAGCTGGCGTGTCATTCACTGTAGTGTCGTCAGTTCGCTCCAAGAGAAAAAAGGACTGCGGCCCGATGATTCCGGCTAATGGGATTGTGGGCAAAGCGTCGGTTGCCATGAGTAACCAGCCATCAAGCTCTACAGGAACTGTATCAGTGTTGTAGAGCTCAATCCACTCATCGTTCGAACTGGCTGCAGTCCCCATCCACGCGATTTCATTGATAACAACAGAGGCCTGTGCCGATACAGCGAATGCGAGTAATCCGCCTGTAAATAAGAAAAGATTGGATCGTAGATTCATGACGTGTATTGTTACTGAGATGTGGTGAGCCATGCATGGTACAATACCAAAGATGACACCAGCCGAACATTTTGATTAACTCAACCGAACATGGCAGCAGAGCAGCCAAAAATAGGCAACATTCTTGGTATCGATGAGGCGGGGCGTGGATGTGTCCTTGGACCCATGCTTATTGCAGGCGTAATGGCGCGCGCAGAAGATCAAGAGAAACTCAAAGCATGCGGTATAAAAAATTCAAAAAAACTTTCACCAACACGACGAGAGTATTTGTTTGATGAGCTCACAAGGCTACCATGTATAGTAGTATCGGTGTCGGTGCCGCCAAGCGACATTGATGATCGGAGTATAAATGCCATTGGCATTGACATCAGCGGTCGCTTCATCGATGATCTGAAACCAGATATTGCTATCGTTGATGCCCCTGCAAGCGGGCGTGGTGTAATTTGGTATGCAGACCGTATTTTAGCAGCAACTATTTCGACAAAACGCGTCCAGATCATTTCTGAAAATCATGCTGACGATAATCATATTACTGTCGCAGCGGCCTCAGTTATAGCCAAAGTGCTACGTGATCGCGCAATTCGAGAATTACACAAAAAATATGACGTTGATTTTGGTTCAGGGTACCAACACGATCCTAAAACCATAAAATTTTTACTGGACTATTATAAGAGTCACGGATCGCTCCCTGTCGAGACGCGGTTGAAGTGGTCAACGGCGCAACGGATTTTGACAGGCGGCGGGGCGCATATTAGATAGGAGGTATTAGAATCCCCGCTTTATTCGTCGTACACTTTCTATAATGTAGTTCACCCAATAACGTTGCGTGAGAGGAAGATCGTGTGCATGGATATAGTTGCGTTCATAGCCGCCAAAGCCGGTTTTGAAAAAGGTAAGGCCAGCCCATGGGTGCTTGCGATCGCCTTGAGGCGCGATGCCCCAGAAGTTGAACGTGACACAACCACGCTTTTTTGCTTCGCGAATCGCTTCCCACAACATGAGATATGAACCTTGCTTCTCCGGCGACAGGCCTGTTGATAATGACTGGTGGTAAAACGCTGTGCTGCCAGAAAAAATAATCATTGCCATGGCGAGGATGTTGTCCCCGTGACGCGCAATAAAAAGAAGAATGTTGTTATCGCGCGCGAAATGCTCGTATTCCGATAACACATAGTTCTTGCTAAATGCAACGAATGATTTTTTCTCGGCAAATGTTTCAAACAGTTGATGGAACTGCTCTATATCGTTTTTGTTCTTACCTTGGGTGACAATGACGCCTTCACGCTCAGCTTTCTTTATGTTATATCGGTTCGCCTTGCGCATATTCGTAAGCAGCGTTTTTTCAGGTGGTGTAATATCGAGCAGCCACGATCGTTCGGCATGCATGTGCATTGGGGCGGGGCGGAGCGAGAGTTTACGAAATACGCTTTGAAGCACCGGGTTGTCGATTAGTTGTGGACTGAAACGGATAAAAGAGATACGTTCACGCCTTTTTTGCTTTTTTGATTCTGTTTGTGCTTCCTTTCGAAGGTATTGAACGAGTGTTTCGAAAATTTGAAACAGCGCCTTTTCATCGCTAGTGGCGACCTCATCACATACCGGTCCGTGGGGAATGAAATAAAAAGTGCCGCGACGGGCATGAATGGTAAGCACCTGCGCTACGGCCACGATCCTTTCGCCATCAAACAAGCCGACCCGCAAGGCCTCATCACCAAGCTCTGTATTGCATTCTCCCCATATCCACGACTGCAAAAATGAGTGCTCTTTCCGGGCAGCCACCCACGTGTCCCATATTTTTTTGTCGATAATCGGTTTGACGTCCATGCGCTTATCGCGGGATCCCATTAATCTTTGTCCCCCGCTTGGTAAAAACGGATTATTTTTTCTTCTTCGGCGCCGAATTCCCATTTAAAAATATCGCAATTTGCGTGCACATGATCGGTGTCAACACAGCGAAAATCGCGCACTAATTTCGTAAAGTCAGTGACCAGGAGCTGTATGATGCCTCCGTGGGTAACGGCAATCACGTGCTGCCCCGGATATTTTTCATGGGTTTTAAAGAAAAAGTCATAGAGACGGCCGCGGAATTGTGTCTGGGATTCGCCTCGAAATGGAGTCAAGTCAAATCGGTCATTGCCCGCATCAATATGCTTCTTAAATTCACTATCGAAATGCGCCCATGATTTTCCCTCCAGTGATCCCATAGCTATTTCTGCCAGCCGCTGGTCGTCAATTACTGCGGGACCATGAATATGTTGTTGTATTATTGCGGCTGTTTCGCGCGTTCGATCGAGGGGTGAGGCATAGATAGCAGCGACAGGGATAGAGTCAAAATATTGAGCCGCCAGAAGTGCTTGCTGTTTGCCGGTCTGGTTCAACGAGTCCGGAACTGACTGGCCGTTGATGATTTTGTTCGCATTGGCAAATGTCTGCCCGTGGCGAACGACATAAAACGCAGTAGCTTTAGCTTTTTTCATGGTTCATGAACTTGATAATGCGCTTAATCTCATCTGGTGATAGTCGCGGATATGTCGGGAGGTTGATGACAGATGCTGCCGCCTGCTCGGCGCGTGGGCACGAACCGTGTTCGTAGTGTACATCGGCAAAAGGTACGGACAAGGGCGTGATTGGCCCATTGTACCAGTCGCCCAGATAGAGTTTGGCTGCGTGGGCATGGCGGAGGAAGGAGCGTTTTGTGTCCGTGGGTTGCTTGGATTTTTTATCGAATTTGATCGCGAGCGCGTATCGCAAAAAAATGGATTGCCCCTGCGGGTGTTCATGCTGCGGTGTATACCGTTTAGCAGTCTTGATGTGCTTTCTAAACTCCTGCGCGACTGCAACGCGATGCGTATTAAACCTATCAAGTCGTTGCAACTGGCTGAACGCAATCCGCGCAAGCGCATTAGATAGTCGTGCTGGCATATATGCGGGTTGCTGCAGTTTTTTTTCTCCCTTAGTGACTGCGTATGTCGTGAGGCGCAGAAGTCGTCCGATCGCATGGAGCACTTTGCCGATACTGAATAGATGATACGTCGGTAATACAAGTGCAGTAAAAAAAATGATATGAAACAGTTGCTTTGCGATAAAGGCATTTCGCGGCGGGGCGAGGGTGTCCGTGATTGCGTGCAACTTTTTACCAACTGCCGCATTATGAGTAGTGATGAGAC
>MHXC01000006.1:12275-21382 GCA_001824325.1 Parcubacteria group bacterium RIFCSPHIGHO2_01_FULL_47_10b
GTGAGCCGAGGGGCTTGTCGTTCCATGTTGCGCCGAGCGAATGAGCGCAGTCCTCAATGACGTAAAGGTGGTGTTTTCTAGCGATGGCCAGAATTGCGTCATAATCAGCCGGAACGCCAAATGTGTTTTGAACGATGATCGCCTTACTTCGTTTGGTAATCTTTTGTTCGAGATCAATGGGGTCAATATTATATGACTCGTCGATGTCTACCCACACGGGCTTTGCTTTGCGCCATATGAGGGCTGCGGGAACTGCGGTGCAGGTGAACGCCTGGGTGAGGATTTCGTCGTCGGGCTCAATGCCAAGCGCTTCGAGTGCGATCATAAGCGCGCTTCTCCCGCTATCAACCGCAACATTGTATTGATTCCCCAGACGCTTCGCGAACCAGCGCTCAACTCGGCGATCCATGTGTCCGCGTTTCCAACGCCACGGCTGCAGCATCAGCGAGGATGCCAAGATCGCATCACGCGCTTGGGTATTAGGAGATAAGGCGATTGCAATAGGGCGGAATGTCATTGTTGCTCTGTCTTCGTTATAACGTCGGTGCGTGCACTGGTGAGATAGCTATAGACACGTTTGTATTGTCCGATTAATCGACCGGTAATAAGCACGGCGCATGATTCATCAAGCGACGCCTGTAGTTGTGAGCGAAGCTGCCGCGCGCTGGGAAAGTTGATTTTGTCGGCGTTTCCTTTCGAGCTTAGCATAATCTGGCGGCGATAGTTGGAGTCAACAACGTACACGGAATCAGCGATCGCAGCTGCATTCTCGCCAAGCAGCGCGTGTGCCATATCGCCCTGCTTTCCTAGCTCGATAATGCTGGGCATGATGACCACTTTTCGTTTATGTGGCATGTGCGAAAGCACGTCAAGCGCAGCGAGCACGCCGTCCAGGTTGCTGCTATAGCTGTCGTCAATGACAAGCGAACCATTCGGACCAGTACATGTCTGAAGCGTTCGTTCCGGCGGCTTCACCCGTTGTGCGGCTTTTGTTGCTTTTGCAAATGTCATGCCTGCGGCGAGAGCGCCAGCGATCGCGCCAACCAGATTGAGCGCATTATGCTTCCCGAAGATCGGCGCGTGCACAACGCGCTCTTTCGTTTGAAAAGAAACAGTGATGTTGATGCCTTTTGGTTCATGCTTAAACTTAGTGGCGCGCACATGAGCGCCAATACTGAAACCATATGACAGTTTCGGACCTGGATATTTGCGATACAAATGTTTCACGCGGATATTATCAACATTACAGACCGCGATACCGTCAGCTGGAAGCGCTTCGAGGAGCTCATATTTCGCTCTGCTAATGGCATGTTGCGAACCGAATAATGCGATGTGCTGGTCGTTAAGGCTGGTGAGGATGCCGATTAAGGGCTGTGCGATGGAAGCCGCCTTCCGAATTTCTCCGCGTTGATATGCCCCCATTTCAGCCACGAAGAATTGGTAGTGCGATGTGAGTTTGTCTAGGATGATTTTCGCTATTCCAATATCACTGTTGATATTATTTGGAGTTTTTAATATTTCATACGATGTGGCTAAAATAGTGGTCAGGAATTCTTTCACTGAGCTTTTGCCATAGCTGCCGGTGATGCCGATTACGGTGAGACTTGTGAACGATGAACGCTTGGAGAGGGCTCGTGCAAATATTCGTTCTTTGAGTATACGCGTGGGGAGTTTCAAAATTATGACGCTGGCAGCAACGCCGATAATAACAAGGCGATCCGCCAAGAGGCCGACAGTTGTGAGTACCATGAGAGTCGCTCCGAGATAGTCAAGCGACAGCCATGCCCACCACGAGCCTGCGGCAACAATGAGGGTTGCGGCCATGAACAAAAGCCCGGCTTTTACAGTCGGAACCGGTCGCGGGAATGATCGGCGGATAAGCTCTATCAGGAATCCAAGGCCGCGAAGCACGAAATATGTTGCGAGAATAATAGAGACAAAGGGGTCAGTTGCGAGGACGAATTGGCTAGTGATGAGCTCGTAGCTGATGATGATCGCAACGAGCCACTTGAGGAGACTGATGGGGTGTGTCATCTGTGTGCGCCAATATGTTTCATCAACTGCAGCAAGCAATCGTCGAACTCGGTATTCTTTGATCTGCCATGCGGATAGCTGTAAGAGTGCGCCCCGAATAAGGGTAAGCACGATGCCCACAACTACTATCCACGGAAGTGTTTCCATTATTGAAGCTGGGGTCATGTCGGTGTGGCTTGTTTTTCAGTGCTTGCTGAAGCGCCAATTGCAGCGACGATTGTGTCCGCGATGAGTTGCGGATGAGAGGTGTTCGCACGGTGGCCAACGCCCTTGAGGATGTGTACTTGTGCATGCGGGATAAGTCGGGCTACCTCCCTACCCATGCTAAGTGGCGTGGTTTTGTCGGAATCCCCCCAGATGATTGTCGTTGGTATGGTAATGTTTGCAAGTTGTTTGCGAATATCTTCTTTCACCACTGCGTGGTACGTAGCCTTCATCGCAGGCCGATCTTGAAATTGCGGCATGTGGGTAATATGGGTGATGATCCGATAGCCAAGGGGTTCCAGTTTATTGATCAATGGGAGGCGGAGCACAACTTTAGCAGTCTTTGTAATGATAAATGTCGCATAATATAGCAAATGCTTTCGAGCTGGTTTGATTGCAGCTGCAGAAAGAATAAGTTGTTTTAGTTGGATTTTTGAGTTCGCGGCTATGAGCGCCGCAACTTTGCCTCCGAAGGAATGGCCAAAAAGGGTGACATTTTTGATCTTGAGATCCCGTATACACCCCTCAATAATTGTCGCGTAATCCTTACTCCCCCATTGTGATGGCGGGTCGTCACTGTCTCCAAATCCGGGCAAGTCAGGCACAATTACTTCAAAGCCCTTTGCTGCGATGCATTCGGTCACGAGATGCCATCGCTCACTGCTGCTTGGCCAGCCATGCAAAATAAGCACGGTTGGCCCCGTGCCATACACTCGATATGCAATGGTTAATCCATTCACTGTGACGCGCTTTTGTGTCATTCGTCTCATATCGCAGCAGTGCGAATCAAATGAGGCCACTGCATGCGATTGATTGTATTGTAACAGGCGGAACGCGAAAAAACAACGAGTAAAAACGGCGAAAGGGTCTTCATTACTTCGAAGACCCTTTCAGCGATTCCGCATTTTTTTGTTTTAGCGATTGGCCTAGATCAACAATCGCTCGATCGACATGGGTATTGAGCGTAAAAAAGGTCATAGGAATTACTACCGTCAGCAGCGCAGTTGCAATCGAATACCAGACCCATGGGTCGAATGTAAGCGCATCCCCCATTTGGCCTGTTTCCTGAATCTTCGCCGCGAGATATGACACGAACGCGACCAGGACGATTGCGAACTTCCACTGCCCTATCTTATTCGGTTGGAAGGTGAGTTTCGGAAACTGTTTTTTGAGTACTAAACCCTTCACCCCTGCGAGAAACAGCACAGTCTCGAGGGTGAATACAATAATCGCGACCTGGAATAGAGGGTAATTGGCCGGACAAGTGGCTAATACCCAACTGAATAGCCCGACAAGCACGAAAAAGTCATTACCAACATCTTGCATCCGTCCGTATGTCGTTTTAACCCATCGAACCAACCACCTTGCTACAAGTCCATCAAGTCCGTCGGAGCACAGGATGGCAATAATCGCGAGCACTCCTGATACATAGTGCTCGCAGTAAAGCTCTGCCAATGCCCATGCGTTAAGCACAGTGCCTCGCGCGGTCGAAATCCAATCAGCTGGCGTCCAATGGGCGACGAATGCAGCGTAGCGTATAAACCGATCACGCGGCGCTCCTCGCATACCTATCTCGATGTCAAGAACTCGCCCTCGGAAGCTGAATATCGCGAACACGACGGCGATGCCTATCAGCACATCGCCAACAAGCCACCACGCGTGCCCAAGGCCGTTGAGACTGAAGAAAAACGCGCACATGGCCCCAAATTCACCAAGGGCGAATTTCAACTTGCCTGAAAGGTTTGAACGTACCTGAAGTCCTCGTTTCCGTCCGTAGAAAGCCGCTGCTTCCAAGTGCACTTGCATAACGAGATAGCTTGTGATGGCTAGTATCGTATACAAGGACATGGAGATCACGAACATCAGGATAAGCAGGATGACGCTCAACAGCTTGTCAAACTGTGCATCTCTGCGTGACCCTTTCTCTGTAACGACTTTGAAGAGGCGAGCTAGAGCCCCATCGAGCAAATCAGAGAGCCCGAACCACAGGGTCCCCCAAATGGCCACATTCCACTGACCTGCCATGGTCGCATACCCGATAACAACAGCGGTCGGCAGACGGCTAAAGGTGAGCGCGTTAACGATTAACCCTGCAAGCCATTTCAGGGGCATGGTTCCTCCTTACCAGCTTGTCAGGATGACGATCATTCGGATCACACTTGCCAGAATAAGCGCTGATGCAATCGCATACAGTCCAGCGGCGATGTCATCTGCGAAAACCGCCCACCATCCTTCTTCCCGATTGAAAACCCCTACCTTCCATGGTTTACGGATGTCGAATCCGATGAAGAGTGTCGTTGTTCCAGCGACCGCACAGAGACGCTCGACCCAGCCGTCCCACGGCAGAAGCGCGATCACACCAAAGACCGCAAGGTTCGCGATAAATACGCCGACCAGTTCATCCCATGTAATTTCGTTTTGATCGTGATCACGAACCCTGCCTTTATAGTCCTTTCGCGCGCCAAGCTGTGTCTGCGCTATTTCAATACAGTCCTTCAACATTGTTGTTGTGAGCCATAAGATAAGAATCCCACAAATGGGACCGAATAGCATTTGCCCTCCACTGCTTGCACCGGCAATACTTTCGACCCCAGCATACATGAACGCACCTGCAGTTATTGATGTCCCAGTTCCATAGCCAACCCACTTTCCGGTGAAGAGCCGCATCACAAGCAGCCATGGCGTGCTTAGGAACGCCCCGCTCCAGAAGAACCACGCTTTAACCATATGTATAACCTCCTATTGTCAAATTGCTGTGCATTAAGCCTAGATAACTTTTGTATGAAAAGCAACAGGTTGGGGTGCTTAGAGATTTTGTAAACTTTCGCTTTTCAAAGTTTGGCATGATAATGAGCAGAGAGTTATCCGTACGCCATGAACCAACTGACCCACGAACAACAGCTCGCCGTTTCCGCGATCAACGGCCCCGTTATTATCTCCGCCGGTCCCGGCAGCGGCAAAACGCATACCATTGTCCAGCGAATTGGTGCAGTGATCCGGGATCATAACATTCCAGCGGATCATATAGTTGCAATCACATTTACCACCAAGGCAGCTGATGCAATTCGCACGCGCTTAATGGCGTTGCTCGGAGCCAATGACAACACAGCCAACCTAGACAACACAGCCAACACATCGACATCATTCCCGTTTATAGGCACATTCCATGCACTAGCGTTTGCACTATTGTCGCAACATGGCGAGGAGGTAGGGCTCGAGCTTCCGCTGACTGTGGTTGCCGATGAGAACGATTCCACGAAGCCAGGAACCATCACGTTCGACGAACTCATTTCCTTCGCAATACAATTACTTAGTGAGCACAAACGTTACCGTGAACAGTATCAAACAAAATACACCCATATTATCGTTGACGAATTTCAAGATACTGATCCGATGCAAGCGCGATTACTCAAATTGCTAACCGGGTCGCAGCACAACATCTGTGTTATTGGCGATCTGAACCAGTCGATCTATGCATTTCGAGGTGCATTGCCGCAATTGTTTGCAGGTTTTCCGAAACAGTATCCACAGGCAAAACAGCTCACGCTGACTACAAACTTTCGTTCCACTCCCCAGATTATCGCAGTTGCTGATGCGCTTATTGGTCGAAAACCAATGCAATGCGTAAAACCAGATGGCCAGCTCGTTACGCTTGTTGATGCGCCGGATGACAAATCTGAAGCGCGCTATATTATACAGACTATCCGATCGCTGCTTGGCGGACTTGATATGAATGATGCTAGTGGCGGTGTATCGGAAACATATAGTTATAATCCCGGGGATGTAGCGGTACTGTGCCGGACCCATGAAGTCGGGAGGCGACTGGCAAAAGCATTTGGCGCAAGTAGTATTCCGTTCGAGCATATAGGTGAAATTCCATTTTACGAGCGACCTGAAATTAAAAAGTTGTTAGCATCACTCAAAGCTATTGATCCGTCCGAGAAACCAGTATCGCAACAGCTTCGAGACCTTATTGGCTCGACACGCACTGACTATTCGGACCAGCAGTACGATCGCATTTTGCAGCTTATCGAGCGCGCGATGGCATTTGATTATCAAGACGGAATCGTAGGTCGGGCATCATTACTGCAGGAAGTAGCACTTGCATTAGCCGCTCCATTCGAACGCGAAGAACCACTATCGCCACACATTGTCCATCTCATGACCGCGCACGCAGCCAAGGGACTCGAGTTTCCGGTAGTGTTCGTGGTTGGCGTTGAAGATGGATTATTTCCCATGACACAAGCAAAAGCCAGTGCGTTAAGCGCCGAAGAGCACGAACAAGAGGAGCGTCGGTTGTTATATGTTGCAATGACCAGGGCAAAGGAGTTGCTATATCTGTCATTCGCGCGGCAGCGGATGGTGTATGGGAAAGTGCGAGGGGCTCAACCCTCGAAGTTTTTTCAAAATGTTCCGACGGACTACTTTTTACGGAACGTAATCGCGCCGCGACCAAAGAAGTCACTTCAGACCAAGTTGTTGTAGATTCGATTACAACAAACTCCCCTGATGCACTAACTCCAGCTTCTCTCCTGGTTTAAATATTTTCACAACGCCAAACTCTCCATCATACCCGGGCTCAATAAAGATCGTGCCCTCGCGCATGCGCTTAATAGCGTGGGTCATGAGAATACCTGCTTCGGATTCGATGCGATCAAGCGGTTCATCGAGCAATATGTGAAACTCATTGCCGAGCCGTGTCAGCATATCCATATATTTCGCCTGCACGCGCTTACTCTTCGGACCAACGCCTTCGACTTCAGCGATCATTTCTGGTAGTGGCACAATCGAATGGTAGGGACGAATATTTCCGGAGCCCGAGCGCGACTTCTGTTTCGCGCAAAAGTCAGCACCCCGTTTCGGATCAGCCAGCTTCTCGACCCGATGCATCACCCCAACGGTCACCGGGCGTCCACACTTCAAACAAATGCCATTCGCGCGTTGCGTTTCATCAGGCGTCCAACACACACCACAGGCGCGATGGCCATCCATGTGGTACTTGCCTTCCTCCGGATAGAACTCAATGGTTCCCCGGAATGCCCTATGATCGTTTGTTTTAAGTGCGTTGATTATCGCAGGATACGACATCTCGGTATCAAAGATATTGGCTTCGCGACCAAGCTTCCCTGCGGAATGCGCGTCGGAATTAGAAATAATGGCGCGATTGTCCAGTTCGGCAATGCGCCAGTTCATAGGTGGGTCCGAGGAGAGGCCGGTTTCCACAGCGAAGATATGCGGCGTTAACTCCCCGAAACATTCCTGGAGCGTGTCGAACCCTGATTGCGAGCCAAATACTGAAAAATGCGGGGTCCAGATATGCGCTGGAACAAAAAAACATTCCCCTACTGACTTATCGCGTAGCTTGCTCGATACATCCAGTGTAATCGCGAGCAATTCGCGCGTATCCAGCCCAAGTATCGGCCTGCCATCAGAATGAATATTGCCAATGGCTGCAAGCCGTGTATTAAGAGCTGCAACTGCCTCGAATGATGAGGCAAAAATACAGCTATGCACCTTGCGCACCCGTCCATTTTTTTTGTAAATCGTGCTGATTTCTACGGTGAGCATAAACCGCATGGGCACACGGCATCGTTCCGGAACATCGCCATGCACGAGTTTCATCTCACGTTCGTATTTTGCCTTGAGGCGGAATAGCCCGGGCTCTGTGTCAGACGGTTCCAATTTCTCTTGCAATTCCTCGAACCACCGCGGATGCGTAAAATCACCGGTACCAACCACATTCGTGCCCTTGAGCTGGGACCATTTTGTCAGCGACACAATATTCATCTCCGGCGACGTAGCGCGCGAATAATGGGAATGGATGTGGAGATCGGCGATGAATCTCATATACGAGAACTATAGCACAAAGATTTGTGTTTTTCACCTCTGATAGTATAATTAACCGTAACCACTAACCCTTTGTTCTATGCGTCTTGGTATTACGTTTGAGGATGTTCTTTTGGTGCCGAAACGTTCCTCAATACAATCGCGAAAAGAGGTGGATTTGCGCAGTTCACTGACGAAGCGGATCACGCTGAATATCCCGTTCATTACTGCGAATATGGACACCGTGACGGAAAGCCGCACTGCGATTGCCATTGCGCGAGAAGGCGGCATTGGCATTATTCACCGGTTTATGTCGATTGAAGACGAAGTGCGCGAAGTTGAAAAGGTAAAACGCGCCGAGCAGTTTATTATCGACGACCCCTATACTATTGGACCCAAGGCAACGCTGGGCGAGGCGCTCGAGGTCATGCACGAAAAAGGCGTGACAAGCTTGATGGTGGTGAATACCCATCGCGAATTACAAGGCATTTTAACGCGGCGCGATACGCATTTGGAAAGCGATTTGACGAAGCTGGTACGGGAGCTCATGACTCCACGCGAGAAACTGGTTACGGGGAAGCGTGGCTTGTCAATGGCTGAAGCGATCTCGCTATTGCGGACACACCGCCTTGAAAAATTGCCGCTCGTCGATCCCGACGGGAAACTCGCAGGACTCATTACGTCGCGGGATATCTATCAAATAAAAAAGCATTCGTTAGCAGCAGAAAACGACAAGGGGCAACTTATTGTAGGAGCCGCGATAGGCATACAAAAAGACTGGCAAACTCGTGCGCGGGCGCTACTGAAGGCAGGAGCAGATGTACTTGTGTTGGATGTGGCGCACGGACATCTCGAGGCGGTTTTGAAAGTAATCAAACAATTTAAAAAAACATTCATCGGAAGCGACATTATCGCGGGCAACGTCGCAACATCCGAAGCCACAGCCGACCTCATCAAAGCTGGCGCTGACGGGATCAAAGTTGGTGTCGGACCAGGAAGCACATGTATTACTCGTATTGTGGCAGGCGCGGGAGTTCCCCAGC
>MHXC01000007.1:0-1680 GCA_001824325.1 Parcubacteria group bacterium RIFCSPHIGHO2_01_FULL_47_10b
CAGCGGGTATGCGAAATCCGCCCCGTCCGCCTGCGGCGGCCGTGTCGGACTGTCGCATACCCGCGGCCCATTGTACGAAATTGGCTTTCCATTTTTCTCTTTTCAATTCAATTATTCGGGCAGTTTTCTCGCCTTAAATGAAAGCGACCCCACGAGGCGTGAACCAGGTGGGGTCGTGTGAACGGGGGCGGCAGGGCGCTCACTCGGCGCATTCGCAGTGCTCCTTGAGATACTCGTGAATCCGAGGACCCGTGCGCTCGTCGTCGAGGCTCACTGGCGGATTCGGAAGGCCGGCCTCTGGTACGATGAATACCGCGTGCTCGTCTCCCTCGTCGTTTCGAAGCTCAACCTCGATCTGGTCATGTGCCTTGATCTCGTACCACGCAGCCGTGTAGGACGAACGCGCGTGTCGCTTCATCGTCTCACGGTTTGTGAACCCACGCTCATGCGCCTCGTCGAGTCCGAGAATCCTGCCAGTGCAGGTCACTTCGTAGGTGAAGTCCGACGACCCTATATAGCTCTGTAGCAGAATGAACTGCTTCATGTCGCACCTCCCTTTCTATTTTGTAAACGACACGCTATCATAACAGATCACGCGCCGCCTGTCAATAGCAAATGAACGAAAACTGCCCAAATAATGGAATAAAATGGAAAGCCAACATCGTATAACAGCGTATAGCAGGTTCAGGAAATTGCGCGCATAATAAGGTCAAAGGTGGCGCAATTTCCTTCACCCAAATCGGCTTTCGCTGCGGCGGTAGAGCACAGCTCAATTTTACCACCTCCGCTTCAGCCGACTTCTGCTATACGCGAACGTTGTATGAAATATGCTTTTCTTTTTCGCCCGCCGCGAGGCGGCCGACGCTTTTATATAACGGCCAAATTTTAATTTTTGTTTTATTTGATAGGGGGAATTAGGTGTTTTTTGCCTGTGCGAACAGGCCAAAAACCGAATTATTAGTAAAAAACAACTAAACAATTTAAAAGCGGGATAAAAGATAACCTGTGGATAATTTATTAAAATGGCTTAAAAAGCCATTTTTTGGCTCTTGACAACGAGGAAACAAACCTGTATGATTGCTTCGTAAGTAAATTAATCCTTCTAAATATGCTAAGGCAACCAAAAAAAGGCTCGTTTCCTCGCCTGTCACTGACGGCGGCTATCAAAATAATAAAAGAAGCTAACCAAATTAAAGGGAAAATAAGCAAAGCGACATTCGCCCAATTTGGTGCAAGAAAAACAAAAAACCCATCTATAACCAGCGGGGCTTTTAATGACAAGATAAACGCTCTCCGTTCTTTTGGGTTGATTACAATTGACAACGAAAATATTGAATTGACAGAACGAGCGATCAAAATTATTGATCCTATCAAGCCGGAGGAGGCACAAAAGGCATTACTACAATGCTTCATTGGTATTGGGACATTTAAAGCACTGCTTGACACACTAAAAATAGAAACGCCTGTAAACCAAACAATTCTTCAGGAACAAGCAGTGAACACTATTGGCATCAATAGAAATCAAAGAAAAAAATTTGTGGATCTATTCGTAAGTGCAGCAGATAAAGTTGGGCTGGTTTCACGCGTGGATAAAAACACTATTAAACGAAAGGCACAAACAGCTATGGAGGAATTCGCCAATAATACAGTGGATCTTTTTTCTTTAACTCCTTCACATGA
>MHXC01000007.1:1699-6582 GCA_001824325.1 Parcubacteria group bacterium RIFCSPHIGHO2_01_FULL_47_10b
AGAAGATAGTAGCCAAAAATCAGGAGCTGCGTCTATGTTTTATCCTTATACTGACAACGGCCCTGGTTGGCAAATAGAAATAAAAATTACTTCAAATAAAAATCTCTCACAGGAAGTAAGAAACATGAGAAGCAAGCTAGGAGAACTGCTGGGAATTTTAAACAGCGGCAACGATGCTGAAACTTTATGAACATTTATCTCGACGAATCCTACAACCTCCAAAAAAACAAAGGCAAAATGTTTATAAGCATTAATGGTTTTGCTGTTTTGCACGATAAGGCACTCCGGAAACGCTGGGGCACTGTAAGAAAATTATACGCACAATCAAAACGTCGGGTGCACGCCACCGACTCTCATTTTGAAGGGCTGAGAGAAAAAAGTATAAAATTACTAGGCAGACATGACGTCAACATTCTTTCCGTGTTCCAACTGGAACAAGAGGTACCATATGGCTACTTTGGCAAAGACGGAATAAAATTTGATTCTGTATACACTGATCTGCTAAAAAAACTTTTCATTGAGCTGTCTCTTGGCGAATATAAAGAAGTGCGTATAGTTATTGACGCCAGAAAACACAAAGGTAGCCGGTTGGGAGAAAAAATATTCAGAAAAGAAATCGAGGGTTTTCTGAAAAAACAATTTTCTGGGACCGTCTCAACTTTTAAAACAACCCCCTCATATATGGATACACTCGTTGAGCTTGCGGACTTTATTTCAAATACTTTTTATAAAGAATATCAGACTGAATCAAAGCATGTGTTTGAAGACATCGGGTTCCGACTCGTACAAATCAAAAACCCGCTATAATAGCGGATTTCCGTAAGAGCCTTTTGGGAATGTCTTCGCTTCAAAGGGATGTTCCTGAAAGAGAACGCCCTCCACAAAGCTTTACCCTAAGGACTTATCTTCTGAATTCATTATCCCATAAATAACGTGTTTTGTCAATATATGTGGATAAGTCTAGAAATCTTGGCTAATTTAAGGTATATTTATGGAGTATGAAACAGCATGAAGCGGTAATAAAAATAATGGAGCAAAGCGGTGGATTTGCGACGCTTGGTTATCTCAACCAGGAGGTTTTGAAGGTACCAAACGTTGAGTGGAAAACAAAAACGCCTTTCGCAAGTATTCGCCGTATCGTGCAAGATGAAAGATTTTTCTTTAAGATAAAACCAGGGCTGTGGGCGTTGCGGTCGCAAAAAGATAGACTACCGCCAGAAATATTCCCAACTGACATAATTACTAAGCCGGAGCAAGAACTGTTTAACCACAGTTACTACCAAGGTCTGCTGGTTGAAATTGGCAATTTGAAAAAATACGAAACTTTTGTTCCAAGCCAGGATAAAAATAGGCGATTTCTAGGAAAGACGCTTGGCGAAATATGCTCAATAACAAATTTTTATCAGTTCGGTTATGACCAAATGATACGCAAAGCAAAAACTGTTGACGTTTCTTGGTTCAATATACGAAAAATGCCAAGCGTACTTTTTGAGGTTGAACACTCAACCGACATTCAAAACTCATTATTAAAATTTGTTGAACTGCAGGATTACAACGCCAATTTTTTTATTGTCGCAGACAAAGTAAGGAAAGCAGAATATGCCGGGAAACTTGCACTTAATGCCTTTGTGCCAATAAAATCGCGGGTACAATTTATGGACTATGACAAACTATCTGACTGGCATACAAAAACTTTTGAAATTGTAACCATCGAAAATAATATCACTCTCTAGTATGGAAATTCCAATTACACCATTCCTTGCAAAACTAATTCTTTGTTTGAATCCATTTCACCGAATGTTAGTAATGTGCAAAGGATACAACGAGGATTACGAAAATTTTACCGAGCTTGTCTGGCAAGATGATAAAAATTTGGATTTTTATGACAAGGTAACTTATCCAGAATTTCAGCTATGGCTACATTGACCAAATGAACTAGTGGCGTTTTGTTGGGGCGCAATTCACCCCTTTCGTTCCCCTCTTGCGCCCCACCAAAAAGGATAAAAATTAAAATTTGGTCGTTATATAAAAGCGGTCTCGCTGCGGCGAGACAAAAAGAAAAGCATACATCATATAACAGCGCATATACGGCTCGGGCTTTCCCAAAGCCCTCTCCCATATTTGCTCCGCAAACATCGTATATACGCGAACGTTATCGGAAATAAATTATTTTCATTTTCGATTTTTTTGATAATTGAGGAGCGAATTTTGATGATTATTTCATAAGGGGAAATATGGTGTCCCGCCGTATTCTCGGGCGGGACAATTTTTTAAATGAATGAAGGCCAGCAGTACTTTTCGATTTCTCGAATTTCCCGCTGGCCTCTTATAGGAGTACACGCCCTTCAACGAATCGGACCGTCTGTTTGTCATCCAGAACAACCGATTCCAAATTGAAGTAAGTTCTCTCCTGTTGGATTTGTCGCAAGATGAGGACACCCCTCGAGCCAGGGGAAAGCCCCAGAGTCGCCACAACCGCTTGCCTGATCGGAGCCTCCTTAGTGGCACTGAGAATCCCATGTGGAATTATCTCACAAAGAATCCACAGATCAGGCATTTCTACCCAATCCACCATTGGACTGTCCAAAACAGCCTGTTTTAAGTCCGCAAGTGTCATTTCCACGTTTGACTCAGGCACGACACATACAGCGAGTTTCCCATGCTCTGCGCCTTGTTCATGCCAGAAACTTATAGCGCGACGTACACCTTGAACGGCTTCAAGAATCTCATCCAAAATTCCCGGAACGAGCACCCGTCCATCTTGGACTATTAGCTCGTGACGTCTTCCGTGAAAATGGACAAAACCTGCCTCATCAACAGAAGCAATGTCCTGGGTGTCGAGGTAACCATCGGCTGTTAACCTTTCGTGTTGTACTGAAGGGTCCAAGTACCTCCCCACATTCGGACCACGCACGAACAGGCTCCCAATCTCACTGGCATCAACAGCGCGATCATCATCGGCGATTATCCGATACTCAAGTCCTGGAACAGGCAATCCAACAGACACGTCTCTCTGCGAATCAACCCGATTGCAGAAAAGCGTACCCGTTTCTGTCATTCCAGAGTTCTCAAGCACCAGACAACCAAACACCTCCTCAACCTTTTTTTTGAGCTTCCTGGACAGCGTCGTCCCCCCAGAAGAAACTAAACGGATTGTGCTCTCTTGCAAAACCCGCATTGTCTCCACATGGGTCTTCGCGTAATCCACAATCGCTTGCAGTTCGCAAGGGAAGCTGGCAAAAAAAGTTGGCAAGCATTCGATGACGGCTGCTGTAAAAGCTGGGATATTACGACCGAATTGGTGACCCGCTATCAGCGTGCCTCTAGCCATGAGAATGGCCAGAGTGAGATTAAGCCCATATGTGTAGTGTTGAGGCAGCATTGCCAGATAGCGATCTTCGGCGGTAAGCCCCATTATCTCGCGAATGTTCTGCGCGTTGGCAATGAGATTGGCGTGACTCAGCCCAACTCGCTTTCGTTGCCCAGTTGTTCCTGACGTGTTCAGGATGAGCGCCAGATCATGTTCCCTCTTTGCACGCAGACCTACGCGTTCATCCGCTTTTTGCGCGGATGGATGTTCGACCAGGCTCACTTGAAAAAGACCAGCAGTTCTGGCGTCCTCTTTGATTCCGACCAAAGACATTCCGCACGCTCTAGCTATCTCAAGTGTATCAGGTACGGGCGGAGTGTCCTCTGAAAAAAGGACAGCCCTCGGTTGTATTCCCTTGCCGAACTCTTCGAACAATCTATCCGGCGGCATAGGAACCGCAATACCGCACTCTATCACCGCCAGAAGAGCAGTTGTGTACGACGGGCCATTTGGGAGCACAACCGCGATCTCATCACCTTGCCCAAGATTGAGTCGTCGCAACGTGTCTGTGACGCGGTCCACAAACAGACACATCTTCTCACGCGACAACGGACAGCGTCCGTCCAAACTCTCAAGCATTCCGGTAAGCGATGCCTCACCGAACGCGTTTGTGCGTATTTGTGAATACACCGTTTGGTGAACTTGCTCCATGTTGCTCCTCCTTGTGTGGTCGTTACCTCTTTACGCAACACATACTCAGAAGTGATGAGGAGTGCTCATCTTTTCGAGTGTGTGCGTAGTCCCAATAGAGAACCTCTTCGTGAGATTCAATGTTGACGACGTGGAATCCAGCGCCATCTGCATAGGAACGCAGAGTTTCCGGAGTAAAGAATTGACGTCGCATTGTCAATCCTGTATTACCCTCTCGCGGGTATATCCACGTAGTCATTGCTGTACTCGGGTCGTAAGTTGCGGATGGATGTTGTGCCCATCGATCATCCACCGACTTTACGACCATGAAAAAGAGGCCTTCCGTCTCCAGAAGCCGATGTATCTCTGTCAGCACGGTTCCCAGCTCCTGCTTCTCCAAGTAATGGAGAGACTGTCTCGCGTACACAAATCCGATCGTTCCATCTCCAATACTGGAGAAACCAGAGCGGACGTCGTGCATGAAAAATTCAACACACGAATCAACTCTAGCTAGACGCGCAAATCGGCACGAGATCTGTATACCTTCTTGGTCTACGGAAATCGCCTTCACATGACGGCCAGAGGCCTGCGCCATGCGGATTTCAGTAACGCCAGCGTCACTCACGCCAATACTCAGGATTGGAAGTGAGGATTGTTGTACCACAAGCAGCGATATTGCTTTTTCGCCACTCGGCGCTATTTCGGGAAGATCCAACCTCCACTTAGAAGACTGCCTCATCTGCTTTTTCCTTCCTTCTTTATATGGTTGTAAAAGAACACCTTATCTTTTAGTCTACATGAATTTTCTGATCTGTCAAGGCATTCTCTATCCTTTTACGAAAGCGCGGCGGAGTATTAGACGGCAAATTTGTTGGAAGGAAAA
>MHXC01000008.1 GCA_001824325.1 Parcubacteria group bacterium RIFCSPHIGHO2_01_FULL_47_10b
ACAAGCAGCGCAACCTTGAGCGGTGGGTTGAAAATATTGTTATGGCTTCACTGGATATAGCCAAAGTTGTTCTTGCTTCGGAAAAGCGTCAAATTCCTCAAACCTATAAAGAAATTTTATCCACGTTTGTGGCTGGCTATGGAGAAAAAGAATTGGTTGACGAATTCGGGAGGTTCGCCGAGCTTCGCAATATAGTGGCGCATGAATACTTGGACATTCGCTGGTCTCGTATCGAAAAATTCATTCAGCGCGGAGAGGTGTTATATCCGAAGTTTCTTATGTGGGTGAAAGGTTTTTTGGTATCACAGTAACGCCTTCCGAAAATCCAGCGTCCATCGCATAATCTCGAATGCCTCCGCGTACTTACTTGTCCCAAGTTCAAAGCCATGGAGTCGATTACGCGCAACAATGGCATCAATCCACTCTGCTTCTCCGTATTTTTTATACTGGCTCGCGTGCGCTTTGAGCGACGCGATTTTTTTCTGCATGGTTGGTTCACTAACCGGGTGGTAGGCCTGGGCGTGGAATCCTTGGTACGAACGGCCCGATGGTTTTATCGGCTCGTAGAATAAAATGTTATTGAGATAACGGCACGCAGAAATTGTTGCCAGTGAGACGCGCCGGTGATCTTGGTGCGTGTCGTGTGGCCAGTGGGTAAGAACTACATCGGCTTCAAACTGTGACACAATGGAGTCGATTGTCTCAACAGATGTTGAGTTATAGGGGATGTTCTTGGTAGGGAAATCGAGGATATTAACATCGGTAACACCTAGTTTTTTCGCTGCTGTGCGTGCCTCTTTTGACGCTTGCTCCTTGGTACGCTGTACCGAGCCGTCGAACGAGGTATAGGCGGAGTTACTGACTATGACCATTTTCACTTTGTGTTTGGCTTGGGTTGCGTCTGCCAGCAATCCCCCGGCTGCTAGCTCAATATCGTCTGCATGGGCTCCGATAGCAATAATGTTCATGTTCGTGTTGGATAAATAGTTAGAAATATTTGTATAATGTGCCGTATATCATTTTTTGACAGAGAAGGGTAAATCGGTAGCGATAATACGTGGTCATAGATAGTTTCAGTATGTGGGTATTGTCTCTTTGGTAGTCGTAAAAGCTGGTGGATTGGCTTCCAGACAGGAGTCTGGCTAACTTCAATACCGCTTTGCTTCATGTGTGTGGCAATTGCCGTTATTTTCTCCACGCTTACGTTTTTAGGGAATTGGACGACGAAGCGGTAATAGATATGTCCGTCTTGCGGAGGCAGGACAAGGTTTGCTGATCGTAACCCATGGAGATACATCTGCGCCAATGCACGACGCTTCTTTAGGAACTGTGGAAGTTTTTTGAGCTGTTGTAAACCCATCGCTGCCTGCAAATCCGTAAATGAGTAATTGTATCGAACGCGGTACTTTGAAATTAGATCATTGGATCGCAAGTCTCTGATGGTTTTGGCGTATGTGTTATTGTTTGTCGCAACAGCGCCACCTTTTCCGGTTGTAATTACCTTGGTTGCATAGAATGAAAATATACTTATGTCGCCCATAGAACCAAGCTTTTTATTACTATGAGCATGAAGCGCTCCGCCGATCGCCTGGGCGCAGTCCTCGATTATTGAAATCTTTGGAAATGCAGCTTTGATTTTATCGATAGGCGCCGCTAGTCCGAACAGGTGAGGGACAATGATTGCTTTTGTTTTTTTCGATACACAGGGTTGTATAGTGGCGACGGTCATATTATACGACGTTTCATTAATATCGGCGATTACGGCTTGCGCACCCGTATAGTTGACTGCATCAAGGACCGAGGAGCAGATATAGCTGGGGATAATGACTTCGTCGCCTTGCTTGACGCCAAGGGCTAGTAAAGCAAGGTGAAGCGCGCTTGTACCGGAGTCAACAACGAATATATGCTTGACACCGATATGCTCAGCCAAAAGACGTTCAAATGTTTCAGTCAGCGAACCCGCTGCAATATACCGACGTTCAATCGGGTCTCGTAGTATCTTCCATTCCGGTGTGCCGATCGAAGGTTGTGAGTGAGGAATCTGTTTCATCTATATGACATGACGTTGGACCGCTTAATATCGAATTAATATCGAAACTCCGGCGTCTTATACATATACATAGTGAAATCATTCGGGGCGTAGTCGTGTCGCAACGTCACAAAGCGGCATAATTTTTTGCAGTAGCGGAATATTTCTTCGGGTTGCGCATAATAGGTGTAGTCGTTTTCATACCCTTTGTCTAGGTAGATACTGGTAAGGTTGAACGTGACTCCCTGAATTGCGAGTTCGTACATTTTGGTAATGCTTTTTTGCAAGTACGTCGCGTGATCACTGACTTTAAAGTCGAAGGTGCCGCTGGTGATTACGATGTCGTATTGTCGGTCAAATGCATGTGTTTCAAAGTTGTCAATGATAATATGCGCATCGGGGTATTTTTTCTGAGCGAGCGCCGCAACGTCAGGCGCAATTTCAATGCCTGTGTAGTCGACGTGCAAGCCCTGTTTTTTTAGAAATCCATAGAAATCGCCTTTTCCGCAGCCCACATCGAGCACCGACTTTCCTTCGAATTTTCCAAAAGCAAGCAATACATTAAATCGGTTTAATTGAGACGCCACAGACCCATAATCGCCGGCCTTAAAATGGTCGCCGTGTTTTTTGAGTAAATCGCTGTAGAATGTCGTAATTTTTTTTGCGTCGCTCTGGTTCATTTGAGTGGCCGGTGTTATTTAGCGTTGCCTAAAATAGTCGATCGTTTTTGTGAGACCCTGTCCAAGTGATGTTTGTGGCTGCCATGCGAGTTTCTGTTTCGCAAGCGTGATATCTGGTTTTCGGCGCGTGGGGTCGTCTTCCCGAGCCGGTTTATGGAGAATGGTACTCGTTGAACCGGTAAGCGCAATGATTGTGTGCGCAAGATCGTTCATAGTCACTTCTTCGGGATTTCCAAGATTGATCGGTCCATGTTCTGTTGATTGTACCATACGAACAAGGCCATCAATGAGGTCGTCGATATAACATAGGGAGCGGGTGTAGGTACCGTCGCCGAAAATTATAAGTGGCTTATTGCGCAGCGCCGCGGAAATAAACGATGGTATGGCGCGGCCATCGTCTGCTGCCATGTGCGGGCCATAGGTATTAAAAATGCGGACGATTTTTGTATCCATGCCATACTCACGATGGTACGTTATTACCATGCTTTCGCTGAAACGTTTCGATTCGTCGTATACACTTCGCAGACCGATAGGGTTGACGGAACCCCGGTAGGTTTCTTTTTGTGGGTGCTCGAGAGGATCGCCGTACACTTCCGATGTGGATGTGAACAAGAATTTTGCTTTATTGGCGCGAGCGAGCTCAAGTAACTGGTAGGTTCCCTCGGAGCCGACGCGAAGACTTTCGAGCGGGTATTTGAAATAGTACGTCGGCGAGGCGAGTGCGGCGAGGTGCATCACGATGTCAACGTGCGAGTCGGTGTTGATTGGCTGCGTAACGTCGTGCTGGTGGAAGCGAAACGCGGATCGGAATGCAGGATTGTCGAGCAGACCAACGAGGTTCGCCTTCGACCCTGTGCGCAAATTATCATACGCATCAACAGAAAAACCCTGCTCGAGCAACAATCGGCACAGATGAGAACCGATGAAGCCTGCAGCCCCACTCATAAGGACGCGTTTTTTGTCGGGCCTCATCGTGGATTTCATTCCGGATGTAGAATCAGCGCTGGCCGAACCCATAATATGTGAACCCAGCTTTTTTGAACTCTTTACCATCAAGGCTATTTACCATGTCAATTATAACAGGATTTTTCATTACTTTTTTGAGTTTCTGCGGGCTGATAGTCGGAGCAGCGAACTCATCCCAATTGACGAGGACTAACAGTGCGTCGGCATCGCGCGCGGCTTCGAGTGCGGATCGGTGAAGGGTCAGCGGGAATGTGCGCTCGCGTACCTCTTCCATGGCCATAGGGTCAAAACCATGCACCTGCACTTCTTCCTCTGCAAGGCGTTCGACAAGACGGAGTGGCAACGAAGCGCGAATATCGCTGGAATTTTTTTTAAATGCAAGACCCCACACCGCGACATGTTTGCCAACGAGCGAGGGCTTGAGTAGCGCGCGCAGCTTTCGGATTGCGATGGTAATTTGTTCGGCGTTTCGTTCGAGTACTGCGTGTAATACTGACGCGCGATAGCCGTGCTCGCCGGCGCTTTGAATCAGGGCATGGAGGTCTTTTTCAAGGCATGGGCCGCCGAAACCAAGGCCGGGAGATAGATAATGGCTTCCAATCCGGGCGTCAAGCGAAATACCGCGAATAGTGTCGCGAATAGAGGCATCAAACTTTTCGGCGAGTGCAGCTATTTCGTTAATAAATGAAACACGTGTGGCCAGATAGGCATTGGCGGCGTATTTTATGAGTTGCGCAGAGGCGAAATCAGTTTCAACGAGTGGCACATTCGTATCAGTCCATGGTTTATACAGCGATGCAACTCGTTGCACGGCGTGAGCATCGCCGCCAATGACAATTCTGTCTGGCTGCATGAAATCGGTTAATGCCGACCCCTCACGTAAGAATTCGGGATTGTACGCCATATGGTAATCGCTGCCGAGCACACGTGGAAGCATGAGCTCCTGAATAATCGCGAGCCCCCCCACTGGCACAGTGCTTTTTATCACGATAATATGGCCCTTTCGAATATGGTCTTTGAGGCGTAAAAATACTTGAGCGATTTGTTTAAAGTCGCTTGACCCATCGCTAAATGTTGGCGTTGCGACGGTGACAAAGATGATGCGATCAGCGCAATCGTCTGCGTCGAATGATGTTTGAAATCGAACATTGCCTGACGCAAGCACTTGTTTGAGCGCCTTTTCCATCCCCGCTTCGTAAAACGGCGGAATGCCGGCATTGAGTTTTGCAACTCGAGCCGCGTCTATGTCGACACTGATGACATCAACGCCTTTAAGGCCAAACGCAACGGTCGTAGCAAGGCCAACGTAGCCAGCGCCTCCAATGATGAGGATTTTTTCTTTAGTTTTTTTCATGGCGTTCTTTTGTATAGCTTAGCGCAATAAAGCCAAGAAGCAATATGAGCGTGGCGCCGGAAATATACATGCCTCGCTTTATTGTGGACGAATCATAGAAAAATTCGATTGTATGCGCGCCAGATGGTAGCGCTATCGCCCGAGCAATATAATTAGCGCGATACACAGGCGTTTCCGCGCCATTAATCCGCGCCTTCCACTCAGGGTAGTAGAGGTCGTTGAGTACGAGCCATGCTGGTTCGGTACTGGTGGCGTGAATGGTGATAGTGTTGGGCGAATAGGCGCTGATGGTGGCGCTTTTTTGAGGTTGAGCGACTTTCGGCTGCGTGGCACCTGAGTTCGTTGAAGTTCCGAACGGCTCTTGTGCAAGCACCACCTGCGCATACGCATCAAACCCATCACTAGCCAGATAGTCTAATGCCTGCCGTTTGTCAGAAATAACCGTGTAATTGTCCGCAACCAATACGCGCGGATAATATCCTTCATTTTCAGTAACAAGCGCATCGTCCCCATCTTTTATCACGATGTACTTAACGTTGTATAAATCGACCAACGTGCTGTCAAAATTACCTTTTACCACAAGCCCAGCAGCCCCAACTCCGCCACGAAACTCGTATTCCTCTATGGGAATCCCGTTGAGATAGTTGACGTATTCGACGAGGTGCTTGTTGAGGAACCCAGCTTCTCCATTCAGGTCTTCGATATGAAAAACAGGGGCTTGCCATTTAAGATTAATGACTCGAAATCGTTCGTTTTTAAGTTCATCATGTAATAATGTAATAAGGTCATTTGACTTGACTAGTTTACCTAATTTCGGTTCATAAAATGTTAGTAGGGGGTAATTCACGACCCCTAAGTCAAAGACAAGGAGTATTAGAATCGCGAATGGAGCTATTCGGTTCGGGATTTTTTTAAAAAACGCCTTATTTAGAAGGGCTTCAAGGCCAATTGCTGCACCAAACGCTCCAATTAGAGGAATAAACATGAGCACCCGCGTTGGGATTCGTAGTCTATTAATAATTGGAAACTCTATTAAAAGTTTATATAATCCACCATATTTACCCAGAGAAAGCCATAAAATAATCACAGCACTAATCCAAAGGAAGATAGTCGTTGCTCGTCTAGGTTTGTTAGCCCATGCAAAAAGCAGTAAAAAAAGAGGAAGTAAGCCAAAGTAGAGGGCCGATTCAGGATAACTTGCTCCACCGCTCGCGTGCTCGTCAAACGACTGATCGAGTACGCTTCCATAAATATTTGGAACTATAAGTCGTTTCCAATTTTGGATTGACGCTGATCCCTGGAGCAAAAACTCCGGACTTAACGGTCCACTTCGAATGGATTCGTTAAGTGTAAGCTGCGTTGGTGTCATTTGGGGAGTTACGAGAAGGAGTGCAACAATACCAGAACAAAGCAAAATTCCCCATCGTCTAATATGCAACAGTTCTTTCTGTTGATAGAGACGGACGACCATATACCCGAACCAAAGCAAAAGTCCATAAAAGAGTAGCTGAATAACTCCTATAAAAAAAAGAGCAGCTAAAACAAGACTGAAGTACATCCCATACCGAAGTTGTTTGAAAGGAGTTGTAGCGTTTAAAAAGTATTCTCCTACGATGAAAAGTGCTGGTACGAGGGCATATGTTTGAATGTAGTTGATGTGGCCGATGAAGACCCTGGCCGCGATTACATTCGAGAATGCATATATTATAGCAGCGCACAATGAACCAAATAGAGAAAATGCACGTCGTCTCATAAACCAAAACATGAGCACGCCCGCAAGCCAGATGTGCAGGATAATATTAAGGTTGATCGCAAGTAATTGATCGTGTAAGAATCCCAGAATTAGTTGTGGCGGATAGAAAAATTCACTGCCGCTGTCTGCAAAATATGCGGTACCACCGGCGATATACGGATTCCATAGTGGTAACACACCAGATCTAATTTGTTCGGAAAAAAACGCTCGAGTCGTCAGGTGTGCAATTATATCGCCAGTTCCAATGATTCTATGTTTTGTCAGCGGAACAACGAAAATCACAAAAACGACTACAAGGAACAGTGCAGCAAATAAAGGTATTCCATTTTTAAATGCTACAGCCTTTGCAAACATTACACGTTTTTCTTAATAAATTTCTTGATAACCTCTTTCATGTAATCGAGTTGTTCATCGCTTAAACCATGATGTGCTGCGAGAAGAATGGAATGCTCCATGATATGATCAGTAACTGGGTATCCCGCTGGGTCTTTGCGCATAGGAATGGATTTGAACCCTGGATGGCGCAGAATATTACCAGAGAATAACGGTCGAGTTTGGATCGCATTTTGCTCCAGATACTTTGCGAACTCAAGTCGCGTAAATGGCGCCCCTTTTTTTATTGTTATCGGGAATGCGAGCCAAGCCGTTGAAACTTCTGGGAGCGTCCAAGGAAGTACAAATAATTCCTCGTACGATTTAAAGAATTTTATAAGTTGGGAGAACACATGTTGTCGTCGCTTGGCAAAGGCCGGTAATTTTTTCAATTGGACAAGTCCAAATGCAGATCCAAGTTCCATGGGAAGAAAGTTGTACCCGATGGCCTCAAAAATATACTTGTTGTCATAGGGGATTCCAAGAGCTGTATCGTCAAAACGATCGTCGATACTATCTGATTCGGTTACTGCAGAACTTCTCCCCCAGCCACGCAAAATTCTTGCTTGCCTATCGTGATGTGGGTCATTGACACACAAAATGCCCCCACCACCCCCAGCAGTAATTATATGCGAACCGTAAAAACTTGAGGTTGAAACATCTGAATAATGTCCCGTTGGCGTTGAATTAAATGTCGCTCCAATCGTATCGCATGAATCTTCAATATATATAAGGTTGTATCTATCAGCCATGGCGCGTAATTTTTGTAGATCTGGAATATTCCCAAGGAGCGAAGGAATCATGAGAAGCCTGGTTTTTTTTGTGATAGATCGCTCGATCTGGTCAATGTTGATTTGGTAGGTTCCAAGTTCGGCATCCACAAACACGGGTATTAAATTATGTTGGACAAGCGGCGCAACAGTCGTTGCAAATGTTAAAATAGGTGTTATCACCTCGCTTCCCGCAGGAAGGGACAAGATATGAACAGCAAGAAAATTTGCTGAACTGCCAGAGTTAACCATAATTCCATAGCGTTTGCCAAACAGCTTCGCCACCTGATCCTCAAATTTTTTTGTTCGATGACCAAGGATTGTTTCATGGCTATCAAGGACGTCGATGACAGCTTGTTTTTCTTCGTCGTCATGGACTGCCTGCGCGTATGTCACTTTATACAATGTTTTCATAGTGATGTCTGGTTATCTTTTTCATGGATATGATTAGAAAATACCCAATATTTTTGTCCCACGAATGAAATGAACGCAACCGCGATTACCACGAATGCCTGTATTATTAAAGGCGGATATCCCAGAAAATCTACAAAAAACCACAACAAACTCATATTGAGAACATATACCCCAGCATACACCGCTATAAATTTATTAAGTTCCTGACTATTTTTATGTGCCGCTCGGAATGTAAAATATTTATTCCATACATAGCTATGTGCCATACCAATAATGTGAGATAGTGTTGCAGCAGCTATGTAATGGAGGTCAAGAAAGATGAGTAGCGCAAATGCGCCATATCCAACTGCTGTATTGAGTATTCCAACACAAGCAAACTTGAAAAGCTGCGCATGCGAATAGGTTGTACACTCCTGTTTAATGGCGCTCATTGATGACCTTTTTAACAAGAAAATGAGGTCTATTCTTTGTCTCTTCAAAGATAATGGCAACGTATTTTCCCACTATGCTCATGGCAAGTATCTGGATGCCGCCGAAAAACATCATGCCGAGGAATAATGTTGCAGAACCAGTGATTGGATTACCATGAGTATAAAAAATTATGACGAACGCCAGTGTTATGAGTATTGCGAAAAGAACGAGGAATAAGCCGACATACGTAATAATGTCTAATGGTAAGGTTGAAAAGGCAAACAATCCTTTTTCTGCATGTCGAATATAGGAGAAGATGCTTCTATAGGAGGATCTTCCGTATTTTCTCTCTCCTCGCTTATACGGAATCAGTGCTCGCTTGAAGCCAGTCCACGCAAGTAAACCCCGATAAAATCGACTTCGCTCGGGCATGGCAAGAATTACTTGTAGCACCTTTTTGTCTATCAGTCCAAACCCGGAAACATTTATGGGAATATCTATGTACGCGATTCTGTGTAATATTTTGTAGAATTGCCTTCGTAAACCGAGTAGTAATCGATTGTCGTTCGTTGAAATAATTTGGCCGAGCACAAGGTCATAACCTTCCTCCCATTTATGTAGATAATCGGGAATAAGTTCTGGTGGGTCTTGCATATCGGCAGCCATAAGAATTGCCGCATCTCCAGTTGCGTATTCTAATCCTGCCAGACCAGACGATTCTGGTCCGAAGTTTCGTGTAAGGAGGACTGCTCGCACTGTTGGATCTCGACGAGCAATTTTTTCCATCACCTTTGCAGATGCATCTTCGCTCCCATTATCGACGAAAATAATCTCAAAATCATAAGTGCCCAATGAATCAACGACTTTTTTGACTGCCCCATAGGTACGTTCAATATTTTCCTCTTCGTTGAAGCAGGGGATTACAATCGAGATCAGTTTTTTGTTTTTAGGCATTGTTATTTATCAGTAAGCAACAATTTCTTGTCGATGCGCGATCGGTGTCCTTCATACCAATCATACAGCTGGTCGATGGACTTATCAATTTGCGTGAACTGAAAACCACCTATTTCGCTCAAAAGGCGGGTATTATCTCCTGTGTATTCAGGTTTTAAACCAGGGGCTCCAATTTTAATCGCGAGATTTTCCCCTGAACGCTTTAGGATTTTTTTTGCTAACGATAATAGTGCTACTGGGTTACCCGAGCAAACATTATAATGTTTGTATTGCAGGATTTTTTGCTCCACTAACCGCCGTACGATTGCCACTAAGTCGTCAATGTAGAGATAATCAAAATACATATTTTGACGAAGCGTGATATCTAAATCTAGCATGGTTTTGCATATTGCATTTGAAATAAAACGGATTTCCCAATCCTCATACTTCCCGAAACAGCCAAAAATTCGAAGATCATAAATGTTCAGCGTGGATTCAATGTGTTTAGCCATGATATACTTCGAAAATCCGTAGTCGTCTTCTGGAACAAAGGTATCGAAATACGATTCCGCCATCCGTGGCACATAATGGGCTTTGTCGTATTCTGCGCCAGATCCGAAATAAAACATACGTCCATATGACGTATTGCAGCGAGCAAGGTTGAAAAACATTCGAAGATTATTTGATAGAATCTCCCGCTGGTCTTTCTTTGAGTTTCGACTTGCGTCATGGGTCGCGCAGTGTATCACTGTGGCAAACTTATGCGATGTAAGAAATTGTTTAACCTGCTCGCTGTTAAGCAGGTTTAGTTCATGACTTGTTGGTAGTAAAAGATCATATTCAGGTGCAAGACTTTCTGAAAGATTTCTCCCAATAAAGCCTGCGCTGCCAGTGATGAGGATCGTTTTTTTCATACGGCTGAATCACATAAATCAGACCAATGCACAAGCGTTACGTGCGGATATTGTTTGCGAAGGGCATCCTTGAGTTCACCAGTAGATGAGCGAGTGAGTAGGAATATCGTATCGACGCCCGCCTTATCGAGGACTGAAGCATCGTATAGTTTTTTTCGATAAAGAGAATCAGTCGTTCGTTTGAGAAAATTATCGACGAGAAACTGAAAATGATCAAGATCGAGCCCTCCATACGTAATCATAGCATCAAGTACTCGACCACAGCCGAATAGAGCACTTCTGTTGCCCTTGGCTAGATGGCGCATAGCTTCAGCAATTACAGGAAGCTTAGAACGATTGTACGTGAGATTATTCTGATACTCGCTGATGACTTTTTCATTGTATTCCGCATAGCGTTCCGTTGAAACCGTGGTCGTTTGTACACCTGTTTTTTTCACCAAGAGCATGATCGAATAAATAGAATTATTTTGGGAAACAAGCTCCATACCCAGATGCGATACATAATTGATTAAAATCTCCCTATTAAAATAATATCTGTGATAATCATAAAAAAATTCGTCTACATTATGACCGTCTGTAATGGTCTCAATATTCGGAACATCGAGCAATAAGTAGCGATTTGGCTTAATATGTTCGACAAGAAAAGCCAATTTCTTAGCTGGGTCGCGGTAATGCTCGAGCGAATGGCATGAGTAAACGAGGTCGTAGAGTCTATTTGTTTTCAAATCAGCATACTTCCCGATAGTCAATCGGATCCGTGGGTCATGGGCATACGAAACTGTCATATAGGCATCTGGATCGACACAATCAATAGACTGCAACTTAAGGTGTTCAAGTGCGAGCATTGCGAAATCACCCCTT
>MHXC01000009.1:0-548 GCA_001824325.1 Parcubacteria group bacterium RIFCSPHIGHO2_01_FULL_47_10b
TGGGCTTCTTTCATGAGCTTCATAGCTCTATGATAGCACGATAGGGGAGGAGGCTCTCACCCCCGCCCTTACAGGCGGGGAGCTCCCGCTACATTAGAAACAAGAATGTACGCGTTTATGGAGTATATATTATTATTGTATCACTACGGAATGTTGAAATTAACAGCGGTGCTGTCCGATCTATGGTCGCCCATGTGTTTTACTTTTTCCCATTAAACAAAAAGTTCACGGTACTCACAAAGTGATGCATGGCGTCGATTCGGATGAGATAGGCAATGATCAGATAGGCAATACCGGCTGCAATCGAAGCGCCGATCGTCTGCCATAAGAGGCCGATGCCAGTTGCAGTATCGAACAATGCCGCAAGCGGGCGCAACGCCCAAAAAGCCACGAGTCCTGCAATGAGCGACGCGCCGACAATTTTAATCACCGGCAGCAATACTTTTTCGAGCTGCACATGGTTATATTGTATTTTAAATGCGGTCCAGAGGAGCATAAACTGCACAATGCCCGCAATACTGAAAGCCAGCGGTAAGCCCAAGATCGCG
>MHXC01000009.1:570-11611 GCA_001824325.1 Parcubacteria group bacterium RIFCSPHIGHO2_01_FULL_47_10b
CGAGGAATGACGCGATCGGCTCAGCAAATCCCGGATTATTGCGAAACATCGATACAAACACAATGCTCAAAATAATATTGAGCGCGGACGTGCAAACCGCGATCACAACAGGCGTTACCGTATTTTGAAACGCATAAAACGCGCGAGCTACGAGCGGTATTAAGCTTTGAGCGAAGATGCCAAATGTAAAGAGGCCGAGCGCGGCAGCGGTAAGCTGGGTGTCGTACCAACCAAATTGTGATTGTTGTTGCCCAACTTCGAAACCGAGAATCAAACGTACTATTTGTGCGCGCAGCACAAACATAAGCACGGCAACGGGCAGCACGATGAATAAAATATAGTTGAGGGCGTGGTGAAAATTACGTGAAAACGAGGTGAGTTTTTGGGCGCTTGCATCTGCGGATAACGACGGAAAAACAGCTGTGGCAAAAGCGACGGCAATAATGCCGACGGGTGCAAATTGCAGATCGTTGGCCCACGAGAATATAGACACACTGCCGGTTGCCAGCGTTGAGGCAATCGCAATAATCACCACAATGTTAATTTTATCTGCAGCGAGTCCTATGGTACGCGGTAGTGTCAGAGTAAGTACTCGACGTAGCTGTGGCGAGCCCCAATCTATATGTGGGCGCCAGCGAAATCCAAGTCGCATCCCTGAAGCTAACTGCAACCCAAAGTGCATGAGTGCTCCGAGTACAACACCCCATGCCAGCCCCCGAAGGCCGAATAACGGGTAGAACCACACAATGCCTATTAAAATGCCGAGATTATATAAAAGCGGCGCAAACGAAAACGCGACAAAGTGTTTGAGCGTTTGTAGCATGCCACCCACAACATTTCCCATGGCAAGCAATACCGGTTGCAACAGCATGATGCGCGTCAGCATTACCGTCATCACTTGTTTTTCGTTTGTAAATCCGGGGGCAATCAATGCCACGACCGTAGGTGCGAATATGATGAGCACGAGCGATGCGATTCCAATCACGACTATAAGAGAGTTAAATACGTTCAAGGTAAGGCGTGCGCCATCGCTGTTTGGCGTGAGGCGGTCGGGCAGAGTGCCCTGCTCGCGGTCTTGTTCATGTACAAACGCCCGCGATAGCACTGGGATAAACGCGGAGCCGATCGCTCCCATTGCCAGTATGGCGAAGACCATATCGGGGATTGCAAAAGCGGCATAAAAAATATCAGTATAGTCCGATGCGCCGAAAGAACTGGCGAGCAGCGCCTGGCGTAACAAACCTAAAAGGCGGGATGCAAGTCCCGCGATACCGACCACAAAGGCCGCTGAAATTATAGTTTTACTCGGATTTTTCAACCACCCGATCATAGCAGTGCTTTGTTTTTATTATAGCGGTAATTCGGTGAACGTTGTGCCATACAGCAAGTCGCGATTTAATTCGTCATTATACACGAGCGCGTTCGAATCGCTGCTATCTGATTGCGACTGCAATGTTTCAGGATACACGTAGGCGCTGTTGAGTGCAACGGGATATTCGATTACGCCGCGGAAAGCGCCAGATCGAGCGCCCGGTTGTTTTTGCACAAGGAGTGAATAGTTGCGCGACCCACGATCGGGATTAACGCGGAACGGGAGCACGTAGGTATATACCACAGTGACTTCTTTGCCGGGGGATACATAAACCCAATTACCGAACACCGTTTTGCCGGCTTCTTCAAATATATCGGTTCCGGTGAATGGATCCACGATTTGGTTTGATTCGATCGACGAAACGAGCGGGTCGTCAGCGAACGGGCCTGCTTGATATCCGCTCGCATATTCCTTCCGTGGCTGGTAGGACTCAATGGTATGTCCTCGGGCGTCGATAAGGCGAGATCCCAGCGGCACATAGACCCGCATGTAGTCGGCGTTTACTTTGTTATACCACGGGTAGGGGGAGTCGCCGCCGTTGTGATCGCGGTGGATGGTGAGTGTTACGGTAACCTGCCCGTCAGCGTCGATGACTGCATTATGCTGAATTGATTGCTCAACCACGCGGTCCGTTTTGTACCCATTAATGTTGGAATTTACGACTGCCAGATAATCACGATCAGCTTTGAGCACGCCGCCGCCCCATCCTTGACGCAAGATGAAGGATTGGAGGCCAGGGTCGGACAAGTACACGAGTATTTGCTTTTCTTGTAAGCTGCGCACCAGGGCGTCGAAAACAGCTCGCCACTCGTCGGGAGTGAACGATTTCATGCGTGTCATGAGTTCCGTAGTGAGGTCGGTAAGAATTTGTTTGGGGCGGTTGAGCCCTTTGTCGTAGTTTTGTTCGACCTCTTGTTGGGTGAGGTCGATGAAATTGTCTGCGTTCAAAGTCACGTCGTATTGTGGCAGCGGAATTGGGCCGGTGATTGCCAGTAATGACTCGGTGAGCGCCGGCGTTATCGCAATAACGCCGTCCACAGTGCCGCTGGTAGCGCCAGTTTTTTCGTAAAACCACATCATCTCGCGCGCCGACGATGGGAAATCAAAGAACCAATTGCTGTCGTGGAAACTCCAGCCGGCAGTGATTTTTTGCAATGGCCGCGGGGGCTTTACATCAACAGCGAGCTGTCCGTCAATGTTATATACGCCGTCGACGAGGAGGTTTTTTACAATACCACGATCAAGGTCGAGGATACCGTAGGTGCCAATAAATCCGCCTGTCGCGCGAATCTCTGAATTATTTTGAAACACCAGAAGATATTTTTTCGACGCGGTTTCGCCGAGGAAATACCGCGCAAAGGTGAGGTAATACCCTGCTTCGTCAGCTGTTTGGGTGAGCGCGGGGAGTACGTCGCCCAGTTGCGCAAATTGCTCGCGGGTGCTGGAAGGGAGCATAGTTGGATCAATCTGGGCATACAGTGATCGCGCTGCAGCGAGTTCATCACGGACGAGCGCGAGGTTGTCTTGAAATGTGCGGATAGTCGCGGTGAAGCCGTGAGATTGCCGAGTCTGCGCCTGCTCGAGAGGCGAATTTTCGGCGAACATTTGTGCGCTTTCGGACATGAGTCGGCCGATAGTGGTGAGTCGTTCGCCGAGTTCAAGGAGCGCCTTGCCCGAATTCACGGTACCGGAAACGCCCGGAACTGCTTCAAGAATACCGAGCGTTATTGTCCCGAGTGACTGCACTTTATCGGACGCAGAGACGAAATTTTGATACGCAGCGTCGAAGTCAAGTTGCGCCGACGAAAAATCAATATCGCTGAGCGATTGCTTGGCCAATTGAATATTACCTAGGGCTGTTGCTCCCGTTGCCAGTAGCGAGTCTTTGAGATCAAGTGCAATTGACACTTTACCCATCGCCGGCACAATGAGCGCCACCAGTAGCGCAAGGAGCGCAAAATGGAGCTTTATATTATATCCGAAAGCGCGGAACTGACCCTTGAACGAAAACCGTACTTTCATTGACGTAAACCATTTCTGTAGGGTTTTGATCGGATGGCGCAGATCGCCCGAGTGATAGGTGATTTTTTTCGGAGGCGTAAAGGAGAAAGTGAAGTTGCGAGGTCTTGATTTTGGCGGTGGCTGTTCTTGAGACTTTATGGAGGTCGTTTTTTTGAGTTGGGGCTTGAGCGGCTGAAGCGGTTTTAGTGGTTGTAACGGCGCCTTGGAAACTTCGATGTGTAGCTCATAGGGAATTGACTGATACGCATGGGATTTTGATGACCCGGACATCTTTGACATCGTTGATGTTTTGGGCTGCTCAATATCAATGCGCGCGGTAGCTCGCTTGCCCCGCACTTTTCGCAGGTCGATAATAAAGCCCCAGCCGTCGGGGGACGCGCTTGGAGTTGGCTTTTTTGTGGTCTTGTCAGCTCCTTTCGTAGTCACTGCGATATCGATAATATCAATACATAAAACCCCTCACTACAGACATAGAAACATAAGGGTCGAATGGTGGTGCTCAATTACGAATAGTATAGCACAGGAGGGAGGGAGTGAAACTGTTGACAGTCAGTTATTTATGTGGTAATATTGCGCTATCTTATGATTCGCTGTGTCGCCATTGGTGCGACAGGCGAAAGGAGGATTTTGTGGAAACGTTGAAAAAGTTTGAGGGAGTCATCTTCGGATGGCTCTTGATTCTCGGCGGCGCGGTTCTGTGCCTGGCGACCGGCCAGGCCGAGTGGGCCATCGAGTGGGGAACCCGGATTGCGATCATCGGATTCCTGATCGTGCTCCCCTCCGCGTTAATACTCGTTGGCGATGAGGAGGATGCTCGCCTCGGGAGGAAGGAGGCTTCTTAAACAAGACACATCGGGGGAGGAAAGATAAGGAAGTAATTCCTTGCTATACTTTCTTCCCCCGCTACAATTTCTATTCGCCCAGTTCGTTATAAGGATTGTGGTGAGGAGAAATCCTTGAAAATTTGGAAATGGAGGGATCGCATATGAAGCCGTACATGCTCAATGCGAAGTCGACGTGGCTAAATTTCGCATGGATGGCTGTGAATCGGTGGATGGTGTGGTCATTTCGGGCCATGCCGTTCGCCGCGTTGTACGGCCTCGCGGAATGGAAATCGGGCGGCCTGACGGCGGGGTTCAAAGCGGCCGTTTTGGCGCCCGTGACAATTGTGCAACAGCTGGTTGATGTCGTTGCTGTTGCAATCGAGAAGGGTTCCATCTTCCGCGCCATAAGTGTTAAAATGGCGCAAGGAGATGAGCTTGTCGGCGGCATGATTGATGTGTTTGTGGACGGGAACGTCCGCAACACCGCGATACTGACCTTCGTGCTGGCCGTTGCGATGGCGATCGTTCTTCACTGTCTCTATTGGTGGAGTGAGTTCCTTCGCCAGCGGTCGTGTTATCGGCGGTATTTCCGCCTGAAAGGAGAGATGCGATGAGCTACATCGCGTTGCTCATCGAGTTCATTCGTCTGAACGTGATCCCCAAGGAGCAAACAACGCTCCGCACTGCTTGTCTGACGGACGACGTGTTGTTCGTCAACGGCGACGGGGATTGCCCGAGCGTGCTCCTCCTCCTTGAGTGCGCTACCAAGGAGGAGGAGGTGCCGCCGGAAATCTGGCGGCTGGTCATCCTTCACGCCGAAGAATGCCCGACATGCCAGGCGACGATTGCCAGCATTAAGTTGTTGCTGGCAAAGGGCGGATCGAAAGAGGAGGTGCTTGCGGGGCTTGGTTATCATGACCGAGCCCCTATTCATTTGCCAGAATAGTAGCTATACTGCGTGTAGGAATATGCGCAATCCGGAGATACAATTTGAACCGAAGATGGCTCCCGATCAGGCTGTGGGGGGGGCATAGTTGCGACGGGAACGAGACGCGAACGCATTGGCGAAACACACGAAGAAGAACGTATCGACGCAGGAAAAGTACTAGAGGATCTGGTCGGACTGAATCTTATGGGGTATCCGGGAGTTGAGTCGGTTCGACATGGAACTGTCGATGAAGATCGGCGGTTGAAAAAGGATCTTATTGTTAAAATCAAATCGCCCTATTTCACTGGGGAGATTCCGATTGATTGCTCCATGACAACAGACCAAGAGAAGATTAGACAAAAGCGCGCGTATGAGCGAGCTGGGGGTCCGTTATTTTTACACCTTTCCAAGGCGCGGGTGATGAAATTATTGGAAGAAAGGGGGACGGCGCAGATTATCGACGATATCGCGAAGCGTTGCGCACCGAAATTCAGCGAGGAGTTGAAAAAGGAAATTGAGGAGCAACTGTATCAGTACATTTTGAATAGAATACGAAAATAAAAGCCAATTTCCTGGGCATAGTGTAACGGTAGCACGTAACCTTCGGGAGGTTATAGCCCCGGTTCGAATCCGGGTGCCCAGAATTTTTTCAAGCACGCTTCATTTTTTAAGTCAGTTGCATGACTAGAGAAACACCTACGAACATAGCCGTTTTTAAGGGAAAAGAAATCAGGAAATCATTGTATAACGGTCAATGGTGGTTTGTAGTGAACGACATCATCGCAGCTTTAACAGATTCTGTTGACCCAGCACAGTACTTCAAGCGCCTAAAGAAAAGAGACAAGGGTCTGGCAATATTGGTAGACAAAGGAGGGGTACAAATTGTACCACCCCTTGCGTTGGGGATTAAAACTTCCGGAGGGACACAGACAATGTATTGTTGGCATACCGAAGGCATTTTTCGACTCATACAGTCAATTCCCTCCCCTAAGGCAGAGCCATTTAAGCGATGGCTGGCACGTGTCGGCTATGAACGGATACAAGAAATTGGAAATCCCGAATTAGCAACCAAGCGGACACGGATGTTGTACAAGCTGAAAGGTTATTCTGATGATTGGATCGAGAAACGGATGCGTGGCATCGCAATCCGTGAGGAGCTCACTGACGAATGGAAAAATCGTGGAGCCAATGACCAGAGAGATTATGAAATTTTAACTGCTGAAATTTCGAAAGCAACTTTTGGTGTAACGCCAAGTGAATACCAAAAATTAAAAGGGCTTGAACGAGAAAATTTGCGAGACCACATGGATGATTTTGAACTAATTTTTAATATGCTGGGAGAACGCGCCACTGCTGAGATTCATCGAACCGAAGATTCAAGGGGAGTAGGAAGGCTGCGAGTCGATGCCAAGGCGGGGGGCGACATTGCAGGAGGAGCTAGAAAACAGCTCGAAAAACGAATTGGCAGAACCATTGTGTCCAACAAAAATTATTTGAATAAACCACAAGGAAAAGAGCTACTAAAAAAATAGACCTAAAACCCATTATTTTGAATCCATCAGAGCAACAATCTGTAATTTCTGAAAGCAACGTCGAGAGAGCCGAGCAATCAGATGTTCTTCCTAGTGACCCTCAAGACTCAACTCGTCAGCGTGTTTTCGACAGTAAAAGAGCGATTGACCTAGACATAAAATCAAAGGTATCAACCGTTCAGAGAATAGTTGAATCTCTTGAGATCAATAATAACGATAAACCTGAGGTGGGAGCGCTCCGAGAGGAGGGCAGCCCGGAAGAAATAATAAACAAAAGCAGGAGCGATTTCTTACGGCTTATAAAGCCCAGCATTGATGATATATCGAGAATATTAATTACTTCTGGGTTGGAAATTAAAGATGTTCAGTCATGGTTATCTCGAAATCAAATAGCACTAGGCGTACTTATTTCATCAAAAAAAGTTTTAGAAACTTGTGCCACAGAATTGACAAATAAGTCATCGGTGGAGAATCAAAAGAAGTTATTGGTGCGTTTGTTCCGCGGAAGCAACAGAAAGAAAATATCGGATGAAAGCAATGAAGTTGCAGCCAAGATTACTCAGCTAGATGCATCATATCAAGGGCAGCTGGCTCACGTTGGAGAGGTTGAGAAAGCAGTGCAGCTAATATTGTCACAGCGACAAGAACTTGCTGCGTTAGCAGTTGAACAGCTATTCTTCGATGTAGGATTAGGACGTCATCAGCTGCAGGAAGCATTCGCGAGTCCCGAAGTGAAAAAGACACTCAATGAGGATTTAATTACAGCGAAAATAACACCGGAGCTAAACCGATTACAAGAGGAAGGAAAAATTACTACTAGTGTAGCAAAAGAATACCTCGATTTATTGCGAATCCAGTTTGCTCAAGGCAGTCGCTTCAATCCGGACGATCCTATCGAAAAAAAACAAGCGATTAAGGAGCGAACCATCCGACTTACTAGATTGAATGAAAAATCAGATGACGAATTAATTGAGATAACTCGCCGAGTAAGTGCTGGAGAAAACGAAATCCCTGACAGCTTTTATGACAATATTATCGATTTAATACTTCGCGAAGCGTCGAAGGAACAAGTCGAAAAATTACGAGATACTATTGCAAGCGGATCCGGTTCTGCATTACAAGCAAGAATAGGGAAAATAGCCGATGAAATAATTTATCAACATCCTGAAACTCAAACCACAACAGGGAAAAATAACAATATTTTAGATATCCATTTGCTACCAATAGAAGATTTCAAGAGTCTGAAGGGGTTAGAACGATGGCAAACAGTAAAAAGATTCGCCGTATCATCGGCAGCTATACCAATAGAAATTTTAAATAACGTAGAAAAAACCATCATACAACGATTGTATGATGAGCAGCTGTCCCCAGGTGGTTACGAGTCGTGGGACGGGACTCGCGCGGCCATAGAGATGGGTGACATCGGAAGCCCGAAAGCCTTGCCTTTAATGTTACGCCATATTGAGGCCTCTGGTCCAGGGCATACAAACAATACAGTGGTACACTCGATGGAGCAATTATTAAAAGAGAGTAACCCTGAAGAGCTCCAACAGATTTTGGAATCCCTCCCCGCTTCTAAAAGGAAGTTGCTCGAAACACTCGCTGATGAAAATTCGTATATGAGCAGGTTTGGCCGATATCACTTTCGTTACGGTACATGTGACCTCTTACAAAATGGCGATAGAACTATTAGACAGGAACAATACACGAAACTACTTGAGGATGCGAAAATACCGGCACAAGAACTCGATGATTTTTACCTCCTGAAGGGCGATAGGGAGAAGTTGTTAGCACAGATAAAAAAAGTTGCCGAATTGTCTGGTGAGGATAAGAAAAAATTGATTGATGATTATTTTCAGGAACTCACTGCCAATATTTACACCGAGAACGTAGGAACTCTTAAGATTGTTGATGTATTGGCGGGAGAACTGGGCGTTCCAAGAGAAGATTTGTTAGTTCGCTGCGTCGAACGCTATGAAGAGCCGCCGAAAAACCAAATTGTTCGATTGATTGCATCGCCTGTCGATAGTGATTATGGTGCTTTTCCGGCATCTTTCTCAAGACATTTTTTCGGATCTACAGATACGTATATCGAGAAGTTAAAGGCAATTTATCAAACAAATTTTTTGCAAGTTAGCAACTTTGAGCGGGAGGCATATCTCGACGGGTTATTATTGCTAAAGAAAAAAGAGAACGGCAAGGACGTTTTTGAGACCCTACTTGATAAATACAGAGGCGCCAAGGATGATTCAAAAAGAATACGGAGGATATTCCAGCTCCTTGCGACACTCGATGGCCTCGGAGAATATGCATTCGTTAGCCCAGACCAGGACAAAGAGAAAAATTTTAACGACGAGATAGCCGATTTACAGAAGGAATATTCCCAGACACAGGATAAAGCTGAACGAAAAAGGATAAAAAATAAAATTGATACACTCACCGTCAATCTACAAAATCTAACGGGGCTAAGAGGCATCGAGGACGAGATGACACAGCGGGTGGTTGAGGTTGCTTGTAGACGTCTTGCATTACCAGCGGAGTATCAAGCTAAAATTGAAGCTAAGTTAGAAGAGATACTGAAGAGCGGGTTGCTTGATATCGTAAGCACATTAGCCGGAAACTATGAAGCAAAGAATCAACCGGAAGTGAAGAAACTGCTCACGAATATCACGGCCCACATCATCGGTGGCGATTTTGAACAATGGCGCTACTCACATGAACGAAGCGAACAACAATTGTTGGGCCTTACCAATGAACAGAAAGAGTTATGGCAGCAGGCCCAGGAGCCGGTCACTGTTCAGGTGGAGCTCGCAGAGGACGAACGGGGCAGACGATCCGATGAGCTGAAAGCGGCGCAGGAGATAATACAAAATGTAAAAGGACACATTCGCGATTCGCAGCCCAATTTTGATTTTTCAAGTGAACGTGCGCACCTACTTGCATTGCGAATTTCCCAATTGACCGAAAAAATAAAATTATCGCCCTCTGAAGAAGAAAAAAGACAATTAGCGCAAGAAAAAAGAGCTTTACATGCCGAGGAACGTTTAATTAGGGGTATTATAGAAATTGAAAATGACACACCCGATTCATTTTCTCGTGATAAAGTGCTAGCCCAAGCGAAAGAATTACATGAAAAAATTACTGAACTAAAGTTGCCCTTGGCTGGGCTCGATTTAGAACAAATAGCAAAGATTTTTACTGTTGGTGAGATCAAAAGTGTAACCGCTTACGAATCAGACGACCCCATGACCTTGCTCAAGGTTGGAGTTGAGCCCCAGGAGACATGTCAGTCCTGGCGCAGCGGAGGATTTAACGAGTGTCTCCTGGCGTATGTTGCTGATAGTAATAAGAAAGTCTTAAATGTTGCTGATGAAAATGGGCGAATTGTTGCAAGAAGCATTGTTAAGCTGACAAAGCAGCGAGAGGAGAACGACATGGAATCGAAAACGCAGCGAAGAACTTTGCTCGTGGAAAAGCCATACTCCTTACTCCAGGATGCAGAAGTTTACCGAGCTTTCGTGCGAGCTTTATTAATGAAAGCCCAGGGATTAGATGCGGCGATTACGTTTGGGAAAGGATTTGACGAAGAAACACTCGAGGTATTTGAAGAAGAGGCGCGCGCTGTCGGTTATGGAATGGATGAGCGTAAGTTGGATATATTTATTCCTCAAAGCATGAATGCGTATGAATATAGTGACACCCTTGGTGGAAAGATAAGTTCGTTTAATAGGTATCGACCGCTTGAGGCAAACACATTTGAGAAGCTGAAGACATAGTTACCGTTGCTGTATTAACTGGGCCTAAATTTTCGGTAATGAAAACTTGTAAAAGCATATAACATGCTATACTGGTGCCATCATGAGTATCCCAACACATCGGCCGTCTATGCCGTCTATTCGGTCGATTCTTACCGCCATTGTGTCGATCGTTCTTGTGGTTGCCCTTGTATTGGAAGGAGTTGTTCTATGGGATCGTTTTTTTGGAGGGGGACGTCTGCCTGAAAGCGCCGGAGAGGTGTACCGCTTAGTGCCGGAGAAAATTTCCCAGTCAGCTGCAATTCGCGTTGCGCTGCCCGATGGGGTGAACGCTCTGACAGCGCGACAGAATATTACTTTTGAGCCCGCGATTACCGGTTCATGGATGACACCGCCAAACAGCAAGCAGTCATTGTTGGGCGGCGCGGCGCAGGCGCAACCCCAATCACAAACAGTAGCGACTCAATCTGCCGGCACAGAGCAAACTTTATTTTTCAAGCCCAACGACACGCTGCCGCTAAACCGTCACTACGAAGTTTCACTCGCGCTTGATGAGGGCACAATCCGCGAGGATTTTTTGGTTGTCGAAAAACCTGAAATAGTCGCTA
>MHXC01000010.1:0-107 GCA_001824325.1 Parcubacteria group bacterium RIFCSPHIGHO2_01_FULL_47_10b
TCCTGCTAATGCCTGATACCGCTCGATTACTCCCTTAGGGACTGCGAGCAGCAAAACGCGAATTGGTTTTGTGGAATCTTTCTCGTCGCGCTCAACAATCTGCCAGT
>MHXC01000010.1:152-10750 GCA_001824325.1 Parcubacteria group bacterium RIFCSPHIGHO2_01_FULL_47_10b
GATACTCAAGCGCTTCTCCAATTTCCTCTGTCCTCATGGCGGGCAAACTAACCTCTGTGATAAAACTCGAATGGACAGGGATTGACATAACTGCCTGTGTCGGCAGCGGTCCACCCATTGCTTTGAGCACATCCTTTATCAAATTCCCTACTTCAATATCAGGAATTTTAAAACTATGCTCGTGCACCGTTGCTTCAGAACGGCGAATATAGTGGAGTGTGGTAATAGACCCATAATTTTTGAGCGTAAACGTCGCGTCGCCATGTCGTGACTCAAGATAGACAGCTTTTACTGACGAGGTACCAACATCAATACCAAGTAACCGCTTCCGTTTTGAAAATATGCTCATCCTCCAAAAAATTATCCGTTTTGATTACGAAATGCATGGACCACCTCTACAACAATTGCTTCGAGCTGTTTCGGATCTTGTTTGAAAAATGCTTTCACTCCTTCGATCCCCTGTCCTAACTTGACATCCTTATGGTGATACCATGCGCCCTTGCGTTCGATTATACCATACTTCTCTGCGGTCTTCACTATGTCTGCAACTTTATCAATTCCCTCATTGTACAAAATATCAAATTCAGTTTCACGGAACGGTGGTGCCACCTTGTTTTTAACCACTTTCACCTTAACCCTGTTCCCGATAATTTCAGCATCCTTTTGTATTTTTGCCGACTGCGCGAGTCGAACCCGAACTGATGCGTAAAACTTAAGTGCTTTGCCGCCCGGGGTTGTTTCGGGATTACCGAACACCACTCCGATTTTCATTCGCGTCTGATTGATAAATATAATTGACGTATTCGAGTTATACGCAACGCCGGTGATTTTCCGCAATGCCTTTGACATGAGTCTCGCTTGAAGACCCATTTGTTGTTCATCCATCCGACCTTCGATCTCTGCTTGTGGCGTAAGTGCCGCAACTGAATCGATCACTATAAGTCCAATTCCCTTGCTTCGTATCAACGCCTCGGTTATTTCAAGCGCCTGCTCGCCAGTATCCGGTTGTGAAATGAGCAAGTCATCAGTATTTACGCCAATTCGCCGTGCATAATCAGGATCCAGCGCATGTTCTGCATCGATATACGCCACTACTTTTCCTAATTTTTGTGCCTCGGCAGCCACGTGCAGCGCCGCGGTTGTTTTTCCCGATGACTCCGGACCGAACACTTCGATAATGCGCCCTTGGGGCATGCCTCCGATGCCGAGTGCTAGGTCGAGTGACAAAGAACCAGTGGGTATTACGTCAACATCAACCTTTTTTGTCTCTCCAAGTCGCATAATAGCTCCTTCACCAAATTTCTCCCGAATTTCACGAAGCGTGGAGTCGATAACAGTTGCATTTCCTTTCACTGTTTTAGGATCAGAGTCTGCGTGCTCCACATTCTTTTGCTGTGTTGTTTTTTTTACAATTACTGATTTTGGCATAATAATTTCATTAGACCGCGGCAACCTTTAGTGCCGCTTGTTTTTTATTCATAGATCGAACAGCTTCAGATTTGGCCTGATTTACAGAACGTTGTACCACTGGAACGAGCACCTCGTCGCCCAACCGGAATCGCACGCTACCACCCTCCTTTAACTGCTCATCAATTAAGAGCCGCGCAATTGGATCTTCGATCAACGTTCGTAGCACGCGCCTCACTGTGCGAGCCCCCTGCTGTGGCTTGAAGCACTTAGACAGTAGTAATGTGTGTGCTGCGGAAGGAATTGATAGGGTGATTTTGAACTCTTCGTTAAATCGCTTAATAAGCGACCCCAATTCTTTCTTAATAATTGTGCTGATGTGCTTCTTAGTGAGCGGCCGGAATACAATCACCTCATCGATACGATTTACAAGTTCTGGCTTCATTATTTGTTTTAACCTCCGCAAGGCTTTCTGTTTGATTTCATCGAATGCAGCCAGAATTTCTTCTCCCGCCTCGTCAACTCCTACCTTGCTAAACCCAATCTGTGCTTGCTCGTTAAATTCCTGCGTACCAAGATTCGACGTCAAGATAATAATCGAATTCTTGAACGATACAGCGCGGCCCATGGCATCAGTCAGCATCCCATCCTCTAATATCTGCAATAAAATATTGTAGATTTGCGGATGCCCTTTTTCGATTTCATCAAACAACACGATGCTATGCGGTCGCCGTCGAATCGTTTCAGTCAGCTGTCCGCCCTCGCCATACCCGATATAGCCTGCTGGAGCTCCAAGTAAACGAGCTACTGTGTGCGGCTCTGAAAACTCTGACATATCGAGTCGAATTAACGTATCGCGCCCAAACACTTCCCGTGCTAATACCTTCGCCAGCTCCGTTTTCCCTACTCCACTCGGTCCCATAAAGATATAGCTTCCGAGAGGTCGATTGCCGGTACTCAACCCAACTCGTGCTCGCCGCACAGCGCGCGCAATCGTATCAATTGCCTCTTCTTGGCCAACAATGTAGGTGCTTAATCGTTTTTCAAGATCGCCAAGCTTTACCCGTTCATCATCAGACAATTGCGATACGGGGATTTTCGTCATACCTGAAACCGCATCTCGAATGTGCTGTGCAGTCAGCGTAATATCAGTCGCCGCTTCCTTAATCTTTATGACGCTTTGAATTTCTTTGATTGCGTTACGAACTGCCTCTTCTTCTTTTTTTAGTTGAAATGCACGGTCGTACGATGCCTTGTCGATCTCTTGTTCCTTTTGTTCTTCCAGCCATTGTTCGCGATCTTTTAATTCATGCAGAGTTCGAAACTCTCCAGACAACGTATAGGCACTCCTGAGTCGGGCTGCTGCCTCGTCTATAAGATCAATTGCTTTATCGGGCAGGAATCGATCAGGGATATAGCGGGCTGACAATCGCACCGCAGCTGCAATAGCTTCATCTGCGATCGATAACCGGTGATACTGCTCATACCGTTTCCGAAGCCCCTGTAATATGAGCGTAGTTGTTACTTCATCCGGTTCCTCAACCATTATCGGCTGAAACCTTCGCTCCAATGCTTTATCCCGTTCAATATACCCACGATACTCATCAACGGTCGTAGCGCCGATCACTTGAATGTCTCCATTCGCAAGGGCTGGTTTCAAAATATTGGCAGCATCGAGCGATCCCTGTGCTGCTCCTGCGCCGATAATAGTGTGGAGTTCGTCAATAAACAACAATATTCGTTCACGTTTCACTTCTTCCAAGATGGCTTCAAGCTTCGATTCAAACTCACCCCGAAACATCGTACCAGAAAGAATCGATGACATTTTCAATGAATAAAGTCTACGATCTGCCAGTAGAGATGGCACATCCCCTCTCACAATCCGATATGCAAGACCATTCGCAATCGCAGTCTTGCCTACGCCAGGGTCTCCAATAAGAACTGGGTTCGATTTTGTCCGCCTATTCAGGATATGTATGACCCGCCGCAACTCTTCGTCTCGACCGATCAACGGGTCTAATAGCTGTTTTCGTGCCAGTGCTGTCAATTCAATACCGAATCTATCGAGTACTGATTGACGCCTTGCTTTCCGCGCTGCAGAGAATGATTGCGGGCGCGACCCGCGATGCCCCGCTTCAGACTCGGACTCACCTTCGTCATCATACACATCCATTTCCTCAAAATCCAAGCTCTCGCCTGCTAATGCCGATTCATACAACTCGGAAAATTGGCTCCCCATATGCAACACCTCTTCAATTGATCCAATAACTGCATCAAGCGACTTTTTGCAATGTTTGAAAAAGTCCTGCATCACTGGCATATCCTTTGCTTGCACGAGCACGCCATATAAGAGGTGTTGGGTTCCTACCAGTTGCTGGTTTAGACGCGCAGCCGTAACCATTGCTCGCTTAATTGCTTCTTCCAGATCTGTCTTAGCACCACGATTAGGTATCATTGCTGCCCGTTGGACTAAAAACCCAATATGTTGACTCTTAATCCCTTGTGCTTTGAGAAAATTGCTCCCCAGTGACCCTTGCTGTGCATGAAGCGCTAGGAAAAAGTCCACCAAGGTTGGCGATTCCTGCTTTGATAATTCGTGCATCACTTGTTGTGCCCGTGCTGTAAATTTATTCAATAGATTCTGTGGAATCATAGCGGCTTCAGTCTAACAACAAAGCGCTGTAGCGTCAATTTACGCAGCAAGTACAAGGCTCCAAATCTCATTACATTGCTCGCGCAGACACCCGGCAACAGCGCACGTGGTACTTCCCGTAGTCCACACATCATCAACAATCACCACCAAATCATATCGATCAGACGTTATGCTCGCGAAACTATTGGCAACATTAAGCTTTCGAGCTTCTTCTGTCAATTTTGTTTGCGGAGCTGTATGGACAATCCGCCGCGCCAACAGTTCCACCGGCAACGCAAGTTCACGCCCCACATTCTCGGCCAATAGTTGTGCCTGATTAAACCCGCGCCATCGCTGCCGCAGCGCACTTAATGGTACCGGCGTCAACACAACACGACGCTTAGTCACATCAGACATCGCAATCTGCTCCCGAAACCGCTCGCCCAACAACTCTCCGAGTGGCTCCGCAACTTTCGTCAGTCGCCGAAACTTTAGTGCTTTTATGGCTACAGCCAACTTCCTATCATCGTAGTTCCCGTAGGCAATCAACCGAGATACCGGAAAACTCGGCTGTGCCTCGAGGCATGAACCACATAGATACCCTCCGTCGCTGGGCGCCCTACACGACGGACAGCTTGGGGTCCACTCCCCTATCGAGAACATACAATCAGCACACAAAAATCGATTTACTTTCGGTTCCGGGTATTCGAACCGAGCAGCATCGCGCGCAAGAACAGCCGACTGATCTTTGTCACACGCAACACACCGCGGCGGGTATACCCATGAGATGAGTGAATCGAATATCTGCATACTTCACCCACCGTACCACAGGTCAGATGAACCCAAACGAACATTTTCGTTAACGCAAGATGACATGGCGGTACAACAACTAGAAAGATCGAAAACTAATCAATCAATATAGGACAATAGGCGCTTGCTTGCTACTAATTTATACAAATCTGGATTTGTCTTCTGCATCGATCCCCGCGACAATAACGCTTCTGCCCACTGTCGCGACTTCTGCACTGCGACCATATCCGTCAAATCAGCAAGTCGTACATCTCCGACCACGCCCGACTGCCGCTCACCCAAAAATTCCCCCGGCCCTCGCAACTTCAAATCAATTTCTGCAAGTGCAAATCCATCATCATTTTTCTCGAGTGCCTTAAGCCGCTGACTATTCGCCCGATCAGCCGTAGTCGGAAATAAAAAACAATATGCCTCTTGGTTATTCCGTCCAATCCGTCCGCGTAGCTGGTGTAACTGCGCCAATCCGAACCGTTCCGCCCCCTCTATAATCATGAGTGATGCATCCGGAATGTCTACACCTACCTCAATCACTGTGGTCGACACGACAATTGCCAACTGTTTGTCACGAAACTTCTGAATCGTTTCGCTCACTTCTTTAGATGCTAGCCGCCCATGCACCAAACCCACTTTGTATTCAGGAAAAACCTCTCGGGATAACCGTGCAAATTCCTCTTGCGCGTTTTTCAAATCTAACACTTTCGACTGCTCAATAAGCGGCACAATAACAAATAACTGCTCACCGCGAGCCAATCGCTGACGAATAAATTCATAGGTGCTGTCTCGGTACCGCGGCGCAACAATTTTTGTCGTCACCCGGCGTTCCCCTTTTGGAAAAGTCGTCAGTCGAGAAATAGCAATATTTCCAAAGATACTTAGCGCTAATGTCCGCGGGATAGGTGTAGCTGAAAGCGACAGAAAATGCGGCTGTGTTTTTTTCCCAAACTGTTTGATAGTACCCTTTCTCGAATTTGATGCTTTTTTCCCCACAAGCATCGCCCGCTGACTCACTCCAAAACGATGCTGCTCGTCAACTGCAACAAAAGCCAATCGCGCAAATGCCACGCGCTCCTGAAAAAGCGCATGGGTTCCAATAACGACACAAATGCCCCCATCAGCAAGCCCCTCGCGCACCTTTAGCGCTGACACCTCTCTACTCCCTATCATCGCTTGGCTCCCAGTTAATAGTGCAATCCGAGTATTTTTGCTCTGTTTAAAAATTTCAAAGAATTGCAAAAATGTTTTATAGTGCTGTTCAGCGAGTACTTCTGTGGGCGCAACTACCGCGGTCTGCATACCATGAAACATCACTTGCGCTGCTGCTATTGCAACCACCGTTGTCTTGCCAGTACCCACATCCCCTTCTAATAATCGGTTCATCGGATGAGGAATTTCAAAATCCTGCAAAATTTCCCACGCTGCTTTTTTTTGATCGAGCGTCGGTTGAAATGGTAATCCCGCAATAAATCTTTTTATATGTTCTTGATCAAATGGTAAGGCAATCGCTGTCGCGGCAGTGCGCCCATGCCTTTTTTCCTGCACATGTAGTTGGATCAATAATAGCTCATCAAATGCCAATCGCCGACGCGCACGCTCAAGGTCTCGTTGTGACGCAGGAAAGTGTATTTCCCTCATTGCCGTAACCCACCCACACAAACCCTCGACTGATCGCACATCTTCGGGTAAGTAGTCCCACTCATCAGGGAGTGGGACTAGTTCTCTATGAATAACATAACGAAGCCATCTCGACGTGATGCCTGCTGTTTCTGGATACACTGGTACCAATCGGCCCGTATGAATACCACTGGAACTGTTCGCACCATCACCTATATCTTCCTCTGCATGTTCTGATTGTCGCATAATCTCATACACCGGACTTACCAATGATGCAGTGCTACTGCGACTTCCCTTCCCCATACCAATCTTCACTACTCCCGACAACCGCACATGCGTTCCCGCCTTCAGCGGCTCTGCTAGAAACGGCTGGTTAAACCAAACCACCCGTATAGACCCACTCTCATCTGAAAACACCGCGTCAGTAATCATCAAGCCGCGACGCGGCGAACGAAAATTTCGAATAGACACAATCCTTCCCGTGAGCGTAATCTTGTCACTTGTCTTAGATGTCACCACATCAACCACTCGTTTCATATTCCGCAAATCGTCATACCGCGACGGATAATGATGTAGTAGCTGCCACATCGTTCGCAACCCCAACTCGTGAAGTTTTTTCAGTCGTGCAGGCCCGACGCCAGAGACGCTTTTTAGGTCGCGCTGTAATGAAAGTAATATGTTCGATCCCTTCTTTGGAAGCTGCATATACGCTCATAGTACCATTGCTGTAGTTATACACAATTTAAAAGAGAGGAGCCATCGAGCCATGATGGTCCCCTCTCTTTTTTTCTTCGTCTGGTCACTTATTCATCTCGTCGACCGCAGCATTAAGTGAGCGGAAGACTTGTAAAGTCTCTGAGAGCCTTCGTTCGAATCCCGATTTTTGGATATACGTTTTCACTTGATCGGGTATTATGTTCAACCCACTCGAAAGCAACGCCCCTTCCACCATCGACTTCAGTGCCAAGAGTGGGACAGGATCAAAGGTATTGCTTTCTAGGAGCAAGGAACGTATTTCGCTCTCTGTAGGGGTTTCGAGCTTGAACCGCAATGCAATCGTAATCAGTCCCCTTCCTAGCTTTGCCAAGCATGATTGATCAGCGTTCTTTCTTTGACCTGAAGTCACTTGGCTTATCCATGCCTGCGATAAGCCTCCAGCCGTTTTTCCGAGTTCCTTTTGACTCACGCCCGTCGCATCCAAAACAGCCCGGGTTAGTCTGACAACTCCCCTGGCAATCTTTACTCGCTTTGTCATAACACTCCTTTTCAGCTCCAATAGTAGTTCTACCTGCTATTATTAAAGCATTTTCGAAAATCAAATGTCAAGTTTTTCGTGGGCGATGTATATTTTCATACGTAAACAAACACGCCATTACTTCTTCGGTTTATCCAGCTGATTCAGCCTCCACATTCGTCATTCACTAACATTTAGTTGTTTCATCTGCTCCAGTATTACCCCATTCACAATCTTAATTTCATCATCGTGAAACCGGTAATCGTGTCCGATGCCGGGGATCATCGTGTACTTCTTCGGTTCGTTCGCATTATCATACATTTTTTGCACCTCGCTGGGTAATACAAGATCATCAAGCTCCCCGGCAATCAAAATAACTGGCGAATGAATTTTTTTTACATCAACGCTCGCATCGTACAAATTGCGGTCAACGAGGTGTGCATACGGCACTCGAAATGTTCGCTTTTTGTTTCGATTATGTGGGAGGTCTCGAGTCGAAATGCTGAAACCGTCATTTTTCCACTTGTCATGTTCTTGTGTCCGCATTCGCCATCGTCCTGATGAAGGCATAATTGCCACCACCATCGAAATCCTCTGATCCCGTGCTGCATACAAGATCGAGACCATTGCGCCGCGACTATGTCCGCCAAGCAACACACTCTCAAAACTCCCCTGCTTCAGCATGTACCCAAGCACGTTTCGAATATCCTCCAGGTATTGCGTGGTGGTATAATCTGTAATATCGCCCTCGCTATCCCATGTTCCTGTCGGATCAAAACGAACCACGGTATAGCCCTTATCGCATAATACACCAGCTAAACCCATTAAGTGCGCGTAATCTTTGGAATCCAAATATCCGGGACACAAAATTGCAAGCTGTTTTGTTGGCGCTTCCGGATAGTGAATCGCTGCAAAAATGTTGCCCTTGGTGGAGGCGATGCGCACGTTCTCAATAGACATATTCATTAAAATAGTTAATACGCTCCTTTCTTAGCCCTCCTCCCAATATACACATACAACGGCACCAGCACCACAAGAAATCCGATGCCCAGATACAAAAATCCGTTCTGGTAGGACGATCGCTCAACTATATAGCCGATGCCAAAGCTCAACCCTGCGGTAACTGCCTGTTCAATCTGCGATCCGGCAGACAACAGCGTTGCCTTGAACTTGCTCGATTGTATGATACCAAGCTGAAACCCCTCGTCAATCCTGCTCAATCCCCACTGGAAAGCGTTAATAATAATAAACATGATAACCACAACCCACCAGACGCGTACCGTGGCAAGGACGCACAGTAAAACAGTGAACAACACCAGTTGAACCCCGAAAAAACTGCGCAGCGTCAGCCGTTTCTTGATCGCCCCGCTATACGCAAGCATTAATGAAGCAAATGTCCGACCAATGCCAAAAAAAACGCCATACCAAATGACTGGTATGGCAAAAAATGTCTGGTACGGCTCACGAAAAACGGCACAAGCACTGTGAGTATGATCGGCACGCCAAACCCAATGGCGCTTAATTTCCCCATCACCTGCGCGTATTCATGCTCGCGCTTTAGTCCCCGCAACGTTTCGTGCATAAACGCGCTGCCGGTACCGCTATGGAATGCGATTCCGGCGCTCATACAAATCCCTCCGAGTATTAAAAATGCGATATTGTTCGCGAATAAAAACAAAAGCGTCGAGCATATGAATAAAAGTGCCGAAATAACGAGGGCCTGTTTGTGTCCCAGCTTATCAGACGCATAGCCGCTCGGAATTTCAAGTATAAATCCGGCAAGGTAGGACGCCAGTAAAATGACACCAATTACCTGCGGCGTTACACCGGAAATAGTGAGATAATACGCCCCCAAAATCGCAACAAAGATGCGCTTCTTGGCGATGAGTACCAGGGCGTATTTCCAGATGTTTTGGTGGAGGCGTTCGGGTGTCATACGTTACTAATTACCTAATAAATAAAGTGTAGGTGATCACTAAAAAAGTATACCAAGAATATCACGATATCGATAGCCGCATATCCGTCATTCTCTTCGAAATAGACAATGGGAAACGGGTGTGCGAGAATAAGGTATGCTCAGAGGCGAATCGTTTGAGAGGGCGCCAGCCCCACAGTCTGAACCGCTCGACAAAGAGTGGTATGATCGATTTGAGCAAGCTGGATCATTTCAAGCCTACGAATACCTTGATGGGGATAGCCAGTTCCGCCAAGAGGAGCGAAAGAAATTTGAGGCTGGCGAGACTCAAAATCCGTCATTGGACTATCCTAAACTCAATGAGAGTGTCTTGCTGAGAAAAGAAGATGCCCTATGTCGCCTTAAAGAGGATATATTAAATAGCCAAGCCGAAGGAACTGGGGACCCAAAAAAGATGGAGGTGGTCAAACAAGCATATCGCTGGCGACTAAACGAAAAAATAGCAGAGGTACGGATGCTAAAAGCTGCAGCAGGAGGCGATACAAGGCGCTTCGAACGCTATTCGCAATTTATCTATGGACGCCCGTCTCTAGAAGTCTTCGCCTATACGGTTCGCTCTCTTCGAGCTGCAAATCATACATATGTAGAATCGGATAACAGTAACTTGCGACAGGCAGCCCAAGAGTTAGAAGCAGTGTTGCCAGACAATCTACCCGGTCCTCGGATACATCCATTGCCTAGCGAGGAAATGTTGGACTTCGCTCGAGAAAAAACCCTAGAAGAATTAGGGCATATTATCAATGTACCTGACACGCAAGGAGAAGTTGATGCCTTTGTGATTCAGCAGGCCTTTCAGTCAGCACTAGAAAAACTTGGGAGTAATGGGTGGATCGTGGTAACGAATCCGAATAAGGCAGATGTGAGCGTTAATCAGGAGCAACGACAGGTAAATGTTCCACAGGAGCGACGCATGGACCCTGTCGCGCTCA
>MHXC01000011.1:0-6625 GCA_001824325.1 Parcubacteria group bacterium RIFCSPHIGHO2_01_FULL_47_10b
GTTTACGGCGTGTAGGTCTGCGAGGTTGCCGCCATGGATAGCAAGCGTATGTCTAATTTCAGCCAATGTTCGATTGTGATTGTCGGTTGATCCTTCGATGATTATGCCGATGCCGCCAGGGCCAAAAGCGCCAAAGGTAAATGATTGAAACTGGCCCGATGTTTTTCCGGCTGCTTTTGCCAGCGCGCGCTCAACATTTTCCTTGGGCATATTTGCTTCGCGCGCCTTTTCGATCATAGTGCGAAGGAGCGGATTGCTGGATGGGTCTTGATTGTGTCTGGCGGCATTGCGAATATCTCGCGCTATCTTAGCAAAGGCTTTGCCACGCTTTTTATCTTGCGCCTCTTTGCGGTGTTTGATGTTGGTGAATTTATTGTGGCGAGCCATGCGCGGCTAAATAAAGACAACTATCGTTTCATTTATACCTTATTTTTGAGAAAAATCCAGTGTTTTGTTAGAAATTATGCGAGGCATAGGACTAAAACTTAAAATAGCGTTATCCTCCGAAAAGGAAAACGATTTATTAAGAAGAAGTTCAGGTGGAATTGGTCTACTCTGTTCCATCCGACCCCTCTTTCTTCTTCAAAAACATCTCGAGCATAGTTTCTTCGTGAGGCATTTTTGCCTTGAGATCCTCAAGTCGTCTCTGTTTTGTGGACCACTCTTCTAAAGAGAGTTTCGCCAGGCGAGTATCAACGTCAGCCTTTTTGCCTTCAACAAGCACGTACTCCATTGCGGAAACGTCGTCAGCAAGTTCGTGGGTAAGTTGTTTATACTCTTCTAATTCTTCGGGCGTAAGACCCGTTTTACTTTCCTGTCTAGGACTTTGTCCTTCTTGAAATGGCATAAAAAGGCAATTATTTATTATACCCTTATTTTAGCTTGGGGGGGGGGCTTGTCAACGAATGACTGTGGATAAGAGTAACGAAAATTACACTGCGTCTTCGAGGCGTTCCATTATATATTTCGAAGGTTAAAATTTTCTCTATAGGCTGCGAATAAGGTCGCGTAGCAGCGCAAGGGTTTCCGACCTTAGTGTTTTTCGGATGGACTGGAATGTCGCAGGCGGAAGTAATGGGTTGAGGTCTTGGGAAATAATGGTGTCTGTAATTGTGTGATCGATGAACGCGACGAGTTTCTCGAAGAACTGCTTGGGCTCCATGCCAGTTCGTTCCGTAATCACCGCCTCATTATACCCAAATCCCTGCACGAGAAACTGGTGGATGTCATAGAGATCGCGACCTGCAATGCCACCGGTTTTTGTATGGCGGTCCATTAATGCCACAAGTTTATTGGCAAACATTGTTTCCCTTGTTTGAGCTGTTATAACACGGTCAATTTCGCTGCACTGCACTGTATCGTACTGATTGCTCGCAGGAGGCGGAAATGTCACGTCTATTTTGAGCGTGTTACGGAATTCTAGTTTGCCTGGGTATTTGAGAAAATATTGTAAACCTCGCTTGCTGTAGTCTTTCACCGTCAAGCCTAAATGAGAAAATATGCGCTCAAGCGCCGCGCGGGCTTCGGGTAGTTCGCTTTTAGAACCCACGAAATCAAAATCTAGATCAATAGAGAAACGATCCAGCCAGCCAAGCATTGCAGCACAGGTGCCGCCCTTGAAATATAATAATGTGGCGAGCACTGGTTCGTCGTAGATAGCTGACAAAAGCCGGTACATCCATGCCTTATGGAGCGCGTCTTGTGGCGCGGGGATGATCATGATGGCGTAGTATAACGTTTTGGTGTAAATGGGTACCCAAGCGTTTTTTGGATTGCTTTGACGCGTGGCCAATTGATAGGCCCGTCAAAATAGACACGGGGATTAAAATAGAGCAGGTCGGCAATGGCACGCTCGGGTGTTGCCATGCGGATGCCGTCCTTGGTTTCGATACCAACGTCATTGAAAAGGTAGCGATCTGCCAATTTGCGAACCCTGTATTGATTTTGGCCAACGTGAAATGTTTTCGAGACCGAGCCAACCAACGTATTATACGCTATACCCTGCTGCATAATACCCGTGTTGCCCAGCACCGTCTCCGTGCTAATATAGCCATATGAATGGAGCGCCTTTAGTCCGAGATAGAGCGGGTTAATTGATGCGATTGGTTTGAGCGTGTAAAAACCGTTATAGGCACGATAGAGCAGTCCGCGCTTGTAATAGCGTTTGAGCGTGGTGTGCAAGGTATTTGTATTTGTAATACCCCATGCATTAGCAAGATCGTTCGAATGAAACGCCATTTCGCCGATGCGCGCCAATGTCGCAAAACGGCTATCATTGCGCATGCGTCGTTTTTGTTTTCTGTACATATATGTACAGTTTATACCAACTAAATACGAAAGTCAATACCTCATTTATCGTTTTTATAGACCGCTCCGCGGCACATCATCATGGTGCCGATCCGGCTCGCCGCGCAAGCTACACATATAGTGGTCGCACTCTTGAAGAATGGCGTCTTTGGCTTGGTCTGCGTGAGGGACTTGGCGGAAGTAAAAGTCGCGGTTTGTGCCTGCTGTTTGGATATGGATGTCGGCGAATTTCAAAAATGTCGATAACATGCCCTTGGTTTCGATCGAGACGTCTTGCACCCGATCCAGTGTAAACTCGGAATATTCACGATTAAATAGGCCATGCTGCTCTATTTCTAAAACACGCTTTGTGGTGACGACCCACACATCCAAATAGTAATTCATGAACGCGATAAAATATTGCAACACGATCAATAATGTGAGCAATGAGGCGCCCCACAATATTAGGTCTCGGAAGAACGGCCGAAGATCAGCTATTACAACAAACCCAATCGCTGCGCTCCATACGACGAGGAGCAATAATACCGTAACAGCAATTTGCGACGCCGGCATAATCCAGTGTCTGCGGGCTTTTATAATAATTGGTTCATCGGCTGGGAGGGGGATCATAATGGGTAAGGGTTAAACTCGATATTGTCGGAACCCCCAAGGTTCCATGAATTCCATGGCACTGCGGCGAATAATGCAGACGATATTACAATAGCGACTGCTGCGATAATGATAATAACGACAACGATAATTGTATTGCGCTGGTGTTCGATAATGAGGCCAAAGCGGTATAGGTGATAGATCACGAGGCCAACACCGGCGAGGAATATCAGGAGAAAGAGGAAGTACACAACCAGTCCAATGGCGAACATAGAGTTACATAAGAGGATTACGGCGGTCGAGGTTTGAGTGGTCGAGCGAACTGCCGAGGTGATCATAGGCGCGCTTGGTCACACTGCGGCCTTTTGGGGTTCGCGTAAGGAGCCCGCGCTGGAGCAGAAATGGCTCATACATGTCTTCGATGGTTTGGATATCCTCGGCTGTATGCGACGAGAGTGATTTAATGCCCACTGGCCCACCGTCAAATGTTTCGATAATGATGCGGAGGATTTGGCGGTCTTGGGCCTCGAGACCAAGATCGTCGATGCCCAGCAGTTCAAGTGTGCGGCGCGCGATATCGAGCGATATAGTGCCGTCTGCCTCGACTTGTGCGACGTCGCGGGCGCGCTTTAAGAGGCGGTTTGCGATGCGGGGGGTAAATCGAGCACGACGGGAAAGTTCCTGTATAGCAGGCGGCTCGACAGCGACTTGCAATAGCGTTGCCGATCGTTTAATAATCTGTGCCAACTCGTCTTCGCTATAAAAATCAAGGTGATAATGCATGCCGAAGCGGCCTCGTAGCGGCGACGACAACATGGCAGCGCGCGTGGTTGCACCGATCAGCGTAAATGGCGCGAGGTCGAGTTTTAGCGTTTGAGCGGACGGGCCTTTGCCGATAATAATATCCAGGGTGAATTCTTCGAGCGCGGAATAAAATACCTCTTCAATAGTCTTGTTGAGTCGGTGAATTTCGTCGATAAACAGGATGTCGCCTGCTTGCAGGTTGGTCAGCAGCGCCGCTAAGTCCCCCGCCCGCTCGAGCGCAGGACCCGAGGTGATTTTTAGGTTTCCGCCCATTTCGTGCGCAATAACATATGCAAGCGATGTTTTGCCGAGGCCCGGCGGGCCGTATAGCAACACGTGTTCCAGCGGTTCATGTCGTTGCTTAGCCGCGCGCAGCGCAATAGAAAGGTTCTGCTTGATCTGGGGTTGGCCAACGTACTCGTCCAAAGTTTGCGGACGAAGCGCCATATCAAACGACGGAACTGCTTTATTCAATTGGGACACTACAGATTTACTTGACATTTCAGGATTATTTGCTATAATACCATCATATTAGGATAGATGGTGATTGGCACTATACCAATCCACACAACTGATCTGAGAGATAGCTATATGAGGCCCCGCACTGTTCTTACAGGCGGGTGTTCTATTGTTGCTATTAGTATTGTAGCACAAGATCCTCTCACCTGCAGGCAGGCAAGGAGTCTAAGATAGAGCGTGGGTGCATCCCGGCGCCTCGCTTGTTCGAGCCCCGCTGGGACATTCCTTTGGTAGATTCTTTCCGCGGGCCAGTCCCGCGTCACTCTCTAGGTTCTGCCTGCAGGTAAGGGGATTTTTTTGTTGTATAAAAAAAGCGCTCAAACAAACAAAACAAGAAGTCCGATGATAATGAATGCCGTCCCCCAATAAAGAGGTTTTGTCGGGGGACGCTTAGATATTATTAGTCCTCCAACAATTGGAATAAAAAGAAACACTGCAAAAAAGAGGGCGGCGACACCGACTGCAATGGACATAGCGACAAGGGTTTCGTACCACGGATAAATCGCAAGATTATCGACGAAATAAGAGCCGATTGTTTCAATAGCTACTAACGCAGAACCGATAACCGATGACAGGAAAAAGATGCCGGCTAGGATTTTCATACTTCAAAAAGAGTATTATTCGTTTCTATAATTTTCATAACCACTTTTGGACTATCGTATTCATATGTATAAGTCTATACAATGTTTATATATAGATCAGCTATTAATTTATAATGTCACGTCAACCCCACCGCCACATCCTAGATCAACCCGCTTTCACGAATTTTTGTTTGGAAATAAAGCTCGATGTCTTGAGAGATAACAGCCGATTTGATAAATTCAATTGGCTCCGTCGCTACATCTTTCAGGTACACGAGCTGTTCGAGAAATAGCTTTGCATCGAACGCAGAGGAGTATTTTTGAATGGCTAAGTCAATAATTTGTTTGAGGTCGGAATGGCCCTCATTCATGATAAAATACAAGTCGACGTAATCTTTAAGAGAAGCACGACGGCCTACGGTGTACGCTTTCGTTGCAGCGATTTCTGGGACTGACAGTAATGGTAGAAATTCTGTCTGTACTAATTCTAGCAGAATAGGAAAAGGATAATACAAGAACGTCACCTTTGTTCCAGCTACAATAAACGTGAGCTCGCTTTCATTATTGACACTTGGGGCGATCGATTGGCTAAACACTTTTTCTGCAGTTGCGAGCAAGTCTGTCAAGAGCGGTTTTGAGGAGAATAAATCAAAGTCAATCGAAATTCGATGTCCTATTTGTAGGGCTAATGCCGTTCCGCCAGCCAAGTAAAAACCTTCAAAACGTGAAAGTTTTTCAAATAGTGGCCGACTGTCTGATTTTATCGCTTCGAGATGCATAGGTTAGCGTTTCAATGTTAAATAGGGCTTTTGCTAAAGCTATGGCGCCAGGACGCAGAGCGGTTTCTGGGATATTTATAATGGTGGATTGAACCCTTTCTTTTCCGTAGAAATCGACTACCCACTTCAAATGTTCCCACATGCCAACGTTGAGGGTATTTGTGATAATTTCTGTGATATTTTTTTCAGGCGACACGCGGCTCAAATCATACGACCACATGATCGGACGGAAGAAATCTGGCAATTGTTGGCTGTTTTCCATGTGTATACTGTAGCATTTTTTAGCTGAAAATCAACGTTAGAGAAGTTTCAGCGTTGCCATGATAAACAAGCTTAACAAGGTAAATAGGACTCCATAGTAATATACCGTCCGAATTGTATCTTTTGGGAATTTTTTTATTGTACGGAAACCTACGATAGATAGGACAACGCTAATAATGGTAGAATATAGGCTAAACCCGCTAAACAGAGATGAAAGCAAGGGAAAGAGGCAGTCAACATCTAGTGACGGCGGGGGACTTCCACAAGATGAATGGCCGAAGATTATCCCAGAGAGAGTCATCAAGAAAGAAAGCAGGGCAATAATGAAAAAAATATGCATCCATTTTTTCATAACCTATTTTGCCTCGAGGAGTTTAGTTTATTAGTTTAGCCAAAACCTTCAGGGAGTTTGGTATAAGAATTGATAGGATTTGAAACGCTATACCATAGAAAATGGTGCGAGACGGGAGAGTTTTTTTTCTGAGCAACCCAATACCGAAAAGAAGAAAGAATGGAATACTAATAACAACATTGAATACGAATAGCCAATTCGCTTCGTTGAATAATAAATCAAATGGAGCGTCACAGGTGCTGATCGGGCTTCCACAACTGCCAAGAAAACCAAATTCAACCAGAATAGCCCATAAAGTTATGGCAATACTCAAAATAAGGGCAACGATTGAGTATATCAAGAAAATTCGGGCAATGATTTTCATAATAGTTCAATTAGTTATCAGAGTCGCGTGCCATTGTACGCCTCCGGACTCCACCGCCTTCAGGGGCGAA
>MHXC01000011.1:6713-17783 GCA_001824325.1 Parcubacteria group bacterium RIFCSPHIGHO2_01_FULL_47_10b
TTTTAATGACACAAAGCCCAGCTTTTCCACGGCATATTTTTTGATTTCGTCGAGCGGTGCGCTTGTGGCTATAAGCCGTCGGACTTCTTCGTCGACGAACAAAATTTCATAGATGGCGATGCGGCCTTTGTAGCCCTGCTCGTTACATATCTCGCAGCCGGGACCTGGTTTGTAAATCGCGATGGGCTGCCCGCGAAGTTCTTGGGCGACATAACTGTTGGGCGATCGCTCAATTTCTTCGTTGATTTTCTGTTTGAGCTCATCGGTGACAGAGTCGTCGAGCTGTTTGCATTCCGGACAGAGTCGGCGGACAAGGCGTTGCGCCATAATCACGTTCAAAGAAGCAGAAATGTCTTGATCAGAAATGCCTAAGTTGTCCATGCGCTTGATGGTACCCAGCGCGTCATTGGTATGGACCGTCGAGAAAATTAAGTGACCGGTGAGCGCGGCCTGAATCGCTGTTTGCGCCGTGTCGTAGTCTCGGATTTCTCCTACCATCATGATGTCGGGGTCTTGGCGCAAGAGCGATCGAAGCGCGGTTGAGAATGTGTAGCCGGAGTCGGGATTGACTTGGGTTTGCATGATGCCGGCGAGCTTGTACTCGATCGGATTCTCGATCGTGATGATTTTCTCGGAGCCGGTGTTGAGCATGTTCAGAAGCGCGTACAGCGTGGTGGTTTTACCGGCGCCCGTGGGTCCGGTGTTGAGGAGCATGCCGTTTGGTTTTCGAAGTTCTTTCATTAATTGCGCGAGTATTTTGGGATGCATGCCCAGCGTTTCGAGCTTGAGAGATTCGATATTTGGGTTGAGCAAACGAAGCACTGCGGTTTCGCCGTAGCCGCCGGGGATAACAGAGGTGCGGATGTCAAAGGTAGCGTCGCCAAGTTCTACGGCAAAGCGGCCTTCTTGGATTTCGGAATAGGTGCCGACTTTGAGACCGGACAACTCCTTCACCTCTGCGATCAATGGCAAATAGAGTTTTTTCGGTACCTCCGCGATCGGTTGCAAGACGCCGTCAACGCGAAATCGAACTTCAAAATTATCTTTGCCTGGCTCGAAGTGGATATCGCTGGCATCCATGAGCTTCGCCGCAGCCATTGACCAATGGAGCAACTCGTCGAGGTCTGCCTCGGCAAGCCGCTGCTCGATAAATGATTTTCGGAGGTTGTCTTTGGTGAGCGCGGCAATAATGTCTTTCGGAATGCGGAGCGTGCTGGACAAAAGCGCCAACACTGCCTTACCATAGAGCTCTTCGATGTAGCGGGCATCGCCGGCTACGCGCTGGATTTCTTCGAGGGACGTTGTGCCGTCGAGCACTTTCAATAGGCCGTGCTGCAACAGCGTTACCATCCCCTGCTCCATCGCCGTTTTGCGGATGTCGTACGAGGTGGCGTCTTCGAGAATGAGCCGCTCGATCATGTCGTCCATGGGGAACATTTCGAAAATACCCGTTTGGCCTTTGTAACCGGTGCCAAAGCAGTCTTCACACCCGACTGCTTTCCATGCTTTGGTGAAATTTTCCGGCGGCGTGACTTTGGCGCGCGGCGACACAAGCGCGAGCGCTTTTACCATTGCCTCTTTCATGTCGACTGACACGTCGTATTCTTGTTTGCATTTCGGGCAGAGTTCGCGCACGAGGCGTTGCGCAATAATGAGCGACAGTGAGGCGGGAATAAGCGAGCGCTGGACATTTAAGTTGCGGAGACGCGGCACAGCACCGGCGGCGTCGTTGGTATGTAATGTCGAAAGCACCAAGTGACCCGTTAAAGCGGCGTTGATTGCCATATTAGCCGAGTCAGTGCTGCGGATTTCGCCGACGAGAATAACGTCGGGGTCTTGGCGGACGATTGCGGAGAGTCCCTGTTCGAACGTGTACCCTTCGCGGTCGTTGACTTGGGTTTGGGTGATGCCGGGGATTTGATACTCGATCGGGTTTTCAATAGTAATAATGTTGATTTCCGGACTGTTGATTTCGTTGAGCGCGGAGTAGAGCGTGGTGGTTTTACCGGAACCGGTTGGGCCGGTGGTTAGTATGAGCCCGTTTGGTTTGTCGAGTGCGGCTTTAATACGGCGGAGTTGTTCCGGGTGCATGCCCATTTCTTTGAGGATAAGGTCTACGACGCTAACGCCGAGCAAACGCATGACAATGGTTTCACCGCCGTGGCCGCTGGGGAGAATGGAAACACGAACGTCGATGTTACTTTTCGGCACATCTTTGACGTCTTCGATGCGTACCGTAAAGCGGCCGTCTTGATTGGTGTTGTGGAGGTTGAGCTTGAGGCCCGCGAGAATTTTTATACGAGACACAACGTAGTGATACACTATCGGATCGAGTTGTGCGATGTCATGTAAAACGCCGTCCACGCGATAGCGCAATGTTGTATGTGTGTCATAGGCGTCAAGGTGGATATCGCTTGATTTTGCCTTGAATGATCCAATAAAGACCGCTGCCATGAGCTCTGACGTTGAGGTTGTGAGGCGTTCGATTTCAGAACCGACTTCTTGGATCGAGTGCGCTTTGCGACTGAATTTTTCCCATGCGTCGCGAGAAATGTGAAAAATGCCTTCAACTGCAAACTGTGGGGCTTTGTACAGAGTATAAAATTCCCACGCTTTATTGAGCGAGCTCTCGGATACGACCATAACGTTGAAGATGTATCCCTGGGCGTGGAGCGAGTCAATGGTTTTTTTGGTTTCCAGGAGGCGAGGGTCAAACACGCCGACGTGGAGTTTTTTGCCGGTATTTTGAATAATGGCAAGTTTCGCCCGACGCGATTCTTGCTCGGGAATGAGAATCAAGCTATCAAGATCGATGGGAGATGTTCGCAGATTGACGTACGGCAAATGTAACGCAAGCGCTCGCTCCTGCGTTAGCCGTTCCTCTTGCGCGCGGGTGACTTGGCCAATATATTCACCACGCTCAAAATCCGTATCAAAGGAATATCTCCCTGGCATAGATGTATGCCTGTATTGTACTACTTCTAGAGCTCCTTGGCTAATAGGTCGAATATGTGCTGTTGTGCGCCCTGAATATCTCGGAATTGTACGCGAAATACGAGTTTTTGGTTTTTAAGCACGCCTCCAAGCGGTTTTGCGAGCCGGCGCAGCTGCTCTTCTCCGTTGTATAAAATGCCTCGCACGCGACGCGTCGTTTCGGGCTGCCAGAGCAGTAATACGAGATTTCCATTTTTGATCGAGTTGGCGATTTCGTCGACAACTTGAGGCACGTCCTTTGACGAGCTTTCTGATGAGATAAAATCGTCCGGCGTGACGAATGTATGTACCAACCCAAGTTCGGGTTTTGTCTCGAGACGCCCAAGGGCTCGCCCCCAAAGCTTGAGGAGTGGGAGCGACTTGGTTCGGTAGAGGTGTTTGATAATTGTCTGCTGGTCTGCCTTATGTTCCAGCAGCACTGATGCCGCATGGAACGAGTCGGGAGTCGTGCGGGCGCTTTCGAAATTGCGCGTCGAGGTGATAATGCCAGCGAGAAGCGCAGTGGCTGCTTGGGGTGTGAGCGTCTGTGGCGCTGATTCGGTTATAAGCGAAAGGACGATTTCAGCAAGCGATGCGCTTGTAATTTTGTGCAGATGAACCTGGCCGAATTGGGTATTATTCGGATTGTTGTCTATGGAAATGAGCGGCGTGTCGTATAATAGGCGTTTGTTTTGTGCCTGAATATCAGATAATTGTTCGATGTTGTTTGCCCCGACAGTGATGACGAGATCGATGGTACCCGGGATAAGCTCGGTTGAAACGGCGTTGGCGACAATCTCGTCGCTTCGGGGTGCGTCTGTTGGTGGGTCGACTTCGAGTGAAAATGTGAGCAGGTTGTTTTTGTCGTCTATGTCATACGTGACTGATTGCACCGGGGCTCTCTTTGTGTCTAGGGTTATTTTGAGCTGGGCAGTTGTACGGAGCGTTGTTTGTATATTCTGGAAAGAGGGTAAAAATTGGAGCGCTTCTGGGGATGCGCCGGTAGCCACTAGTTGGGGTTTTTTCCCAAGCTCATTCAGCACATCGTAGAGCCCGAGAGCTGCGGCAAGCGCATCATTGCTCGGATTTTTCGGAGTAGCAACGAGGATATTCGTTGCTTGTGAGATGAGTTTATTTGCTTGTATGAGGGAGTCTTTCATGGGGGCGGATTGATTGTGCCGTGGTTACTAATAACGTTGCCAACAGCATAGACTACTGGGGGCGATAGGGGTTGTCAAGGATCGCGGCTGTAAGATTTTTTTGCGCCCAGCAATCATATGGACTAGAATGATATTATGAAACGTGCTGAGAATAATACGAATATACGCACCCGTAACGCCGAGGAAACAAAAAAAATTGCCGCCGAGATGGGACGGAAATTACTGGTGGACATACAAGCTGGCGCGGTTACAGGGCCGGTGATTTTGGCGTTGCAAGGCGATCTGGGTGCTGGAAAAACAACGTTTGTGCAGGGCTTGGCATCGGGGCTAGGCATTGACGCACGAGTGACCAGCCCAACATTTACGATTATGCAGCGATACCCCATTCCCGGACTCAATGGGTCGCTCTATCATATTGATTGCTATCGACTGGAGGGCGGCGAACAATTAGATGCGATCCACTTCAATGATATTGTAGCTGACTCGCGAAGTATTATTGCTATTGAATGGCCGGAACGGGTTGGGGCGCGGGTGCCACGAGGCGCACACACAGTGAAATTTCGTGAGGGGAGGAGGGATGAGAGAGAAATAGAGATTGATTTTTCGTAGAAAAACGCTAGAATGAACGCTCTACCTCGTAATTGAGACGTATGCAAAAAACCGATATTCACAGAATAAAAAAGCATTGGAAGCGGTGGGCTATGGTCGTTGCTGCAGTCCTTATTATCAGTATTATCGCTATTGCCAATAGGAGCGGTTCTCAAGATAAAGCACTTGATCTCGTTACTGTTACGAAGCACGACATTGTCGAGCTGGTGAGTTTAACGGGGAGGGTTCGGTCAGTTCATGAAATGGACTTGGCATTTGAGCAAAGTGGCAAGGTGGAGCAATCATTCGTTAGTGTCGGCGATATGGTGAAGGCCGGCACTGTGCTGGTTACGCTGACAAGTAGTGATCTACAAGCGCAACTCGCACAGGCACAGAGCTTATGGGCGGGCGAAAAGGCTAAATTACTCGAGCTTCAGTTAGGCGCTCGGCCGGAGGAGATAGCGGTTGACCAGACAAATCTTTCAAATGCCGATATTGCACTGAGCGATGCTCGGGCGAATGTCGAAAGGGTGAGCGCAAAGGCCAGTGCAGACTTGGAAACCGCATTGAGCGGTGGCCTATCAGAAGGAACAAAGGCTGCTACGGTCGGCAAGAATGCGCTTCTTACTATTAGTCAAATCCAGGGCGATCACTTTACTTATAAAGACCAAGATAATACCGCTGTTGCAGAAGCTAAGGGAAGGGCAGTGTTTGCCCTCTTTGGCGTAGAAAACGCTGATTGGTGGCAGCCAGAAAGCATCGGTATGTTAAGCGGCGGATTGTATAGAACTCTCGCTGCTCCGAACATGGCTTTTTCTCAAGATGGAACAATGGGATTGCTTGTGCAAACAAAAAGTGCACTCGAGCTTACTGCAATTGCTTTGGACGCCGTCAATATAAAAGATGTGTTGTCAACGACAGAAAAAAGCGACCTTGCGAGCGAAAAGGTGTCCGTGAGTACGGCTCTGGCGAATGTATCGAATAAGTTACAGGCAATTGCGGGGCAAAAAGCAGCGAACGATAGTTTTATACAGAATGCTGCAGAGAAACTGAATCAGTCGCAGAGCGCATATAATGCAGCAGAAAAGGAGTTGCTTTTGAAGCGAGCGCCGGCGACTACAGAGCAGCTTACTATACAGGGGGCACAGGTTCAAAATGCTGCTGGAAAAATTGCCGAGTTGAACGCGCGGCTGCAAAAGACCCGATTGTACTCCCCTATTGATGGCGTAGTGACACGGAATGATGCAAAGATTGGAGAAATTGTTTCTGCAAACGAAGTTGTGGTTTCGATCATTGCCAATCAAGATCTAGAGATTGTCGCCAATGTCCCCGAAGCGGATATTGCCAGAGTTGCAGTAGGAAATACGGCACATCTTACGCTTGATGCATTTGGGTTTGACGAGTCGTTTGAGGCAACAGTGGTACGGATACATCCGGCAGAAACCATCATCGAAGGCGTGCCTACATACGAAACTATATTTCAACTGGCTACTACCGATGATAGGGTTAAATCAGGCATGACTGCCAATCTCGACATCAAGACTGCTGAAAAAAAGGATATTTTGGCTATCCCACAGCGCGCTATCGTAAGTAAAGACGGCCAAAAAGTTGTGCGCGTGTGGGGCGGAACAGGAACGAAAACTTCTGTTACAGCGGAAGTGCAAGTTACAACTGGGCTGAAGGGCCAGGATGGATATATCGAAATTGTGTCCGGTCTCAACGAAGGCGATCAGGTGGTTATAGACGAGGGGGGCCGAAGCATGTAGAGCTATTATGGCCTTAATTGAAGTTGCAACTCTGGAAAAAACGTTCGAATTCGATGGCGTGGCCACACGAGTTTTGAAGGGGATTACCTTTGGTATCGAAAAAGGGGAATTTGTTGCGATTATGGGTCCGTCGGGATCGGGAAAATCAACGCTGCTACATATATTAGGACTTCTCGATGACATTACCCGCGGAACGTATTTTTTTGACGGCCAGTCAGTCGAGCAGATGGACGAGCTAGCACAAGCTGCGTTCCGAAACCAGAGAATGGGGTTTGTATTTCAGGCGTTCAATTTGCTTTCGCGTATTAGCGTAATGGATAACGTGAAACTTCCACTGGCATATTCAAAGGTCCCTGAAAAAACATGGAATAACGTGGCGTTTCAGTCATTGCAGGCAGTGGGACTCGAACACCGCATTGATTATCAGCCGACGCGGCTGTCTGGCGGAGAGCGTCAGCGGGCTGCGATTGCTCGGGCTTTGGTAAATAATCCGGAAGTGATTTTTGCCGATGAGCCAACGGGCAACCTGGATTCGAAATCGGGAGAGCACGTGATGGGAATTTTAGATGGATTAAATAAAAAGCTGAAGCACACGATCATTTTAGTTACGCACGATGTGAACATTGCGAAATATGCACACCGCGTGATCAAAATTAAAGACGGCCAGATCGAAAGCGACAAGCACCATTAATATATGAAAATTCGATATAGTGTAAAAACTGCATTTCACGGTCTCAAAGCGAGTAAAAGCCGATCGCTATTGACGATTTTAGGCATTGTTATCGGCATTACCGGCATAATGCTGATTGTGTCGATTGGGTCTGGAGCGGAAAAGTTGATTTTGACGGAGATCGGGGGTTTGGGAGCAGATACGATCGTAATTCGTCCTGGTCAAGAACCAACAGGCCCATCCGATATTGCGCAGACATTATTTTCCGATTCGATCAAAAAGCGTGATCTGGTCGCGTTATCTAAGAAAAGCAATGTGCCTGATTTGGAAACGATGGCGCCGGTTGTGTTTGTATCCGGCGGCGCTTCTTTCGGTGGCGAGACTTATAGCCCTACGATTTTTGGCTGGTCTGCGGAATTTATGGGCAACACGCTCAACATATATCCGGAACAGGGCGAATATTTTGGCGATGCAGAAATCAGCGATCGGGCAAGCGTTGCGGTTATTGGAGCAAAGGTTAAGGAGGAGCTATTTGGCGATGTTGATCCATTGGGGAAATATATCACTATTAAGAATCACAAGTTTCGAGTGATGGCGGTGTTGCCGAAAAAGGGCCAGCTGCTCTTTTTCAATGTTGATGAGGTCGTTATTATTCCCTATACGACAGCGCAAACATATATTACGGGTACGGACTATTATCAGGAAATTTTAGCGAAGGCACGTAGCGCGGATGTGGTGGATATAGCGGTTGTTGATATTACGCGGACGCTACGCGAACTCCACAATATTAGCGATCCCAGCAAGGATGATTTTTATGTCGAAACCCAACAGGGGTTGGCAACACAGGTCCAGACGATTATTCAAGTTTTAACAATCTTTTTGACATCTGTAGTTGCTATTTCGTTGGTGGTTGGTGGTATTGGCGTGATGAATATTATGCTTGTCTCGGTGAGCGAGCGGGTGAAAGAGATTGGTCTGCGAAAGGCCGTTGGTGCAACGAAATCCGACATCTCGAAACAATTTTTACTTGAGGCGATTATGCTCACCGGCGCTGGCGGGGCGATTGGTATTTTCTTGGGAACTATGCTGTCGCTGTTGTCTGCAGTAGTTTTAGCCAAGGGGCTGAATTTAAATTGGAACTTTAGTTTTCCGTTGGTCGGGGCGCTACTGGGGTTCGGCGTTTCGCTGTTGGTTGGTGTCGTTTTTGGGCTATATCCTGCCAAGAAGGCAGCTGAAAAAACGGCGATAGAGGCGTTGCGGTATGAGTAGGGGCGTGGTATGCTCGAACTAGCATGACGGTTGAGTCAATAAAGCAACAATTTAGTCCAATATTAAGGCAGCATCATGTGGTGAGGGCGGGTATTTTCGGTTCTGTCGCAACGGGTATGGCCGGAGTAGAAAGCGACATCGACGTTTTGGTCGAATTTGAACCAGGGAGCAGTCTCTTCAACCTTATTTCGCTCAAGAATGATCTTACTGCAGCGTCTGGATCTGTGGTTGACGTCGTTACGTATGCATCTGTCCATCCAAAGCTTCGAGAAAGAATATTACAAGAAGAAAAAAGAATTTATGAGCGATAAGAACCCAATAATTTTCCTCGAACATATCATCGAAAGCATCGAGTGTATCGATGAGTACCTGGGCGGTGTTTCTCTGGCTGAATTTAAAAGCGACAAAAAAACCCACGACGCTGTAATTCGGCAGCTTGAGATTATTGGAGAGGCGGTAAAAAATTTACCAGAGGAATTGCGAGTAAAATATACAGATTTGCCATGGAAAGAAATGGCTGGACTTCGAGATATTTTAATCCACCATTATTTTGGAGTAGATCTCGAGCTTACCTACGAAGTTGTAATCAATGATCTAAAGCCAATCAAAGAAAAAATTGCTGTTATTCTAAACCAGTTGCGATCGCAATGATTAAGCAGCGGAATCTGGACTTTTCTACAGCGTATATTCAACGATTTACAACGAGCCCTTAAAGACCTGTAGAAATAATCTTTATGAAACATACGTCACTTGACCCTGCTGGACATTTGTCGCTCGCCGTCAGTGATTTTGAGAGGAGCAGGAGTTCTTATGCTGTTTTCTTTGCTTACCCAGATGGGATCGAATTATTGATTTTACCGAGATTGATCCGCGCGGTGTACCTGCATACAAGGTTATCGAGGTACTTTCGGAGCTTTCGTGATATGATTGGTTGATAGAGTCACTAAACTATGACAATGCCAAGGGGCGCTCAGAAACGTTTTGTTATTATCGACGCGAATGCGTTGATTCACCGGTCGTATCATGCGTTGCCGGTGTTGACTGATCGTGCGGGGAATCCCACGCACGCGATTTATGGTTTTACGTCGGTGTTGATTCGGTTATTCGATGAGCTGAAGCCGGACTATTTGGTTGCGGCCTTTGATCTTGATAAGCCGACATTTCGACATGAGAAATATGCGGCATACAAGGGCACGCGGTCAAAGACGCCAGATGATTTGATCGAGCAGATACCGAAAATTAAGGGTGTGCTGCGGGCGTTTGGAGTGCCCGTGTTGGAATTGGCGGGGTTTGAGGCCGATGACATTATCGGCACGGTGAGCCGGCAAATGGGCGGCAGAAAGGTTGGCGACAGGGGCGCTGACCGCGGAAAAGCCAGTATCATTGAGACGATCATTGTTACCGGCGACTTAGATACGCTACAGCTGATTGATTCACACACGAAGGTCTATACGTTAAAAAAGGGCATCACCGATACAGTGATGTATAACGAGGCAGCGGTGCGGGAGCGGTTTGGCTTGCGGCCCGATCAGCTGGCTGACTATAAGGGGCTTGTGGGCGATAGCTCGGACAATATTCCCGGGGTTGCTGGGGTGGGGCCAAAAGGCGCGAGTGAGCTATTGACGCGATTTGAAACGCTCGAAGGCGTGTTTCAGGTATTGGAAAAGGACGATAACTCGATCAAACCCGCGCTGGCGAATAAATTACGTGAGCATAAAGATACCGCACTGTTCTCGAAGGAGCTGGCTACGATCGAATGCGCGGTGCCAATTACGGTTTCGTTGAAAGATGCAGCATGGAAGGAGTTTGATAAAGACGCGGTGAAGAAAGAATTATTACAGTATGGATTCCGGTCGCTATTGGAGCGGCTGGGGATTGGACAAATTGTTACTGCAGTGTCACCGAGCGCCATGGTTCGGTATGCGACATATGCTGGCGCAGAGGCATTAGCGAAACTACTGGAAAAACAGCCGATTATTACGTTTGGGTATAGCGATGCCACAGGGGCTGTCAATGCCGAAGCCCGCGCGGCGAGCGCAAGTAATTTTTTGATTGGTTGGGATGCGCGACATATATATCGAGTGCCGGTGAGCGACGTAGCGAAATTTCGCGATATTTTTGAAGATGAAGACATTGTGAAACAGGCATTTGAAAGCAAGGCGTTTATGAAGTTGTTACAACGCGAAGGGATTGCGTTGCGAGGGTTCGACTTTCATGGATTTTTAGCGGCGTGGCTGATTAAGCCGGGACTGAAAACGTATGATTTAAAAAAGTATGCGGCGGGGATTGAGGGCGGTGGCGAGGGCACAGAGCAAGAGAGGGTAGGTACTGATGATGAACTACTATGCATGGTAGCACGACTCATGACAGCCCGACCGAAACTTGAGAGAGAGTTACAAAAACTAGAATTAACCAGGGTGCACGATACGATCGAGATGCCGCTTGTCGAAGTGTTGGCTGCCATGGAGTTGCATGGGATGAAAGTGGATCCTGCGTTGTTGAAAGAGCTTTCAGATGAACTTGGCGGCTATGTGGATACGCTTGAAAAACAGGTGTACCAAGAAGCAGGCGTCGAATTTAATATCCGCTCCCCCAAGCAATTGCGAGAGATTTTATTTGATCGAATGAAATTGCCGCTGAAGGG
>MHXC01000012.1:0-4295 GCA_001824325.1 Parcubacteria group bacterium RIFCSPHIGHO2_01_FULL_47_10b
AGGGCTGTTATGCGTCTATTGTATCAAAAAAGATAGTGGATGGGTACTTAGTAGAGCTGAGTACTTATTGGGATTTGGAATAATGATATGTAACAATTTCTGATTTTTTTGGAGATACTCATGCAGGCAGTAAAAATCTTCGTCACCCGAAACAATGATTGCTTTTGATAAGTATTGCCGGGCTAGGGTTCGAACCTAGATTGGCGCGGCTTCAAAGACCGCCGACTTACCATTAGTCTACCCGGCAGTATATTGTATTTGTTGGGTTATTCCATCCGCGTATCCTTCGTGTAATATCAATACTCTTTTTGACAGCAATAATGAGCAAACCATTATAACTATTTCCGATATTTTTTCGCTTTGTTTTCGGGTTATGTCTTTTCCATTGAACCTTTTGAAACTGCTCGAGAGGGAAACCCGTCACATCGCTCCAAAATTGCTGCACATGACCCAACTTTGAGGCAGATGTAACATGTAGTGAAATTGAGAAATCAATTGACTCTCTATCGATCTTGCAGATTTATTGCAACCACCTTAGATATACTTGAATCATTTTTGGATCAGTGTTGCAAAATTCAGCCCGAGTTCCGACAACTCTACCGTCGTATTCCTTTTCCTTACTTCCTTCTGCCCAATATAGCGCGATGCCAATCATCCATAGGTCGCGTGCAGAGACATGGCCCAGCTCTCTTGACGCCTCAGCCAGAATACGTTTTGTTTTTTGTACACGTATTTCTCTCTGCCGCCGTGCGCCTCTCTTTTGTGCTTCGACTCGCTTTAATGTGATGCGTTGCTTTTGTTGTTTCGCAAGAGAAACTTCTCGGAGCCAAAGAGAAAGCGTTGACTTTGCAACCGGAATCTCTCTCAGGATTTCACTATATGTATATGCTTTTTTGCGTAAAGCAATTGCGTACTGTTTTTCAATAATTTTCGAATTCATATAGAACCAAGGGTTATACAATGATAATCATACATCCTAGGTTCGTAGTTGTCAAAAAACTCGCTTGTACCCTACCTCTCCCACCCCATCACCGCGACCTCCAACGCCATATGCGGCAAGGGGTAGCGATCAACGTCTTCCAATGCCTGCATAACAACCTTCAATAACACTAATAACTGCGTATTTGTGAATGCCTTTGATTGCTTTACCATAACACCTAGTTCCTCTTTGGTCAATTCATCGGCGATGATTGTGGTTAAGGATTCGCTGGTGTTGACGAGTGCGAGCTTGCGGACATATTCAACAAGACTCTTCAAAAACTGCTGCATATCAACGCCTTTGTGGGTCAGGCCGTTGATGTATTCGAGCGCTGGCGCGAGCGATTCGGGGCTATGAGTAGACATTGATTCAGACGTATCAGTAGTACTTGAGCCTTTTGCGACGGCCTTCGTCAGCAACTCAACAAGCCGAATAATCAAATGATCGTCAATGAGCCGCAATGTGTCTCGTACATCATCGAAGGTGATTTTCGGCTTTCCTAAAGAAAGCACTTTTCCCAGCAGCGTCTCCGCATCCCGCATGCCGCCCTTGGAATTGATGGCGATGGCTTTCAGGCCTTTTTCCTCGACCTCCACTCCTTCTTTTTTCGCTAACTGCTCAAGCCGTGCCACCATATCGGCAATTGAGAGCTGGTGAAAGTCCAGTCGCACGCACCGTGATTGAATGGTAGGGATTATCTTGTGCGGTTCAGTGGTGGCGAGGATAAACACCGTATGCGCGGGCGGCTCCTCAAGCGATTTGAGCAACGCATTAAAGGCTTCTTTCGTGAACATATGGGCTTCATCCAGAATAAACACTTTCCATGGCAAGTGTGCAGGACCCGTGCGAATTTCATCGCGTAGCGCCTTGACGTCATCGATGCCGCGGTTGGATGCCGCGTCGATTTCGACAATATCTAAGCCAGCGCCGGCAGTGTCGCCCGGAGCCACATTATTCAGCGCATACGCAAAAAGCCGCGCCGCGCTTGTTTTTCCTACGCCTCGAGGTCCCGCAAACAAATAGGCATGCGCGATATGCCCTTGTTTCAGCGAATTCGTGAGTATTTTTTTGACCGCGTCCTGACCGACAAGTTCTTCAAATGTCTGCGGTCGGTATTTTCGATACAATGCCAGCGCCATAGTTCGATATTACGCGAGTTTAGCCCGCCGCGCAATGGCAGTTTCGACGTCTACCTGGGGACGGCCGTAGCGCAATCGGGAGCGCTGGCGGATAGATTCGGCGAGGTGGCGGTCTGGTTGCGGTGGCTCCAGTGTGGCTATTTTTAACGGCTTTGACTTCCGGCCGCCGATGAGCACCCGTACATATGCTTCGTAATTATTGGCGTTGATCAAGTCATATTCTTCTATATGAGGGGCAAACTCCTGCGCTATGATTTTTGCATCGGCAACGCCTACTCGGAATGCAGCCATGGTACCCACATTGCCGAAAATGGCGCTGCGGGTTCGGGCTGGTAGCTGCGCAATAAATTGATGCGCGAGGTGTAAATTAAGATGGTATTTTCTCGCTTCTGACAGCAGAGAATCAATATTTTCAGTAGTGAAATTTTGGAATTCGTCGATGTATAAGTAAAAATCAGGTCGCTTGGGCTCGGGGAGCTTGGACTGTCGTTGCAATGCGATTTGCAGCTTTGAGACGATTACAAGGCCTAGAAGTGCGCTGGATAAATCGCCGATATTGCCCTTGGAGAGGTTGACGAGCAATATTTTTCGTCCATTGATCACGTCGCTCGCAGAAAAGCTCGGTACTGGCTGACCAAGAATATTTCGTATTGCAGCATTCTCCGTGAAACGGCCGAGTTTCGACACCAGATATTGCACCAACTCGCCTTCATTCATGCTGGGCTTACTTTGTTCTTCGATCCAGAAATCGCGTAGATCCTGTGCTGATGAAGCATGTGCGTCATCAGTATCGGCATTTTTGGTACTTGGCAAGCCCGCAATCATACGGTCACGAAACGTTGTATTGACGAGTATTCGCGGAATATCAACCAGCGTACCGTTATGGTCGAGCATCAGTGTGCGCATGATATTGCGGAGTTGGTGCTCAAAGATTGGGCCGACTTGTTCTGGCGGAAACAGCTTGAAGAAAATGCCAAGCATATCTTGGATAATCAAATCCTTTTCATTTTCATGTTCCCACGCAAGCATGTTAATTCCCAGGGGTCGTTCAGTGTCGCTTGGGTCGAACACAATCACATCGTCGATACGACGCTCCGGAACGAGTCCCAATACGAGCTCGATTAAATCGCCGTGTGGATCAATGACACCAACGCCATGCCCAGCATGCATATCTTGAGCAATCATATTCGCGAGAAGCGTTGACTTCCCTGCGCCGCTCTGTCCGATGGTATAAAAATGTGAACGGCGATCTTTCACATATTTGAGCCCTATGGGTGTGGCAGCGCCATTGTGGTAGTGATTGCCAAGCGTTAACTCGAGAGCGGAGCGCTTGGTGAAGCGTTTTTGGACCCAATCAGAGCGGGCTGATGATGGGAGTTTTGTTCGCGCGCGATGCGGCAGCGCAATAAGCGGCGCCAGTTCAGCAGTGCTTAATGTCGCTATTTCGGCTTCAATAAACATGCGCAACGTTGCGTTATATGCAAGCTCACCTGACGACGGCTGCGTGGCGATAAATCGGTTTGTGGTTGAGGTCGTGTCCCTGATAAACTGATCAGAAAGCTCATTTGCCATGGCATAACTGCGTTTTTCAGTCCCTGCGATTATCAAGAGTCTTACATTTGACTGATACAAAATTTTGCTCGCCTTGAATCGAATTGCGCTCGTAAATTGTAGTCCAAGATGAATTCCCCGAATACGCTCAATGGCAACTTTGTTTTTGCTTTGATCTTCGGGGCGGATAAGCAATTGAAAGAGCACTGATTCATCGGCCTTGAGCTGTTTCGCGTACTGTTGAAGCAGGCCAAGCAGCGGCACCACATCAGGGTCAGCTCGATGCGCTTGCACGGGGTACAAAAAATCCTCCTTGAGGGTGAATGTTGAACCCGCAACTGCATGCGCGTGTTTCGGGAACAATGCATATTCCGGGACTTCCTCGAGGGCTATTGCAGGAAAAACACCATATACATATTTCCGAACGTGCTCTTCAAAATCGCGAGGAAATGCTAGATATAACTCAATGCCTGTTTTGCGCGCCAACGCCTCAAACGATATATGTGGCCGGTCAAATATGAGTAGTCTCCAGAAGTGGCGTTGTTCGCGTAAGCCGCTTAATACGGCGAGTAGCATCTCGATATGCTTCAGATAGTCATCTGTTTTTTGCGGCGTTGGTAGCGACA
>MHXC01000012.1:4308-14831 GCA_001824325.1 Parcubacteria group bacterium RIFCSPHIGHO2_01_FULL_47_10b
AATATGTCGCCGCTGCGTGGTGAACGCATAGAAAAAGATCATCGTGCCAACCACTACAATCGAAAGGATTGCTATGAGGGTTAAAAGAAAAATGAGAGTATTAAATGTCATGTCACATATCAAGGAAGCTGGCGCAGGCGTCGCGCGTCAACAAGTTCCTGGTAGTGTTTATCTTTCAGGCGCGATTTAAGCGTCTGGAGTACCCAGGGGTCTCCGACAAAATGTGCTATAGAAAAGGCTTTATACACATTGTGTACACGCGCAACATCTTCCAGGGCACGAACTTGCTGCTCTTGGGACAGTGGCGCGAGTGTATGTGCGCAACGTAAGGCAGATGAATGTCCGGAAAACATGGCTGAATAATGATATGTGATGCGAAGTCGAGCTATTTATAATAAATGCGGTTGTCGATCCGAAGGTCTATATAGTGCAAAGTTGCCGGCATTGGGTTTAGTTCTTTTTCGAGAATCAGCTTGAGGTTATTGACTTGATTTTCAAGCGATTCCTCGGTGTCGAAATAGAGCTCGTATCCAGCGCTTGTTTTCAGTGTAATATCAGGCGGATCGTGTACCAGTGCATCCGTTACCGTAATACCAATCGCATCAAGGCGATCTTTTATGGCAATGATCGCTGTTATTAGTTTACCATGCAGAAGCGGTTTACCCAAGGCGACTGGCGTGTTTGATGTATCAGTTACATGGGTTAGCAGCACTCCTTCTGTCTGGGGCGCTTGGCGAAACACCATGAATTCGTTATCTATGAAATAGCACGCTGCAGGTTCTACGCACCACAGCGCGATTTCTGTGCGCGGGAGAAGGTCGATCGTTACTGATCGTTGTAGGAGATTTCGTTGAATTGTTACTGTATGGATCTCCGGGTACGATTGGCGGAGTTGGTTTGAGAGAAGCGTGCGTGGGAAAAAGACTATATTATTATTTGGAATAATTGTTGCATGGGTGTGCGTAAGAAGCAGTTCGATTTCCGCTGAGATTCGCTCCAACGGAAGACGGCTATTTTCTGTGGTGGTGATACCCCATACCGTAACGGCGGACCACGCGCTCCACAGCGATAGGTATGTGAGTTCCCCCGCTATAATCAAGAGTGCTACGATCAACAGTATCGGTTTCCATATCCGTTTCGGCGGCGCTTGTATGTGTCGTTGCGATCGATATCTGTGTGCATGGTTTGAGTAGTACGGAGTCATTGATTTATTCTACGTTGCGATGGATTACGATAATTCAAAATAGCATCTCGAAATGCCTTTGATTTTTCTTGATAGTCTTTGAACATGCTGAAACTTGGGGCTGCTGTGGAAAGAAGGCATATACTGTTAGGAGGAGTATGTTCAAAACAAGCTTGAACTGCTGCGTCCATGGTATCGGCGTGGATAACGGTGTGGGTAGTGGCAAAGTCTGGTTCGTTTGATAGTAATGTTTGCTCAATTCGTTTCCCTACCGTCGGTAATAGTATAATAGTTTTTACTGAAGATTTAGTTAGACGTTCTGCCAGACTGTGAAAATCTGCATTTCGTTCGTGACCTCCGAGAATTATGCTGCCGACAGCGCTAGCATTTTGGTCAGGTGTGTCGAGGGCATCAAGTGCTGCGATGGTCGCTTCGGGCGTCGTCGCGAGTGAATCATCGTAGAACGTAATGCCATTATATGTTCCAACCTTCTCAAGCCGTACCGGAAGTGGTTGGAATGAACGAATAGCTTGTGCAATAATAGTTGACGGAACGCCAACAAGGGATGCTGCCATGGCCGCAGACATGACGTTGGCGAGATTAAAATGACCAAGGAGCGGTATCTCGTGGATAGCTATCAGATGCTCGCCATGTAATACAATGCGTTGATCATCCTCCCAGATCGCTGCGTCAGTTGCTGGCCCCCAACTCCAAAGATGTCGGTGTGCATGGCTGTTATGCACTAATCGTAGTACCGTATCAGATGAACGGGAATATATGACATGGTCGTCATTCATTTGATATCGAGTCATTGAGCCCTTCGCTGCAATATATGTTACACGGTCAGGATAGTAGTCCAGATGCTCTTGGGTAATATCAAGAATAACGGCAATATGTGGGCTGATTGTTACGTCGTAGAGTTGGTGGGCTGAAAGTTCGAGCACGAACCATGTTGGCTGCTTGTCGGCAACGGCATCGAGCGGCGGTATACCAATATTACCAAGGAGCTGTGCTGGTATGTTCGCTGTTTGTAGTATGTGTGCAATTAATGAAGCGGTGGTACTTTTTCCTTTCGTGCCGGTGACCCCAATGACTTTGTCTCGGTATTGTTCCAAGAATAATTGTGTTTGCGATGTGAAAATAATTCCAGCTTTACGAGCAGCTTGAACCTCGGGAATGAATGGCGATATCCCCGGGGAGCGAACAATAGTGGCGGAGGCAGAAAGGGCCTCAAGATATGTGGATCCGGTCATAAAAGTCGTATTGACGTCTTGTGCGGTCATGCGTACCCAGTCGGCGTCGAGTTTATTCCTTGGGTGTATATCAGCGCACAGAAGTTTCATTGTCGGATTTGACGCGCGAAGAAATCGGTATGTTGACATACCCTCGCGACCAAGTCCAAGGATGCATACGGGTTCAGGTAATTTCATAACGAAGTAACGGCGGCACAGCCATGTTATGTGATCGATAGCTTGCTACTGCAAGCGATAGCGCTTCCCGCGTTTCTGCTTTTGTCCCGATACACTCGAATGGCTTGTCGTGTGAGGGATGGCTCAATTGTTTCAATAATGGGAGTAGCCCCTCGTCCGTGAGAAGATTTTTTTTAAATAGCGCCTCCACTTTTTGTGGAGCCAAAAATGCCGATAGACCAATATAGGTAAAGAGACATTTTGGACACTGTCCGCACCAGGCTGTACCGTCTTGTTGTGCTCTATTACAACTCAAAAACGCATTATGGTACCAAGGCATTCCAGCGAAGCGTTTGATGATATCGAGTTCTCGATAACGGCGTAACACACTTTTGTAATTGATGTCAGTTATCAGATAGCGTTTTACATATGCTCGAAACCGACGCTCGAAGTCGCTTGATTTTGAATATTGATGATTCACAGGTACACCGCGGTAGACCATGGTTGGTTCATTGGCGCTGGATTCGTTCGCGACAGCGATATGTTGATAGTCAAACAGCGTGGCAATCAAGATCGTCAGAAACGCCAGATATGCGGAGAACGGCGTATGGCCATTGAGATATCCTTGGGCGTTGAGTTGCAGTAATAATGGTTCAATAGCGCGTGAAGCAGTAATGAGAGGGATATGGGGCTGTGCATAGTGTTCGCTTGCAACTTGTACAATACGACGCGTTGCAGGCGTTGGGTTGAGACTAATGGCTGCAATAGTCTCGGCATTGGCAGATGAATATCGCTTCAGCAACATATCGAGCACAACTGCCGAATCCTTGCCTCCGCCGATTGGTACGAGATGGCGATTTTGGGGCGCAAGCATTGCCGGACGCGGTGCGTTTATAGATTTCTGAGCAGTGCGAACAATACGAGGGATAACGCGTTCAATCCCATTCACGGCATAAAATTCTCCAAGACCGTTTTCATACAATTTTTGCCACCATGAAACTTGTGCAGCAGATAGCGGTCCTGCATACACAGCAAGTTCAGGCGAACACGCTGCCTTCCAATAGCTGATTGTTTCAATCATGCCAAGGGAAAACACGAGCGACGATAGGAGATTCGGAAATTGTGTTTCGAGCATCTTGATTCGCTTTGGGTCTATGTCGTGAATCGTGACATGCGGATGAAATACAAGATCAGAGTTTCCATCGTTCGACGTTATTCGAAACGAGAATGCACAACGAAAATCACCCTGTTGTGCATCGTATGAGTATGATTCATAGATAAAACAAGGGTGCTTCTGTTGCAATTGGTGCAGTTGATTCGAGCGATCAGTCATTCTCTATTTCAATTTCAGTTTCGTGATTTCGCGGACGCATGGGCGGGAACAAAATAATTTCACGAAGATTGGCTACGCCCGTGAGGAGCATTGCAAGTCGGTCAATGCCAATGCCAACGCCTGCGGCGGGCGGCATCCCGTATTCCAGAGCTTCCACATAATCCTCATCGTATGGATGGGTTTCAAGGTCGCCTTGCTTGGATTCCTGTTGTTGTTGCTGGAAGCGTTCGAGTTGGTCAATCGGGTCGTTCAGTTCTGAAAAACCGTTGGCTACTTCATTTCCCGCAATAACAAGTAAAAAGCGCTCTACCCGCTCGGGGTTATTGTCATCTCGTTTTGCAAGAGGTGAAATTTCCCATGGAAGATCTGTAACGAACAGAGGCCCTGCGACAAATGGTCGGCATGTTTTTTTGTAAATCTCATCGGCGAGTTTTGCTTTCGACAAATAGGTTTTGATGTCGATTCCGAGCTCTTTTGCCTTTGCAAGCAGATTAGCTTGTGTTGATGTCGCATAATCTATACCTGTTTTTTCTTTGATGAGTTCCAAGAATGCAACCCGTTTCCATTGACCCCCAAAATCGAAGGAGAAATCCTGGAATGCTACAGTTGTACTACCGTTAATAGTAGTTACAACAGACCGGAGCATCTCCTCAATGAATTTCATAAGACCTTCATAATCCTGGTACGCCCAATAGGCCTCAAGCATCGTAAATTCAGGGCTATGATCCGCATCTATGCCTTCATTGCGAAATACCCGTCCCAGCTCAAACACACGTTCAAAGCCGCCCACGAGCAAGCGTTTTAAGTACAATTCTGGGGCGATCCGCAAATACATGTCCAAGTCCAGCGCATTGAGCTTTGTTTTAAATGGTTTTGCGAGCGCCCCACCGGGAATAGTTTGCAAAATTGGGGTTTCAACCTCAATGAAGTCTTTTGAATAGTAATAGCGTCTAAGCTCGGCAATAAGGCGGCTTCGTTTCACAAATGCCTCACGAACGTCCTTATTTGTTAGTAAATCCAGATAGCGTTTTCGTAGACGCTCTTCTTTATCTTTAAATCCATGCCAGTCTGACGGCAATGGGCGGAGCGATTTCGAAAGCATCGTTATGGTTTTTGCTTGTATGCTTTGCTGGCCGGTTTTGGTTAAAAATGCAACTCCGGTAATTTGTATAAAATCGCCAATATCGAGGAGTAGGTCATCCAGTGCAACCCCTTTGTATTCGTCTGATTTGATAACAATTTGAATGCTACCGCTCTGGTCTTCCAGATCAATAAACGACACTTTTCCATGGGTGCGAATCGCGGTTATGCGCCCGGCGACATGAATCTCCGTGGCGGCCGAAGCGAGTGCGTCAAACGACTTTAACACGTCGGAAATCGCGTGATCCCGAGTTGTGTGCGCTGGATATGGGGGAAGACCTTTTTTGATGAGCGCAGATCGTTTTTCGAGGCGCTCGTTGCGAATTGCTGAAAGGCGGCTCACAATATGTTACGTAATACTGGTGATGCTATAGCTCACTTTTCCTGTTGGAGTTTCAACAGACACGCGCTCCCCTACTTTGGCGCCTACAACGGCTTTTCCAATCGGTGAATTAATAGAAATTTTGCCGCCTTGCGGGTTTGCTTCTTGAGAATCAACAACCTGGAATTCGCGCTCCTGTCCATTGAATTTGACCCGAAACGTTGAGCCCAATTGTACGGTAGCCCCTTTCTGCTTTTCTACTATCGTGGTATCTCGAAGCAATTCCTCGAGGTATTGGATGCGCGATTCGTTGAATGATTCCTGATCGCGCGCGTCCTTATATGCTGCATTTTCCGATAGGTCACCAAAGTCCTTTGCGTCGCGAATCATTTCAGCGATTTCGCGTCGCAATTTTGTTTTGCGATCCTCGAGCTCCTGTTTGAGCTTTTCGAATGCGTCTTGAGTTAGGTAACTTGGCACGGTGGTTCTCTTAATTATTACGCAAAGAAATACACCAATCGATGAGTTGGCTTTGACTTTTTATTTGCTATTTCGTCTGTGTAGCATACCATAGGAAAACGTCATGCGCAACAGGAACTGCAACTTGACTTCCCTCCCCACCATTTTCTATAAGAATAGTCAATACAAGCTGTGGGTCGTTATATGGGGCAAATCCGGTAAACCAGGCATGGGGTTGTTGCGTTCCCCCAACTTGCGCCGTACCGGTCTTGCCGGCGACTGCAATGGGTAATGAGTTAAGAAGCCGAGATGACCCACTGGTAACACCTCGGCGCATACCCTCTTGTACTACCTTGAATGATTCGGGCGATGCAATACCATTGAGATTTGTAATTACAACCGGATTTACTGATACCGTTGTTTCGCCACTCATATTACTGATTGACTGGACGACGTGAGGCTTATATAGCACCCCTCCTTTGGCGATCGCCGAGGTATATTCGGCGATTTGTAACGGTGTGACAATAACATCGCCCTGACCTATGCTTGCGTTATAGGTGTCTCCAATATACCACTGTTCGTCTTTCACGGCTTGTTTCCACGATGGACTGGGGAGATTCCCGGCTTGTTCGCCCGGAAGATCGATTCCGAGCGTCGATCCAAGGCCGAATAGGCGCCAATAGTGTTCAAGTCGATCAATCCCGAGACCCTTGATATCACCGAATCCGCCGCCAACAGTATAAAAATATACGTTTGACGACACAGCAAGAGCTTCTCGCATATCAACCCAGCCATGCTCCTTCCAGTCACGGAACACATATTGAATTGACGGGTTATAAATAGAGGGTACGGAAATACTGCCAGTGACAAATATCTGCTTCAGCGGTTCAATTATATGGTCGGCAAGCGCAGCGATTGCTACGACTGGTTTAATTGTTGACCCGGGCGGATATTGCCCGCCAACGACTCGGTTGAAAAACGGCATGTCTTTATTGGAAAGTAATTTCTGGTATGGGGTGTTCCCAAGAGGTTGAGAAAATATATTGTCGTCATATGCTGGAAAACTCACCAATGCCTTTATGGCGCCATCACGCGGATCCATTGCGATTGCAGCAGCGCGTGTTAGCCCTGCTTGAGAGAGCGCATTTCGTAGCGCGTCAGTGAGCTGCTGTTGCAACGATAAATCTATTGTCAGGGTTAGGTTGCTTCCCGGAATTGGTTCTGTTGTCACGGTTTCCTTTTGTTTTTCGCCGATTGACGATATTTCAATCTCTCGTTTTCCATGACTGCCGCGCAACAGGTCCTCGTAGGTGAGTTCTATTCCTGATTTCCCGATTTGATCGATTGGTAAATACGAGTCATTCAGCTTTAGGTCATTGGCTGCAACACGTCCGACATAACCCAAGACATGAGCAAGCAGTGACCCATATTCGTATCGTCTAATAAATTGTTCTTTCACGGCGATTCCCTCTTGATCAGCAAACTGGCTTTCAATTGCGAGTGCGGTTTCGCGCGAAATGTGGTCGGCAAGCGGATAGGGTCGGAATGACACAAGCGGCATATCGAGAAATTGTTGTGCCAGTTCGGGCAACTCAATATTGAGTAAGGGTGTTAGACGTCGCATAATATCATCGAGTTGTGCTTGATGTTTCGGTAACAACGCAGGGATTGCAATGACTGAAAAAATTGGATCATTAAATATCAGTTGCGTACCATTGGTATCGAAAATAACGCCGCGCGGTGCGTGCGACCATTCAGTCTGCGATCGCGTTTCTTGGGCAAGCGCCTGATAGACTGGGCCTTGCATGACAGTGACATACCATAGTCGAGCAGCAAATGTGAGCAATATTGCACAGATCAATGCGAATAATAGCCACAGGTGGAATTTTCCTAATGGCTGTTCGATACGAGCTTCGAGGACATCAATGCGCCGTACGCGAACTTGGTCAGCAAGTAATTCTTCCGGCTCAATCGTGGAGCGTGCTGATCGATCAACGAATGTAGCTGAGTTTCGGTTGAACATGGTGTTTGACATAAGCGGCCCATATCAGAAGGCCAAACGGAATATTGAGAGCCAGTTGCGTTACCAGTGCAGCAAGATGTATTGATTCAAATCCGAACCAACGAGGCAGATGGATAAGGAACGTAATCAGCGTCGTATAGCCAATGATCAGTAGGGTATTCATTGTCCGGAAAACGTAGCGATGAAGGAAACAGATGACAAGCCATGCATATACAATGTGCGCGATGATGAACCAGAATGGTGCGGCAGAGAATGGGGTCATCATAATAGCTGCGACAACAGCGAGTAATAGCGAGTCTCGCGGTGGAAGCACAAGCGTAGCAAGAAGTAACCAGAGCAAGTAAACATCCGGCACCATACCCACAATGCTCAAACGAGGCAGGAGAACGACCTGAATTGCCAATAGCAGAATCAGTATTACGCAATTGTACGCCAGCGCTGATTTCATTGTTCTGAATTTTTATGGAGGAGGAATAGCTGGTCAAATGCAGTTGCTTGAAATGCAGGAGTTATGCGTGCTTCCTTGAATGTTTGTCCTTGCGGCGTTTCAACTGCCAGTACTCGGCCAATCAGTAATCCGGCAGGAATCATCGGGTCTTGGTTGTTTGTCACGATGATATCACCCGGCTCGATAGTGGCTTCGACAGGGATTTGTCTAAATAACAGCCCCACGCCGTGCCGACCAGATACGAGTCCAAACGTAGAGCTGTGCTGCACTTGGGCAGTGATGGATGATTGAATGTCTGTTGTAAGGCGAACGAATGATCGCTGTTCGAATACGTCTGATACCTTACCAATAAACACCCCAAATGGATCGATCACGGCCATGCCTTTTTGGATACTTTCGTTTTCGCCGCCCACTATCGTGATGACAGTCTGTTGACTAATGGGATCATAGGTGACGGCTGATGTTTCGATAAGCGAATACGACGTTCGTTGTGGTAAATCAAGCAGCGCCCGCAACCGCTCATTTTCCGCATCGACTGCCCCAAGAGCAGCCAGCTTCCCCTCAAGTACTACAATGCGTTCGTTCAGATTTTGTTGCGTCGGAGCAAGGCGCGATGGTTGAAAAAAACCGTACAACCGTTCACGCACAGAATTGCTAGCATCGCTGAACGTGGCCAACGGATTTGTCGCAAAATCAACAAGTGCCCCAGCGCCGATATACAAGCCGAAGTATACGATAACCGCTACGACAATGAGTAATGCCGATGTTGTGGTTTGTTGCTTCACAAAAGTTGTCTAGAGCCTCGTCTTATGTTCCTTATTTGTTCTTTATTTCGGCGATCTTCGCGGTTCATACGCCGCAAGCACTTGTTTCATGTATGCTGTATTTTCCAGCACAATACCGGTACCGCGAGCTACTGTCGTCAACGGATCTTCGGTTACACGAGTCGGGATTTCAGCCACTTGTTCAACTAATTGCGGCAAGCCGCGCAATAAACTGCCGCCCCCCGTCATAATTATGTTCTGTTTCATAATATCGGCAAGCAACTCCGGCGGGGTTTCCTCGATGGCGTCTTTAATCGTTCGTGTGATTGTTTTAAGCGATGGGCGTAATGCTTCACGGATTTCTGCGCTGGTGATAACGATTTCTTTGGGAAGACCGCGTAATAAGTCGCGACCGCGTACTGCCATGCTTTTATCTGGTTCGCTTAACTTGATCGCAGAACCGATCTTGATCTTGAGCTCCTCCCCTGTTTGCTCGCCAATCAGCACGTTATGTTCATTGCGGATAAATGAAATAATATCCTGAATCATTTTGTCACCTGCAACACGGAGACTTTTTCGAATAACTAAGCCGCCGAGCGAGATAACGGCCACCTCGCTCGTGCCGCCGCCAATGTCGACGATCATGCTGCCTGTTGGATCGCCAATCGGGAGTCCCGCGCCAATTGCTGCGGCAAGCGGTTCGTCTATTAATATGACCTCGCGCGCACCTGCTGCACGAGTAGCGTCTTCAACCGCTGATCGCTCTACTTCAGTGACTTCAGAGGGGATGCCAATAACAATTCGTGGGCGCGCCAGTGAACCCAGAATGCCTTTTTTGTGGATTTGCTGAACAAAATATCGCAGCATTGCCTCGGTGACTTCATAATCGGAAATAACGCCTTCAACGAGCGGTTTACTGGCAATGATATGGCCTGGCGTTCGTCCCATCATGCGTTTTGCTTCTGTGCCAACAGCAAGTACCAGCCCAGTCTTTTTGTTGATCGCCACAACAGACGGCTCGTTGATGACGATCCCTTGGTTTTTGACGTAAACGAGGGTATTTGCAGTGCCGAGGTCGATGCCTAGGTCTTTGCTGAAGAGTCCGTACATATGATCATTTATATTGCGCTTTCGCGTGTTATTCGCAGCATCAGGCCGGCTGGCGTTGTGGTAACTCGTGCTTTTGCGCCGCCGGGCTTCGCGCCTCGCTTCTTACCAATTGAATACGGCTATAGGCGAAGCAGCTCAGAGCGTGCTAAACCAAACAGGCGGCTGACTAAGGACACCAAACTACTCCATACCTTTCATATTAGATGGGAGTTTGGTGGATGGCAAGTTGACACTTTTTGAATAAACTTGCAGAAAACAATTTGATGTGCTATAAATAAATAATCTTGGAAGGAGGAGTTATGACACTGGCTCTAAAGGTAGTTCTCGAATAT
>MHXC01000013.1:0-7282 GCA_001824325.1 Parcubacteria group bacterium RIFCSPHIGHO2_01_FULL_47_10b
CCTGTTCTTTTAAAACACTCATTGCTTGAACGATCCTACGAATGTTGAACTGGTGATCGATGCCTCGTATGGTGTCGTCCGACCCTGCCAAAACCTCTTCCATTTCTTCAGTAAGTGTAACTGCCTCAAACTTCTTGCTACGATAATAATCAATGATTAAATTACGTGCGGTGCGATAGAGAAATGCAGTGCTGTTTTCGATCGGTTTGACGGTATGCCCAGACACTGAATCTCCCTCTCGTACCTGAAGACGTATGATATACTCCCAAACTTTCAAAAATGTTTGGCTTGTCAAGTCCTGGGCGATTTCCCTATTACTCACGCGATAATAGATATGACGAAATAGCTTTTCGCCGTGCCAATCAAAAAGTTGCGCGAACGCTTCGGGGTCGCCTTTATTCAAACGCCTTAGATTTATTCGGTGCCGCAAACTCATAATTTCTTGTATGGCTAGCGAATGTATACTATGCTATTTTATGCTATTTTCCTAGATGCGTGCAGATTCTCGCCAGCTATTCACCTGAAACCCTTGACAAAAATCTAATATTATGTATAATGGTCAGTTCAATGCATATGTCATTGAACTTTATTTACAATACAATGTTACCCCGACAGACCGTGACGTAACGCCACGGCGACCTTACACAATTTATTGATGTAGCGGGCCGAGGGGAACTCTCTCGCAGTGTCATCACTTCGAGAGCCGATTTACTTCGCCTGCTGTGCTACGCACAGCTTTCAGGAGGGCAAGTAGATCGGCTTTCGCAGTGATAAACTCTGTACCATGCTGGGGGTTGGTATGTTCATTCACATCTATCTCTCTCCTCAACTCCTTTCGTAGATTCTCAACCTCCAGCGTAGTGCAGAGTTATTATATGCTATATGCCACTCACCCCTCGAAGTACCGGTCGTCGATTTTCCCCTGCGTGAAATCGCTCCCTAAGCTCTCAGCGACTCGCTCGACTAAGTCGAGGCCATGCCGAGTCGCTTCCGAGGTTTACTTCTCTCGATAATGGCATACTTATAACAATCATTAACGTAGAACAGGGATACCTATGGTGGTATCCCTGTTCGTTTTTCTGTGTCTTTAATGCACTCGGAGTCGCGCTTCTCGGCTATGAATTGCTGGACAATACCTCATAGCCTGCGGCGAGCGCTTCATAACAGTTGCCTCTCGGCCTGGGTCCCTGAATAAGATCAAAACTTCAGGCCCCTTGTTTCTCGGTGTTGACTTGCACCACTTCCAAGTTGTAGTGCGAACTACACGGGGCGAACGCCGAATCAGCTCGAGCGCTTTCTTGTAATCCGAATCAAGAACAAACACAAGCTGTGGTGCCGGTCCTCTAAAGTCTCTGTGAAAAGCAATCCCTGATTCTCTCTGACCAGCTTCGGTGGCCAATAACCCCATGCCCATACTCCGACCTCCTGAGAAGAAATTTCCAACGTCCTGCTAATATCAGCAGAATTTTCACCTAAGGAACTCACCCCTTTCTCTTTAGATAGTGCCTAATGTACATCCAATTATTCAAGTAGTCAAATCGTCGTTCGAATGAATCTGTGGATAACTTCTGTTGACTCATCCGATGTGATCATGCCTGCTTTGTGGTATAATTGAATCAATTTAAGTCACTTGTAACCATTTTAACGCTTAATATAATCGTACATTCATGGCAGATCAACCATTAGGAGCGCCTCCGACGAATTTACCAACTGGCGAAGGCACAGCAGCTCCAAAAAACCCTCGAAAGTTCGACGAAACAGCGAGTACAAATTTAAATAATGCAACAAAGCCAAAAATCAACATGAATGCAGGTGCGCCCTATAGTGGTACTGGCTCGAGCGATATTACGCGAGATAGCTCGCCACGACAATCTGGCCCTGTACGCAAGGACTATACGGCCCCTAAAGCGTCAGGAGAGCCGGGGATGACGCCGAGCATGAATGGCAACGGTATACCGGGGACAAATGAGGAGGATATACTAAAAGAATTAAGCAAGGGTGGAAGCTCAAAGAAGAAACTGCTGATGCTCGTTGTTGGGGTGTTGATTCTCGTGTTATTGATATTGCTACTCGTCATGTTGCTGACACGGAACAATGGGTCTGATGTGGATAACAATATCGACGTCATCGACGACACCAATAACAATATAGTGGTGCCAGCGCCGCCTGTTGCAGGGCCAACCCGCGAAGAGCGTGACCTTGAGCGGGTATCGGAAGTACAACGAATTCGGGCTGCGGTCAGAGCATTTTACGGATCAAATCGCCGTGAACCCACGTCCTTGGCCGAATTGGTACCGTTGTATTTAGATGAATTTCCGATCGGTCCCAATAGCGAAAATTATTTTTATTCATATTCCACCGACGGACAGCACTATCACATAGGTGCATTACTTGAAGACAGCTTCCATGGCGGCTTGCTCACTGATACTGACTTTGATTCACGGCTTGACCTAAATTATGTAAGTGGATTCTCCGGCGAGGATCCGATGTTTGATCTACAGCAGTAAATAGAAAAAGGACTGTTTCGCACTTTAGGCGGGCGTTTTTGTAAGTCCGAGCTCTGTTTTGATTCCACGCATTGCCTCAATGACGAGATCAACGATCGCCTCGAGTGTCATATTGAGTACAGCGGGACCGGCATAGACAATCTCTCGATTCACTCCTGCTGCAAAGGATTTATTCTTGAGTTTTTTGATGACCGAAGACGTTTTCACCCCATCAATGCCCTGCGGATGCACAAGTGCTAATGCAGTTACGATGCCGGTTAACTCTTCCACATAATAGAGAACTTTTTCTAGGGGAGTCGTGGGTGTAATACCATGTGCATAATTATGTATTTTTACCGCATCGATAACCTCCTGCGACGCTCCGGCGTCACTCAAGTACTTGGCGGCAAGTAGCGAATGTTTTTCAAACTGTTGCTTCGTTTCTTCCCAATCCATGTCGTGCAGTAGTCCAGCGAGCGCCCATACATTCTCACGATCAACTTCGTCGAAATGCTGGGCGAATCGCCGCATGACGGCTTCAACGGCAAGCGCGTGTTTGCGCAGCCCTTCGTTTTTGGTATGCTTATAGAGTAGTTCGAGAGCTGTTTGTCGATCAAATGGCTTTGGCGACATAGTAGTGCTATAATACATAGTATTGAGAGACGCTGCAATGGGTGAAAAAATCCAACGTGAACATATTGATACACACCACGAGGCGCTCACCGTCATATTATTTGATTGCGCGTGTGAAGCGCTCGGGCTCGAGGGTTATACCTGTCGTTCATTGCGACGCAAAAGCCCCAGGGGTACGGTGTTACGAAGCTACCGCCTGGGGTATATCAATCTTCGCAAAAAAGTGGTAACATTGGAAATGTACACATACAAAGAGCGGCGACCGCGTAGTTACCCAGCATTATTGCGTACCATTTCACACGAATTGGCACACGTACAGCGGCCGCCGTACAGACAATTTTTTAAAGGTCGATGGATCAATCGCATCCATTATCCTGAATTTTATCAACAGGTCAAACAGAACATAGTAATTTTTAAACAACACCCCGTATTACAACCTCACTTCGAAAATTAGGCCCGCTCACTCAAATTATTTATCTCATTGCAATCGTTGTTGCGATTACAGTGGGCATTGTATTTTACTTTACCGTGATTCGAGTTGATGCTTCATACGAAGCTTTGCAGCGGCGACTGAATGAAATCGCACAGTTTCCCGAAAGCGCAGATGCAACCGTGATCGTCGGAAACGCGTTATTTTTCGTCGCCGTAGCTGAAACGCGGGACGAACAATTACGCGGATTATCGAACATCAAAAACCTTCCACCAAACACTGGCATGCTGTTTCCGCAGGAGCAAGCGGCCCGATATATTTTCTGGATGAAAGATATGAAAATTCCGATTGACTTTATCTGGATGGCTGATAATCAGGTTGTTCACTTAAACAAAAGTGTGCAACCACCACCACCGCTCGATTTGATTGTTCCTGATGTAGGAGCAGATATGGTCCTGGAACTGGCTGCTGGTTCTATTGCTGCGAACGGGATTGCGACGAGTTCACCAGTGATTATTACCTATAACGAGCAAACTGATTAGTAATCGAAGCGCCCAGCGTATTAAGTAGGGAGGGCAACATACATTATGTTTTCCCTTATCGTTTCAGTTGCAGCTCTCGGACTTATTATATACATCATTATTGTTTATGAGCGGCGGCTGCGCCTGGTTCGAGGAAAGAGTGATCGAAGTGGCGCCCTTGAGAAAGCACGCATTGTCCGAGCGGAAAAAAAAGAGGAACGAAAGGTTCAGATCGTTGCGTTCCTTGGGCGGCGAAAGACTACCTCACTCGAGGACATACGAAATCGTTTTGAAGTTTCTGAATCGACTGCGTCTCGTTATATGCAGGAGCTCGTGGAGGAACAACGCGTTGCATTGATACATAAAGACGGTTTATCGCGCTATGCTGTCCACAAAGAACACCGGTCTGCAGGGACATAAGGAGTCATTTATTGTACTCGCTCATAACCTCAGAAGCGCGTACAATGTCGGATCACTGTTTCGCACTGCTGATGGCGCCGGGGTTGATCATATTGTACTGGGAGGGTATACACCGACTCCACCGCGCGCAGATATTTCAAAAACGGCATTGGGCGCAGATACGACTCTTTCTTGGGAGCAACAAAAGCAACCGTGGCGTTGGCTGGTGCGCATGAAGAAGAGCGGGTTTCATATCGTCGCGCTGGAAAATAATGTTCCCGGGTTTCGACCCATCTCGCTGTTCAAGTTCAAACCGCAGTTCCCCCTTATTTTAGTACTCGGAAATGAGGTGCACGGCTTGAGCAAAACTATGCTTTCGTATGCAGACACAATTATTCAAATTCCCATGCATGGTAGTAAGGAATCACTCAATGTCGCCATTGCATTCGGCATTGCGGCGTATTATATTTCAAATAAGAAAACATGACTTCATTGCATTCATCTTTTAAAAATGCATTCACCGGAATTAAAACAGCGCTACTCGAGGAGCGAAGCTTTCGGATTCAGATTGCCACAGCAATTATTGTTATTGTGATAATGATTGCGCTGCCTGTTTCAAGATCCGATCGCGCCACTTTATTGTTACTTATCGGTCTTGTGTTAAGTCTCGAGCTTGTTAATTCCATCGTGGAACGAATCCTCGATATCGTCGAAGAACGGCTCCATCCAAAAGTGAAAGATGCAAAAGATATTATGGCTGGAGCGGTGTTTATTGCAGCGTTGACAGCCTTGGTGGTCGGCATTACCATTTTACTACCCTATGTTATTCATGGCTAAACGATCAGTGCAATTTAGTATTACGGGAATCGCCATTGTTGTTGCTGTGGCGATTGTGTGGTTTATAGACGGTTCGGTCTCCAAAAATTATCTGCATCCGAAGTCAATAATAGTCACCTATTCGAGCGCTTCTTCCAATACAGAAGAGCACCGAAACCGCACATTTAAGGGATTTGAAATTGTCCCGTTTGTCTCTAACCTTGATCACCCTGTAGCGCTCACATTCGATCATAAACAGCGGTTGTTTGTCGTTCAGGAAAATGGGGATGTCTTGTATTTTGTCGATCGAAACAAAGATGCGAATATTGAAAGCCGCGGTCTTTTTGCGCACGGTTTCGTACAACCGAGCGACATAGCGCTTGGGCCGAATAATTTGCTTTACGTGAGCGACGCAAACGGCGTTTCCCTTATCGAAAATCCTGATGGCGATGTGGTCGGAGATTTTATCGATTTAATAGTGTCGGAACTGCCGCACGGCACGTTCGCAAAACGCCCTATCGCATTCAGTAGCGACCGACTCTATATCGCTCAGAGAGCATCATCAGTTGATGGCGTTCCAGTCGAAGATCGTGATCCTTTGGAAGGCACGGTCATTGAAACAAAGATCGACGGAAATGCACGTTCAGCATTTGCATCCGGATTCTACAATCCGACCGGGTTAGCGTACGATCCCACTATGGATGTAGTCTATGCTACACAACAAAGCAGTCCGAAAGCCCAGCAGCGAGAAGGCCGCCTTGATACCGTGCAGAGTAATGGCTTTTATGGCTGGCCTGAGTGCACGAGTAGAAAAATTCGCACTGAAGATGCAACGTTGTGTACATCAGTTCCAACGCCCCTTGCATTATTTGACGAAGATACAGGCCTTGGCTCAACGCTGGTATATCGGACGAGCAGCGACCTTGTCGAGCGATATCCGCTTGAATTTCAGGGTGCTGTGTTTATCGTTGAAGAAAAGGCCGGAGCAATCGGCGCGGTTTTTACCGAAGGTATCCTTGATCGAACCATCGAAACGTTCGCCCAAGGGTTCCAGCACCCCATCGATATAGCACTTGGCCCCATTGGTTCACTTTTTGTTGCCGACTATGACACGGGCACGATCTATATACTGCGCGCGGTGTGGAAATAACGCACGCGGGGTTGAGATTTTTTAATAAGTGCGCTACTATAATTCGTATAGATAACTGATTGAGTAATCAGCATTGTTATGGCATCAAAAAAATTATTCTTGGATGTTGAAACACAGAAGTCATTCCGCGATGTCGGTGGGCGACGCAATATGAATGACCTCAAAGTATCCGTGGCCGGCGCATATGCTGACTGGCTGGATGAATATTTGACGTTCGAGGAGGATCAGCTCTCTGGCCTTGAGCGCATCATAAAAGAAGCTGATCAGATTATTGGATTTAATATCCTTGGGTTTGACTACCTTGTGCTCCAGCCATATTTTGAAACGCAATTGTCAGCGCTTGATACATTTGATATTCTGCAACATGTAGAACGATTCTTAGGGTATCGGTTGAGCTTAAACCACTTAGCTAAGCATACGCTGGGCAAAGAAAAAAGCGGGCATGGATTGGAGGCAATCGAACTATACGCACGCGGCGAGATGAATAAACTAAAAAATTATGTGCTTGACGACGTGCGTCTTACGTATGAATTATATAAATACGGCATTGACAGCGGGTATTTGGCGTATCAACCACGCGGCGTGTTCCGGACGTTTTCAATTCCTGCCCTCTGGTCGCGAAGCAAAGACCATGATGAGATCGTCGAGGTCTTTGAACAGAGCCTAAAACAAGAAAAGCCGCTTGAAATGTTGTACGTGTCTGGTTCTCGCCAAGCAGATGAAGATTTTACGAAGCGTCGTCAAATTACGGTGAAAGCAATTGATGGGGACAAAGCAATAGCTTTTTGTCACCTACGTAATGACGATCGACATTTCCGATTCTACCGAGTGCTTGATGCACGATTAG
>MHXC01000013.1:7308-10552 GCA_001824325.1 Parcubacteria group bacterium RIFCSPHIGHO2_01_FULL_47_10b
ATTGGTGCTCCGAAAAAAACTATGGTATACTGGTTTCAGCTTTGCTGAACCACCACGTATTCGCGCAGGGCGAACTCCTGGCTCCGATAGTGCAAAAAGGATTCGGATTAAACCTATAGGATTTGAGATTCGTTCGGAGTGTACCGTGGTATACACCGGCAATCTGCCAGAGATAGAATGTCTTTCTCATTGGTGATCAATCGAATCCTGTTGCGTTATCGGCAGCAAGGCTATCATTGCAATCCGTTTCCGCGGATTGTAATTATTTTTGCTACTTATCTGCATGTCCGCGCGGCGTGGCCGCAGCATGTTTTGCGACTAAATAGTCCACGATATATTCGTGAACCGGCACGTTGAACCGAAGAGGGATTTTCTTGAAATTAAAAGGGAAATTCACTTCGAAAATCCACAGCTTTTTATGTTCATCAAAGGCAAAGTCAATAGCGGCTAGTTCGAAGCCCAAAGTCTGCGCTGCCTGTACCAGCGTCTGCTCTTCGGTCCGCGACAATGTAATCTGCTCATACGTTTTTGGCTTCGAGCGATCGAGTAAGCGAGCATTTGAGCGGAATTCGTGCTGATCGCTACTTGAAATTTTATAGGTGAATATTATTTTATTTCCGAGCACTATCGAGCGCAACGAGTGTGGCGTTGCACCGGTATGAATATATTGTTGCAACACATTGTCAGTGCCTTCGCGTGTTACATAATCTACGATCGAGAATAGTGAAGGAAATGAATCGATCCGAACTACTCCTTGGCCATTTTGTCGCTCTTCGTCAATTCGTCGCAAAACAACCGGAAAACCCCCCAGATAGTCAACTGCCCGCTGTAACAGTTGTTTATCTCGGGGAATACCAAAGATAGTAGAAACGACCGGAAATCCTGCAGCATGTAGTTGCATCAGCATCTCGCGACCATCATATCTCCGCGGCACAATCAAGGGATCACCCATTGCTGCGTGGAATGTTGTTACCCGCTTGGCGCGCGCAAGTAAAAACAATTCAACGCTATTGGCGCTTCGCGATGATGCAACACGATAGACGATGCTATCGTCGTAGCTGTTTGTACTTTCGGTGTAATCAAACAGTTCGCTCTTTATTTCAATACATGTGGCGCCAACGTGTCTACATGCCTCGGCGAGAAGTCGAAAAATCGTTGGGTTGCGCTTACTGGTATTTATACAGTAAAAATTCATGTGCGTGCGGTGTAAAATCTTTGCGTGATTGCGTTTCAATATGCTATTATAGCAACATAGATTTCATGCACAAGTGATAATTATTTCGCTATGTTTTACACGCCCCACACCTACACGATCGAGAGCGTGACTGCGGGACATCCGGACAAAATATGCGATCAGATATCGGATGCGATTGTTGACGCATGCCTTACGCAAGACCCCCTGAGTCGCGTTGCAGTCGAAACTTTTGGGACCAATGGCACGCTGATTGTCGGAGGCGAAGTGACAACGAAAGCGAGCGTGAACTATGAAGATATTGTGCGTTCGGTATATCGTGAGATTGGCTACGACAGCGATGCTATCAATATAAGTGTATTTATCCACACCCAGTCCCCTGACATTGCGCAAGGCGTGAATACTGGCGGAGCAGGGGATCAGGGTATCATGTACGGCTTTGCGACAGACGAAACGCCACAGATGCTTCCGTGGGCGCTGGTAAAGGTTCATGAACTTGCGCGACGATTACACGAGCTGCGACGCACGAAGAAATTTTCATGGCTTGGGCCGGACGGCAAGACGCAAATTACGATACACAACGATACAGTAAAGACGGTATTGGTCAGCACGCAACATAGTGTCGATCATCAAAATGATGAGATCCGACTGGTAGTCGAGAAGCACGTTGTAGGGCCCGTGTTACAAGGACCTCTCCCGAAGCACATTTCGCTTGATACGCCTACGCTTCTCGTGAATCCTACTGGCGCTTTCGTCATCGGCGGATTCACCGGGGATACCGGACTTACGGGACGAAAAATCATGGTCGATACGTATGGAGGACTTGCCCCACATGGTGGCGGCTGTTTCTCGGGTAAAGATGCAACCAAAGTTGATCGCAGCGCTGCGTATATGGCTCGGCTCGCTGCAAAAACGCTGGTTTCACAAGGACTGGCGCATGAATGTATTGTGTCCGTGGCGTATGCTATTGGAAAAGCTGACCCGCTTATGCTGAACGCAGTGAATGAAAAGCAAGAAGACTTAAGTAAGGAACTGGCGAAGCAATTTGATTTTCGACCGCAAGCAATTATTGAGCGGCTTGGATTACGCAATCCCATTTTTCAACAAACAGCGACGTATGGACATTTCGGACGGGAAGGGCTACCGTGGGAAAAAGTATCATAACTATACCTATATATGTATATATTACGACGGATCTTCAGGGGGGGAGGGAGTTGGTAATTTTTTACTATGATTTTTTCCGTATTGTACAAATGTGTCGCACTTGTGCACGCAGTCTGGGTGCTCACCGTTATTGCCGGCGTTTTTATCTGGCCATGGATGTGGTTTCCGTGGTTTGGAGCTCTCATTTTAGCTATGTTGGCATCAACAGTTGGTTCGATAGCCGCTGTTGATGCATGCGCACTCACAACCCTAGAAAACGCGCTCAGGAAACGGGCAGGAGTAAAACAGTACACAGATGGTTTTATGCGACATTATGCAAGAAAATGTTTCAGGTTAAACATCTCTCAAAAAATTCCTCTTATTATGATCCTCCTTTTGATCTTTACATCCGTAGCCTGCATTAAATTCGTTATTAATATCCTTTTGCAAATGCGGAAGTAATCTATGAAAACATTCAACGCTCTCACATCAGAGGAAAAGCATATCATCGAGGACAAGGGTACTGAACCACCGTTTAGCGGAGAATACAACGAGCATTTTGAGCAAGGGGTGTATGTGTGCAAGCGTTGTGGCGCTGGACTTTTTCGTTCAGAAGATAAATTCCCCTCAACGTGCGGTTGGCCGAGCTTCGATGATGAGATTAAGGGTGCTGTCACGCGGATCCCGGATTCAGATAGGATTCGTACTGAAATCATATGCAGTGCCTGTAAGGCACACTTAGGTCATGTGTTTGTGAGCGAAGGGCAAACACACAAAAATCTCCGCCACTGCGTAAATTCGATATCGTTGGAGTTTACATCTAATGTAGCGGGAGCTCCCCGCCTGTAAGGGCGGGGGTGAGAGCCTCCTCCCCTATCGTGCTATCATAGAGCTATGAAGCTCATGAAA
>MHXC01000014.1:0-2713 GCA_001824325.1 Parcubacteria group bacterium RIFCSPHIGHO2_01_FULL_47_10b
TGCGCCGAGCGTTCAGCGCTTGTGCGAGCAAATGCAATGGGATATCGGCAATTTAGTTCGCTTGCTGTAGTAGGAAAAAGCGACAAGAGACTATCAGAGGAAGTCACCGCGCCCTGCGGAACGTGCCGGCAAATGATATATGAAGCATCGCAATTGTCTGGACATGATATTGAAATAATTTTGGTTGCAAGCGACAGATCGACTGCTGTTGTAACGTCTATCGAGGAATTACTACCTATGGCTTTCGGGCCCAAGGATTTAGGGATTGAGCTGAAGCGATACAAAAACTAGTGGCCGGCTCTATAGCAAAGGCGAGCCAGCCACCAAATTGGACGAGCGCTAATCAGGTCGGAGAAATTGCAAGTTGGAGAATTGTCTTGTGACTCGTGCGAGTATTGACCGGGACATCATACTCGACTTCAAACGTGACCTGTTGCTGTTTCACTGTCGGACCGATGACCACGACAATCCGAGCAGTCACCTCGAAGGAATCCAGGTGAATTCGCGCCCACCGAGAAAATACCTCAAGGAGCTCGTTCCTAACTCCCTGATCCTCGTGTGGACCAGTGCCTTCGAAAGCGGTCTCGAGACCTTGCCTATGAGGCTTTACGACCACGGTGTGATCCCCTTTGGACAATCCTCCCCCGTTTAAACTCCGAAGAACTAGATTCTCAATTTTCATAAAGGACTCCTTTCGTTTTGTGGGTTGTCTTCATTCTAAAGTCCATTGTATAATTAGCAAACATGTATACGGGCATCATTAAAAAAACTGCGTTAGTCAGAAGCAAAACAACGAAGCATAAAGTTGTCGACATGGTTTTGTCATCAAAAGACTTGGCGAGTGGTTGTGAAATTGGCGATAGTATCAACGTTGATGGCGTGTGCCTGACCATTGTCGAGGTTGTGGATAACCACACGCTTCGATTTCAGCTCATGCCGGAGACGTTGCGGCGGACGACATTGGGTTCGTTAGTTGTTGGCCGTCAACTCAATATGGAAGCGTCACTGCGTGTGGGCGATAAATTAGGCGGACATTACGTTATGGGTCATGTTGATGGCGTCGGGGAAGTTGTTCGGATTTTGAAAGAGGGCGATTCACGCGTCATGCGAATTAAGGCTCCGACGAAATTGCTTCGATATATTCCGTTCAAAGGTTCGATCGCCATCAATGGGGTGAGTTTGACCGTGTCTGCGCTCCATAAAAACGGTTTTGAAGTTTCTTTGATTCCTCATACGCTGAAAGTAACAAATCTTTCTAAACTTCGAAAAGGCTCACGGGTAAATCTTGAGATCGATATGATGGCACGGTATCTCGAGCGGATGTGATAAGGACAACATAATTTATCCACAGTTGCCACATCTTGCGTGTGGTTTTTGTTTGGCTATAATGACCGTACAGAAACCATATAATTTTTTAATGCATATGCCCATGCCCCTATCTGTGTCTAAGAAGCGATTATTAACGCACCTTACCAAGCGCCAGCGTCACGTACTTGATTTTATTGTCAATTACATCGACGAAAATAATTTTGCGCCGAGTTATCGGGAGATTGGCGAGGAACTAGGATTGCATTCACCTGCCTCGGTCTGGGAACATATCCAGAACCTAAAAGAAAAAGGGTATGTGCAGTGTGATGAAAGCGCTCGGTCGGTATATCCAACACAAGCAGTATATGAAGAGCGGGGCGAGCTGCGTATTCCGGTATTAGGCGAGATCCAGGCTGGCATGCCGATGACTGCCTATATGGATCCGGATATCATGACATTCCCGGGAGATCTAGGACTTATGAAAGGCCGTGACTATTATGCATTGCGTGTTCGCGGGGACTCGATGATCGAAGAGGGCATTATGCCGGGGGACACCGTGATCGCGGAGCGCGACATGGAAGCGCGTGACGGCGATGTTGTCGTAGCACTCGTAAACGGCGAAGAAACAACGCTCAAAAAAATATTTCGCGAAGGGCAGTTTGTTCGCTTGCAACCAGCTAACCCACGCATGGATCCGATATATGTGAGAAACGTGGATGTGCAGGGCGTGGTCAAGGCAGTGTTTCGGAAGTATTAAAAAGCTAAAGGACGGCCGAGTGGTCGTCCTATTAGCAAAGAGCAGTTTTATTATGGGTAGAGGTGGGTGATTCAAACGAGTTGCAGCGCCGGCTGTCTCGTTTGAACCCTTGCAGGATAAAGTTCTGGCACTTTGTGCAACAGGCGGGCAGACCAACCGTCGGTGGGAAACACGAAAGTCTGATCCTGCACCACGACGGAAAGCTTAAAATGCGTTGTCCTGTTCGGATCGGTGTAAAGCAGGCCCCTTCGCTCGATTCGCAAGGCCCCACTACGTCCATAGTAAAGATCATAGTAAACGATCACCGCGCACTCTTGGTCTGGGAAGTGCTTCAGTACAGCCATCTTCTTCGCGAACGGGTACTGACCGAAGCCGAGTTTAGAAAGAGCATCAAATAATTCGTTCTCTATATCGAGCATTTGATACACCGTCCTTTCGTGATACTGCTGGTTTCAGATAGTTCTATTATTGGCATAATTAAAATATTTTGTCAACAATACAAAACAAAGATTCTTTAACCGTACTGTCACTATATAAAAACGGTAACTACGAGCCAAAAAAACTCAAATGGCGGGGTACTTCATATACTATTGAATCCGTAAACCTTCGTTATCCAAAGCGCAAAGGCGAGCAACTCTTTTGGTATTT
>MHXC01000014.1:2739-9923 GCA_001824325.1 Parcubacteria group bacterium RIFCSPHIGHO2_01_FULL_47_10b
GGAAACTTGCATTTAATACAGAGACTCTGCAATGGCATGTGGAGAATTTTTATAGCGAATAGATGCTAAATTAGGCGTACCATGCCCACCTATCTTCACATCGATTTAAATTGTTTTTTCGCTTCGGTAGAGCAGCAGGCGAATCCGTTTCTGCGGGGGAAGCCAATAGGCATTGTCGCTGACCCAACAGGACGCTATGTTCGACGGGGCGTATTGGCAACAGCGTCGTATCCGGCTAAAGCAAAGGGTGTAAAGTCGGGCATGCCTGCGTTTCAAGCCAAGCAATTATGTCCCGAGATTATCCTTATAGGGGGGGACGGCGACAAGTATGAATATATCTCAAACTGCTTTAATAATATTGTGCGACGTTACAGCGACGACGTAACGCAGTTTAGTATTGATGAGGCATACATGGAGGTCGACTCGGTACGCCACCTACTCGGGAGTCCCACGACAATCGCTCACAACATCAAGCAGGCAATGCGGGAGGAACTCGGAACATGTATTACGTGCTCTATCGGCATTGGGCCGAACCGCATTTTAGCCAAACTTGCATCTGATTTACAAAAGCCCGATGGCCTTGTGGAAATTACGCATGAAAACAAATTCGAAGTCTTGCGAAGTGTGCCACTTGATGCGCTTGCCGGCATTGGCCCAAAAACTCGTGCGCATCTTGAAGCGCTGGGTATTGTGGATTTTGATGATCTATATAAAGCGGATGACTTGTTTTTGAAGAATGCTTTTGGTGTGTGGGGGATTAATTTAAAGCGGGTTGCGCAAGGACACGAATCAGGATTTTTTCGCTATACCCACAATCAACAAAAATCAATCGGGCACAGCCGCACGGTCAATGCCAATATGGAGACGCTGGAGCAGTTAAAACCATTGCTAAAACGATTGTCTTCCAAAGTGGGTCAACGCGCACGAAAGCATGGGCTCGTGGGGCAGACCGTGCACGTGCAGTTAAAATATTGGGATTTTGAACACTGGGGCATGCAGCGCAAACTGGGTTTTGGCATTAATGACGATAGTGCGATATACAAAGAGGCGCTGGGGCTCCTTGTAACACATCGACAACCCACAAAGCCGGTTCGTCTCGTGGGCGTGTCTATAAGCGACACGCGGGAAGATGTGCAGGGCGATTTGTTTGACTATACGAAACAGTCGCACGACCGCATGGATGCGCTGGATCGCATGCGGGCGCGCTATGGGAAAAGGACATTTATTTAGATCTCGCAGTTGCCCGCAACACAAGCCAATTCTTTAGAGCCGTTCGTGTCGTCTGCAATTTCATACGTCATAATCTTGGAGAAATCGATGTCCTTGAAGCGTTTTGAAAGTTTGAGATAGGTTTCGCGGTCAATGACCTCGTAGGGCGCTAGCTGGTACACATAATCAGAACGCGGCAAAAAAGAAAGCCCCCCGACTTGGTCCCAGTGTTCGTAGAGCCAGTTTCCCACTCCCAGCCATTCATCAGGACCAACCGAGACAGTAATCGATGGATTATGCTCGGTATAATTCGTTTTTACCATGTGCCAGTATTCGAGCTGCTCTATGGCAGTCAGAGTGTCTTTGTATACCGTTCCTTGGGGTGCAGCAACCGGAAATTCAAATACAAATGTTATGGCATTTGCCATTGTTTGGCCCACTTCCGGGTGATAGGGAACGCCTTGGTCGCGCAACATCCTAAATAAACTGTCGGTTCCGGTGATGCGAATACGACGGATATAATAGGGCGCGTGCCGCGGATGCATGCCAGAGGCAGAGTCGACAAGTTGAGACACAGTTCCTGAGGGCTTTACCACTGTTGTGCATGTTGATTGATTAACACCAAATCGCTTTGCATATATTTTGTTCGTATCATTTACTATGTTGCGTAATTTTTCTAAAGTTCTCGCGTTACGAACTGCTTTGCAGTCCCATTGTCCGGTAATTGAAACTCCGAGTAGTCGCTCCTCTTCGCAGTTTTCTCCCCACTCTTTCGAAAGATAGGGGAAATAGGTAAGTGTAGATTGATAGGTGCCCAATATTGCTGCAAGGCGAGCTTTTTTAAGGAGTGATGCCTCGGTATCATCTTCTCGTGCAACGATTTCCGTTAAGTTGCAAAATTGCTTTGAGCGCAGGATCACCTCTCCGCATGGGTTACAGCCACACGAATCAAGGTGCTTCTGAAACGTCTTCCACCGCCGCGCCGGCAGCTGCTTCTCGAGCCCACCTCGATTAAAGATCCCGCGCTCGCCGCTGCCGCTCTTCATGAGCGCAATCCATTCTTCCAGAAACACCGTGTTATCCGGCTTCGACGTATACACCGCAGAATTGTTCGCCATGGAACGATGCGGATGAGCAAGATAAAACTGTCCGTCTTTTGCATGACGCATTTCGTGATCATCAAGGTCAGATAATGAAATCAAAGCACTGCGTCGCACTCCGCCAGACACGACTATATCGCCAATTTTACATATAATATCGTGGGCATCGAGCGTTGATAGGTGCCGCCCTTGGCGTTGTAAAATGCGCTCGCGCGCAAAGTTGATAAGCGCGCGCAGTGGCTCGGGTCCTGAACTCTTGCCTCCCATGGTATGTAGTCGAGCGCCCGCGGGTCGCAACTTGCTATAGTCAAAGTCAATGTCCTTTCCACTAAACCACGTTTTCATGCCCAGCACAAATGCATTTGCCCAGCCTTCTTTACTATCAGCGATAACGTGAGTTTTTAGCTTTATGCCAGTCTGCTTCAGTATCTGGGGAAGCGCATGCACATGCTGACTCTCAACGCTGAAGCCAACGCCGGTACCGCACATGAGCAAATACATGATTTCGCCAAAATCTTGAAACACTTTCGGCGCTATAAATGCACAATTATATGCGCATACATTGGTTTTTCTCGCAGCTTCGCCAGCGCTCCACAATAACCGCATCGAGGGCATGGCGCGTTGATTCAAAATTGCAGTTCTGATCTCGTCGTATTCGGCCTCGGTCAACTTACCCCCCAAATTTTCACGCATAAACGCAATATACCGATCAACGGCCTCGATCCAAGTCTCGCGCCGCTTCTCGCCTTCAATCCAGCGCGCATACGTCCGATAAAATACAAATTCAGCTAACGGGTTTCGGAAATAGTGCTTACTGTCTGTCACCAACTTTCGTACATGCTCCGGAACCGCGATGCCCTGCTCGCGTAAGCTCGATCGCTCCCGACGGTAGAGAATATAGTGTTTTGCCGTGCGCGTGAAATGCGCAAACATGAGCTCCTCCTCGACAACATCTTGAATCATTTCCACCGTTGGAATCTTTGTGCCGTTTGTTCGAACAATGGTCCGCAAAGTAGCCACGACACGTGTTGCAACTTTTTTTGCATCTTGTTCTGACCCCTCATGGGCAGCAAGCATCGCCTTGTGTATAGCTCGAACAATTTTTTCTCGATCGAACGGCCGTATAGTGCCGTCACGCTTTTTAACGCGCTCCAGTTGAGTTCCCATGGTGGTGGTTCTCGTTTTTGAATTATTGGAAAAGTATGATACATTATACACTAGGGGTTCGAACAAACAAATTTTGTAGTTATCCACATGTCAGACGTTTGTCGCATGAAATCAACGATATACACGCGTAAAGGAGACCAGGGAACAACAGCCCTCTTCGGAGGACAACGAACAGACAAAAATGATGCTCGAGTGGAAGCGCTCGGTGCAGTTGATGAGTTAAATGCAAGCATTGGTATCGTGGTGAGCATGAGCACCCAACAAGCAACTAATGAACTGCTTCAGACGATCCAACATCAGCTGTTTACGTTTCAAGCAATGCTCGCTAATCCTGGTGACCCGAAAAATCCGACGAAGCCGCCACATGTGATCAAGCAGTCGCACATTGATTTTCTGGAGAAGCAGTGTGATGCATTCGACACATGTAACAAAAAACTAAGCTCTTTTATTCTCCCCGGCGGCCATCCGATTGCTGCGCATTTACAATATTGTCGGGTCCTGACTCGCAAGGCAGAACGGCGAATTATTTCGCTTCATCGCCAATCACCACTTGTGCCAGAAAGTATCGCATACATTAATCGTCTCTCGGATCTATTTTTCGTGCTCGCGCGTTACATGAACCGCTTGCACGGAGTTTCAGAGGATAGTCCGCGCTATCAATAAATTAATAATTCGTAATCGGCACACATGAAGTTACTCAACGTCATAGGGGTTTTAGTTCTCGGCAGCATTCTTGGCTTTTTTGGAGCGACTGTATATTCCCCTCAAGGGGCTGGCGTTGTGAAGCTATCTCAATCCACGGATGCGACCCCATCCATCACTGCCCATCTGATGGTCGATAATGGAAAAAAGATTGTGACTGCGCGCAATGTACGACTCGAGACGCCAGCGACTGTGTTCGATCTTCTCGATTCAGTGGCAGATGTAGAAACAAAAACGTATGAGGGTTTAGGAATTTTTATTAACTCCGTAAATGGAGTGGGAAGTTCAGGTGGTGCGTGGTGGCAATATTGGGTAAATAATGAGTATGCCAGTGTCGCGGCAGACACATATTCTCTGCATAACAATGATGTCGTTTTGTGGAAACTAACAAGCGAACAAGAAGCTAATGCCAACAAAACTCAATAAGCAGCAACTCGTACTCCTCGTGCTTTGTATGGTGGCATTTCGGGTGCTTCGCGATTACGGCGTTTTGGATTTTGCGCCTAATGTTGCGCCTATAACCGCAGGGATATTGTTTATCGGATCCTATGCCTCGCCTGCAGCAGCACTCGCAGTCTCACTTATAACCATGCTCGTAAGCGACTTGTTCATCGGATTTTACACAGCGCCGGTGATGATTGCTGTTTATGGTTCGTTCGTTCTGATTGCTTTGATCAGCAGGGTTTTGGTAAAGCAACGAGGCGCGGCGCGAGTGCTTACGACAACCCTGTGGTCGTCGACACTCTTTTTTCTCATTACAAACGCAGCAGTCTGGGCATTTTCTTCCATGTATCCGCACACGTTCGATGGTTTAATGACTTCCTATATAATGGGGGTTCCATTCTATAAATACACATTGCTCGGCGACCTCGGATTTGCAGGCGCGTTTTTTGGCGGCTATGCGCTTATGACATGGTTAGCCGGTCGCCTTGCATCATACAAAGCGACTAAACTTTCTGCACAAGAAGCACGTTATCGAGTGTAGAATCGCCAAGTTGGCGACCCGCAATCACTACATACGGATCGCCGTCGTTTAACAAACCCTCTTGTCGAATGATAGTTCGTGCAACGTTCAGAGAATCTTTTAAGTCCTTAATTGCCCGGGTGTGAATCGGTAACACTCCCCACGAAATCGCTAGTTGCTGTAGTGTTGTTTGGTTCGGCGTCAGCGCAACTATCAATTGCGAAGGCTTATGACGGGATATGAGGCGCGCCATGTGTCCAGACTCTGTAAGTGCCACAATAATTTTAGTATCGATGCGGTTTGCTAAGATAACACTTGCGTAACTCAAAGCAGCAGTCGTATCGCTCATATCGGGTTCGGAATGCTCCATCCAATAGTCATACGGGAACATATCCAGCGTACGCCGCGCTATGGTCTCCATAGTTTTCACTACCCGTACTGGGTCATCCCCATTGGCAGTCTCACCCGACAACATAGTGGCGTCCGTGCCATCTAAAATGGCATTTGCAACGTCTGTTGCCTCGGCGCGCGTAGGCGTCGGGGATGTCGTCATTGATTCCAACATTTGTGTTGCGGTGATAACTGGTTTTGCTTTCGTGTTCGCTAAATGAATCGCCCGCTTCTGAATAATCGGCACGTCTTCGATCGAGACCTCGATACCAAGGTCGCCGCGAGCAACCATAATCGCATCTGAAACATCCAATATACTATCTAAGTTATCCACGGCCTCCTGTTTTTCAATTTTCGCTATAATGTGCGCTGACGATTTGTGCGCCGCGAGAAATTGACGCACCTGCTGAATGTCTTTCTCATCACGCACGAACGACAGTGCAACATAGTCAACGCCGATCTCAAGGCCAAACGCTAGGTCATCCCAATCCTTTTGGGTAAACACATCCTTCGCCTTTACATGCGGGAGGTTAATGCCTTTATGGCTTCGTATTTCGCCCCCAATTTCAACCACTGTGTGTACATCGGTATCTGTTTTACCGGCAACTCGGAATCGCTTTGTGCCATCATCCAAGAGCAACGCGTCGCCGCGCTTCACAAATCGCGGCAATAACGGGAAGTTTACTGATGCGACGTCTGCATTACCAATACCTTGGCGCGTCGTGAACGTATATGGGTCACCACGCTTGACCATGACTACACCGCCAGCGATTTCGCCAAGCCGAATCTTGGGACCTGATAAATCTTGAATCAAGGCAACCGGAACTCCCATCTGCTTCGCTAATCGACGTATTGTGCGCGCATAATGCATATGCTCTTCATGGGTCCCGTGCGAAAAATTTAATCGTGCTCCATCGAGACCGCGCTCTATAAGCGCTTGCAAAATAGCTTCGCTCGCACAGGACGGTCCGATCGTCGCAATGATTTTCGTTTTTTGTTTCCAATAGTTCTTCATACTGTGACAGTATGCATTATCAAAAATTCATATAGTGACATTGTGACGACACATTTAGTTTTGCAGTAACTGGTCAATACGGATCAGCTCATTATATTTCGCCGTCCGCTCGCCTCGCGCTGGGGCACCCAGCTTGATAGCATCTGCGGCCAAACCAACGGCCAACTCTGCAATAAACGAGTCCTCGGTTTCACCGCTGCGATGAGATACGATATAGCGCATCTTATGACTACGCGCGAACTGTACTGCTTGAATCACTTCGGAGATTGTGCCGATCTGATTCGGCTTAATAATAACAGCATTGCAGGCCTTTTGAGTGTCAGCTTTTTGCAACCTCTCAACATTTGTCACCGTCAAATCATCACCGATGATCCATGTGTTACCCCCCTTTGCCGCCATCAACGCACTAAAACTTCGAAAATCATTCTCTTCAAATGGATCTTCAACGGCGAATAATTCATAGTGGTCGATCATCTCCTTAACTACTGCGACGAACTCTTCTGTTGTAAATGCCTTTTCTTGTAATTCATACTTTCCATCAGAATAAAAACTACTTGCAGCTAAATCCGCGCCCAATCGTACTGTTCGCGCAAGGTTCAACTCCTTAATAGCCGAAAGCATCAGATCAAATGGCTCA
>MHXC01000015.1 GCA_001824325.1 Parcubacteria group bacterium RIFCSPHIGHO2_01_FULL_47_10b
AAAGGCAGGGATCAGCGTGCGCGACGCAACGAACAATAAGAATGTACCCTTCCGTGTGCAGTATCACTCGATCGATCAAAAGAACCCCAGGGCCAATCTTGTAAGCGGTGAGCCGCGCAATTTTTTCTTCGCGCTTGCGGACATTCTTACAAAGAATAGCCGTGCACCCGGCGCGCAGGTGAGCGACGATAGTGTTGATGCATCAGTAATCGAAATTTACCCGCAGAGAGATCGTTTCGGTCGGGCTGATTTTTGGGATTTCGATACAAGTTACAGCATAACGATCGATCGAGCATTTCCAGCGGAAGGCGATATTGTATCGAATCAACAAAATTCGTTTGGTTTTACTGTCCCCAACATAATTAAAGATACCAGCGCCACGTCGAAGCGAACGAACCTCGTGAACGAAGAATTAATTGACCCCGAGGGCGAAGTGGTGATTGATTTTTATGAGGATATTGACAATGACCGAAGCGATATTGTGATTCCGCATCAAAAATCAGTTGTATATGGCGAGAAATGTATCGAAGGCGATCCGCGGGCATTTGAGTTTTGCGACAGGGAGACAAACAAGTCGCAGTTGCGAGTGACATTCCATGCAAACGAGATTCAATTAGGAGAGGTTCTAGGGATGCAGTTTCAGAAGGTGGTGAATGTTGCCGGTATTACGCTCAATCCGGAAACAATGACGCGAACGGTGAAAGCGCCGCCGGTATTTAAAATTACCAAACTCATTAATGAGTTCAGAGACGGCGGAGCAAATCTTGAGGAAATGGTTGTATGCTCCAATTCTCCTATTGCGCGACCAGTAATAGACCCTACTGCGGGCATCGATACGCTCAACGATGCGATCCGAAAGCACCTCACTATTTCCCCGGACCACGAACTTGGGTATTGGGGTGAATCATGGTGGGCGACGGACTACAAAAATTCCTGTACTGGCGTTGACCGCTTTCTTACCACCATCCGATATGGTCTTATGCCCAGCACGAATTACACACTGGCGCTCAAAGCGGACGATGTGTTTGGTCAGCATGCAACAGCTGAAACCTCGTTCCATTCCGGAAAACTTCCCAATGATTCGGAGAATTTTCTGCATTTCCAGTCGCGGTATAGCGTAACCACTCCAGACAAAACACGATTGACGTATGCGGTGAAAAACATGACGTTTGTGAATTTGGATATTTGCAAGATTCGACCTGACCAGATGTTGCGCTATCTTGATAGCAGCCCCGCGCACTACGATCCGGTTACTGCGACGCGACCCTGTATCGAGCAAGTCAGCGATCAGATCCAGCTACCGAACAAGTTTTGGGTCAATAACCAATTCAGCGTCGATCTGAAAAAATACTTCGCCAACCCGCTCGGGCATTATGTGCTGACGTTCTCGAATCCTGATTACGATACGGAGACATGGATTGATGGGCGTACACAGCGACGCGATGTATATGAGCGCACCTATATTTCAGTCACCAATCTCGGTGTTGCTGAAAAGAAGATTGATCCCCAGACCCAGTATTTCTATTCTGCAGAGCCACTCACACCGGAAGAGCTTGGGGCGTTGCAAAATCTCTATTGGGTAACGAACTTGAAGACCTTGGACGCGGTGCTAAACGCTCGAGTTGAGACGTATCACGGTGATGCCATGGCGCTTCGACAAACGGTGCTAACGAACAAAGAAGGAGTTGCACTTGCAAAGGTATTGCCGGATTCACGAGGCGTCATCGTGACGAGCGGGAATGATAGCACTTTGTTGTACTCCGGGGAAAGCATGCTGAACTATGCCTCGAGTGCGGCCAGTGCAAAGCGTATGTTTTTGTATACGGATAAGCCGATATACAAGCCGGGGGAAACGGTTCATTTTAAGGGCATTTATCGGCTCGGATTCGACGGCAATTACGAGATATTCCGCGATAAGCAGGTGTCAGCGCAATTGTTCGACAGCCAGGGGCAGGAGCTTGAGCGGAAGATGTTGGATGTGAACGAGTACGGCACATTTAATGCAGACTTTGTGACGCAGGCGAACGGACCTTTGGGTACTTACCGCATATGCGTTGATGATCAGGAGTGTACCTATGTTGATTTTGAGCAATACGTTCCGGCTCCGTTTGAAACCGCGGTCACCGCAGACAAAGAGGAGTATTTGTCGCGCGATACAGCAACATTCAACATAGTGGCGGACTACTACTTCGGCGTGCCTGTTGAGGGCGGCGAGGCAACCTATTCGCTCGTAAGTCAAAACTATTACTTTGACAAGTACTCCGACCCTGATTATTACTACTCATTCGCGGCATCAGATCGGTATGATCCCTATGGATCTGATTATTACGGCGACAGCGTTGTTGCCCAGGGCATCACAACACTGGACGCAAACGGAAAGGGCGTTATTACGCAATCGCTCAATTTTAGTCAGTTGTTCGAAGAGAGCAAGCGAGGCAGCAAGATTATGACGTTGTATGTGACCGTAAAAAATCCACAAGGGCAGAGCGTTTCAGCGCAAACATCATTCGTGGCACACGCAAGCGAGATATACCTCGGCATCAATTTGTCTGATTCGTTTATTGAGAAAAATGCCAAGACGACTCTGCGCGCGAAATCAGTCACCTACGAAGGCAAGCCAACGCGTGTTCACGATATTATCCTGAAAGCGTACCGACTTGAGTGGACCCAGGCAAGGCGTCAAGAGGCAGATGGGGGATTCTCATATAAGTGGGAGCAGAAGCGAGAGCCGATCGAAGCAATGACGAAGCAGTTTAGCACCAATGGCGATGGCAACTATGAGACAGAATTATCATTCGATAAGGAGGGCGAATACGAGACAGAACTTACTATTACCGATGATAAAGGCAACACAGTGCGAGCAACGTATTCAGTGTATGTGTATGGCGAGGGGCAAGCGAGTGTGCAGCCGTACACCGATACGACGCTCGAGGTGCGTGCTGCAAAGCCAGATGTAAAGGTGGGCGAGACAGCGGAAATTATCTTCCAATCGCCCTATCCGAAGGCAAAAGCGCTTGTAGCCATAGAGCGCGGAAAGATTTTTGAATACCAGATATTACCGAACGTCAGCAATGTCAGTAATTACCTCTTTAACGTGAGGCCCGAATATGTACCGAACGTCTATGTGTCGGTTTTAGTCCAGGCGCCGAATCCGGAAGTGAAGTTTGGCTCAACGGGCTTCAATGTGGATACAGAACAAAGAGAGCTGCATATCGACGTGAAAACAGACAAGACGGCGTATCTCCCGGGCGAGGAAGTGGCGTTGAGTATTACAACGACTGATTATCAAGGTAATCCCGTGCCAGCAGAAGTGTCGCTGGCCGTTGTTGACTTAAGCGTATTGGCGCTCAAGGGTAATCCGAAAGAAAATCCGCTCGTGTTTTTCTATGGAGGACTGCCGTTGACGGTATCAACAGCGTCCAACGTCAAGAATATTCTTGTGCAGCAGGAGCATGCTGGTGGCGGGGACAAGGGTGGTGGCGGTTCGTCGACCGACGAGCTTGCCGCAAAGAAGCGCGGCGAGTTCCGCGATACGGCCTTTTGGGGTGCAGTCGCACGGACGAATATGAGCGGCAAGGCCGTGACGAAATTTACATTGCCTGACAATTTGACAACCTGGCAATCAGAGACCATTGGGGTTACGAAGGCAACGCAACTTGGCGTCAATTACAGCGAATTTGTATCCCGAAAGGAGCTCATGGTGGTACCACTCAAGCCACGGTTCGTTGTCCCCGGGGACACCTTCTCCATCGGCGCCAAAGTATTCAACCAATCCGATCATACGGTGCGGCCTGAAATATCGCTGACGAGCGCTACACTAAAACTCATCGGTGCCTCGCAGAATCGCGAATCTCTGAGCGCCGGCGAAACAAAGACCGTGTATTTCTCGGTGCAGGCGCCGGAAAAGATGGAGCGCGGCAAGCACACATTCACATTACAAGCAGATGCCGGCGAACTGGTAGATATTGTCGAGCAGTCTATTGCGATTACGGCGAATGATACATTTGAAACCGTTGCCACTGCAGCGTACACCGCAGCGCCGCAAACTGTCGAACTTGTCTATGTTCCCGATTCGGTAGTACAAGATAAAGGCGAACTCACGGTGCAAGGATCGGCAACACTGGCAGTGTTTGTCACTGGTGCGCTTGAGTCGCTGTTGTCGTATCCGATCGGTCTCACTGATTCGTTGGCGAACCAGTTGCATGCCATTGCCGCAGTGAAGAAAGCAATCGCGGTGCCGAATTTTAAGAAACTTTTGAATGTTTCTGACGTGATCAGTTACAATGGCGAGACTTACACGATGGACCAGGTTATTACCAAAACACTCGACACGATCTATAGCCGACAGGATACATACACCGCCGGATTCACCTATTGGCAAGGCGGTCAGCCATCCGCATATACGACATTGACGGTCATCGAGGCGTTGGATGCCTTGACGAGTGCCGGTGTTGCGGTAGACCAAGACCGCGTACGGCGTGCATCGCAGTATGCGTATTCAGAAATCACAAACGATTATTATCGCTTCAAGTACAGCAAGGAGAGTATTATCAATCTCGCCTACACAATCCGCAATTACGCAGCCGTAGACCAGAAAGCTGAATTGCGCCGGTTGTTGAGCAGTTTCATCGCTGATAAACAATTTTTCAACGAAGGATTGAGTAACAACTCGCTCGCCTATCTTGGACTGGCTGCGCCTTACTTTGTGTCAATAGCGCAACAACAGCAGGTGTACAAATTGCTCGATAACCGAATTGAAATCGATTCGCGAGGCGCGTTCCTCGAGATGAATAATAACTTTGCGTGGTGGTGCTATGAAACACCGGTTTCGAACACCGCGCTCTACCTCCAGACACAGATAGCGCGACCGGCCTCGAATCCTATCATAGACAAGGTGTTGCGCTGGTTGTTGGCATATAAGCAGAAAGACGGTTCGTGGGGTTCGACGCACGACACCATGCTGGTAGTGAATGCATTTATTGATTATCTCGTGCAGCAGCAGGAAAACCAGTCTGATTTTACGTTGCAGGTGAGCGTTGATGATAAGAAGTTACTCGAGCAGCGGTTCGGCGGCGACACGATTTTGTCGCAAGCAACGAGCGTAGTGCCGATAGGAGAACTGAGGTCCAACGATTATTCTCGTGTAGTATTAAGTAAAAAGGCAAACAATACAAAGCCCAACACGTTGTACTATGACGCTTCATTGCGGTACTTCATCCCTGCAGAACAAATAAAACCACGCGACGAGGGGTTCGGCATTACGCGGGCGTTCTATCCGTTTAGCATGACAGAGGCGTGGAGCGATGTGGGAAGTTCCGGTAGCTCTGGTAATGCAGCCAATAAAAACGCCGAGCCAGTCACCGAAGCGAAAGTCGGTCAGCTTCTCCGAGCACACATCGAAGTGATTGTGCCAAAGTCTCGCCGATCAGTAGTGATTAGTGATGTCATTCCCGCAGGTATGGAAATCGTGAATACGAACTTGGCAACGGAAAGCCAGCAGATTGATAGCGCGTTGTATAACGAGATGTATGGCTATCAGGGCGGCCAGCGCGAATTTGATACCGGCGTGCCGCAAATTTCAAGGCAACTCTACGCTCAATTCAAAGAAGCGCGAGATGACCGCATGGTATTGTATATGCCTGAACTTGGGCCGGGCGTGTATTCGTTCGACTATGTAGTGCGACCATTAATACCAGGCACCTTTATCCATCTTCCGGCAACGGTAACTGAATCTAATTTCACCGAGAATTTTGGACGCACTGGCGCTGGGATTTTTAAGATCGAGAAATAAGCTAGGAACGGTGAGCGTTGTGGGACGCGCACGGTGCTTAGTCGCGAATATGGATGGTGATTGATTGCCGTTCACCTTGTGTGCCGGTTTCGCCTGATCCGAGTGCCTCTATGGTATAGCTGCCGGTATTGGTTGGACGAAATTCATTCGTTGACAGCGGTTTGTCGTTCACGAGCCACTGGACGGAGTTGGTGCGAGCGCGCAAGCTAATTACTGTATTTGGCTCAAGTAAAAACGTATCACCATCGTGCGGATACAGAATGAGCGACTGGTCGTCTTGTTTCAACATAATATCGCGCGCGGTAGCGTAGTCGTCGCCGGGGAGTCCGATGTCTATAACAGAAACAGAGACGCTGGCACCGGCAGTTGCTGTGTTGCTATTTGTGCGCGTAAGGCCGTCTAGCTGCAGCGGCGTTTTTTTGTTGTAGGGCGTGCCGAACATGAGCTCCATCACCTGCCCCCAGATGAGTCCTGCGCCCTGTTGGCCAGTGACGTTTTCCATCGGGCTATTGTCCGCGTTGCCGGTCCAGACTCCCACGAGAAAATCAGGCGTATAGCCGATGACCCAGCTATCGCGGAAATCCCGCGATGTGCCGGTTTTAAGCGCGTAGTTATGTTGATAGAGATTGAGCTCGCTTTTAAGCCCGAATTGTTCGATGCCGGTGATGCGGTCGTTGAGAATGGCGTTGACGAGCGCAATGTATTGCGGGTCGGCGATGCGCTTTGGTGCGTCGGGAGCTTGGCTGGTGTGTGACGTGAGCCCAGACGTATCATTTTGGCACGACGCGATGTGCACCGGCCGCAGCACACCCTGGTTCGGAAATATCGTCATAAACCACGCTAAGTCGTAGAGTTTCATCTCGAGCGCGCCGAGCGCAATGCCGAGCTGGTATTGGTGCAGGTCTTGTATTGGTTCGAACCACAGATCGCTTTGCAAGAAATGATAAAATCGCTCAAGTCCGACGAATTCGAGCGTTTTCACCGCAGGCACGTTTAAGCTGTTGCTTAAGGCATAATGCAAGGTTACCAGCCCTCGGTACTGATAGTCGAAATTTTTCGGGTACAACGGTAGGCCAAGCGCCGTAATATATTTGTATTCACGATCATCGACGAGCGTATAGGGCCGCGCGCCTTTTTCAAAAGCGTTGAGGTATATAAAGGGTTTGATGGTTGAGCCAATGGCGCGGGGTTGCAGCGCCATGTTGATCTGGTAGCCGTCGGATTGCTGCTCGGGGTCTGGTGAGCCGATCATTGCCAAGAGTTCATTTTCAGGTAATTTGAGCACGACGACGGCTGCGTTGTGCACGTCTTTGACTGCGAGGCCGTTAATTGTCCGAGTAACAATGTCGCGGATGCGCTCGTTGAGGGTAGTGTCGATGGTGGTGGTGAGGGTTGTAGTGGTTTGGGTGCAGGTGGAGAGCGACCCAAGTTCGAACGCAACCGGTTGAGAGCGGGCACGCTGATGAGCCGCCATTGCACGCTGGATATCGGCGCGTTCGTCGACATCAGTCGTGTCAGTAGCAGTCGCCGCCGCAGCGGCCGGGTTTGCGCTATTAGGCGCGCGCAGCGCTGCAAGCAGTTGCGCAACTTGGTCGCTATCGAGTAGTTCTGGCGATAGACCAAAATACAAGCGGCTCGCCTCGTCTATGCCCTGCGCGGTATTGCCGAAATACGCGAGGTTTGCGTACATGGTAAGGATCGTGTGCTTGGACTGAAACAGATCAAGCGCCAGGGCGTAAAACAGTTCGCGGATCTGGTTCCTCGGGGTTCGGCTTGTTTCATTACCTAGGACAATTTTGACAACTTGTTGCGTAATAGTGCTTGAACCGGTGCGACTGCCGATGCCGATGCGGTTGAGCACCCCGCCAATCAAGCTCCACGGATTCACCCCAGGGTGATAATAAAAGAGGCGGTCTTCTTGGGCGATGAGTTGGTCGACAAAAGAAGACGGGAGGTTGCTGGTATGGCCAGTGTTATCGGCGTTGATGTATGTAGCGTAATTGCCTTTCGCGTTGGGCTCGAGCGATATAAGCCGTCCCTGGCGGTCGAGCACGCGCACCGATTCCAGCTGTACGTAGTCAGCCATGATGTGGAGTTGCATCGAGTGGGCGGCTGCGAGCAACGCTACCGCGAGCACAATCACACCAGAGATAATTACGAAGATTCTGCAATTTGCTTTCTTAGGGCACTTAGTGAATTTCATGAGCATATTCTACTGCATGACGGACATTCAAATCCAGTGATTTTATCTGACACACTATATCTCGGTTTGGTTTGATTCATCGAGCCTGGTGAGCTGAGCCTGTTGCTATAGGAAAAATCATCAGCTACACTGATATTATGACTGACGGGTCGTCTTACAGTAGGTGGTCTTCAAGTCGAAAAATGAATCTATGCCAGACTTTTAACCGCATGGACCAAGGTTGAGCAGAAAGACGCGATCTTCAAAGAACCTAGGGAACGCGGTGTGTTTTTTGACGCGATCCTTACCAAATGCGCTGACCAAGGCGTTACCGCCATTGACGACATTTGCGATCTTTAGGTGTCGCCATTTGCCAATTCGGCACGCCGTACGAGATCGTCAATAACATTTTTGGCGGCCGTGAAAAATATCTTGCGGTAGTTCGGGAACTTCAAGTTGCCCTATATGCTACTTAATTGCGCGAGAAACAGCCATGGCTTATATATTTTTAGACGAAAGCGGAGACCTGGGTTTCAAAGAATCATCAAGCACATGGTTCTTGTTTACTATCGCGATGACAAGTGATGCACGCGCGCTGGAACGAGTGATCAAAAAAGTATGGCGACCTCTCAAGAAAAAATATAAGAAATTAGGTGAGCTACATGCATCTCACGAAAAAGATATCACCCGGAAGCGAGTGTTAAAACAGCTTAGCGAAGTGAGCGACCTTAAAGTACTTTGCGTGATTTTAAATAAGAAAAAAGTGTATGTGGATTTACAAAACCAGAAAAATTATCTTTATAATTACACGGCGAATATTTTACTTGACCGATTGCATACAAAAGGAATGCTTCATCCCAAAGAGTCCGTCCATTTATTTGTTGATCGCAAAGATACCAAGAAGCGGCTCAGAGATAATTTTATCAGTTATTTAACAAGCTCAATGGAAAAACGACGCGACGGAGCCTTTGTCCTGAAACTTCATTCATCATATGAGAATAAATCGTTGCAAGCAGTGGATTTTATCTCTTGGGCGTTGTTTCGAAAATATGAACACGGCGATCAGGAGTTTTATAATATAATTAAGAGTAAGATTACCGATGAACGGCTATTATTCCCATAAAATAAGAATGCCCCTCGCTTTGACGGGTTGCCATCCGGTAACCCAACACGAGAGGTCTTACTTCTTACTTGTATGGTAGCAAGTAGATTGCGAAAAGTCAATTTTAGTTATCCACAATAATATATACCATGTCCAATATCCAGTCAGTCATCAAAAACATACAGGACATTATGCGCAAAGACGCGGGCGTAGACGGCGACGCCCAGCGGCTCTCCCAGCTCGTCTGGATGCTGTTCCTTAAGATTTTTGACGAACTAATTATTAAGCAGAAAGTGTATGAAAACTAATATTGAATTAACGAAAAAACAATTTAGAGTATTAATGAATGCTTTACAGATCGCCGGTTCTGTTTATGCTATTATGGGTGACATGGTAGATGAAAAATACAAAAAACCATCTCATGAGTTGGATGAGCTCGAAAATTATGTTTTAGAAAGCGCCGACGCATTGGGACTAAGTGATATGGTTGAAGTTTTTCGAGGCACGAAAGTTGCAAGCAAGGAATTGATCGATAAAGCCATTGACGATTTACGTGAGTATGAAGAATATACATTTTGGGATAATTTGGCGCGTAAATTGGCAGATAGGGACTTATTACGAAAACTAGGCAAGTCAAAATTGCGCGCGTTGAGTAATTTGGAATACATCAACGCCGAGTATCCTTTAGAAGATCACTACCATAAAGAATTTGAGAAATATGGCTTGAACAGGTTGGAAATTGTAAAGCATACGAGGCCTTGTACGAGTTAAAGTCTTTTCCAGTCAACATATGAGCCCCAAATGAGTGAGGTAAGTCATCGGGTGGTGAAGG
>MHXC01000016.1:0-5217 GCA_001824325.1 Parcubacteria group bacterium RIFCSPHIGHO2_01_FULL_47_10b
TCGCGCATATGCACGTTTATCGTGTACCTGTGGATCCCATGGCTGTGTGCCATTAAAGGTAATGCCGGTATTGGTGTCCGCGAGTAGCTGTTGCAAAATCTGTTCGTAGTTCATGGCGTTTTATGATTCACCTCCTTTTGTAATGAACCTCGAAGCTGTTCCCCTAATTTACACCATTCACACTCATCTTTATCTTTATCCTTGCACTGATAATCCCAAAACGCAAGTGTGCTAATATCATGCGCTGTTTTCCGAAGTAATTCGGTAAGCGCGCTCGTTTCTTTCGTATCGATTTCAAATTGTTCTGTATACAGTGTGCCGTTTTCCGCCGGCTCCACAAAATCAATAACACCTTCGCGCATGCGCAGTCCGCGCGGCGTATCTAGGTCTAGTAAGAGTTTATAGAACACAAGCTGTCGGTAATAATTGATGTCAGCTGCGGCAGTTTTCCCAAGGAGTGCGTTACGCGTTTTTCGCTTGCCGGTTTTATAGTCAATGACTCGTACGAGCTTCTGCTCGTCACTTTCTCCTGTAGCCAATTCGACATACTCAACCCTGTCAAGAATACCAGTCAATGGAATATCGTCCAGTATAACGCCTTTCATACGAACCTCGGTTTGAACTTGCAGCGGCCACGTCGCAGCATAGGTATCAAAATAGGTGCCAAGCGTATCCGTGCCTTTTTGCAGTAATTCTTTGTATTCCTCGGGGGTTACTGGCTGTCGCTTCAGCGCCCGTTCATAATACTGTAACAGTTGTTGTTTTGTTCGCTGTTTCGCGTCCATAATATCACTCAATGCCGCATGAATTGCCTTGCCGTACCGCTGATGCTTTGTTTCAGCCATTGGGACGCGGAGCAAACTCACGTATAAGTACCGCCACGGACATTCCAGATAGGTATTTAATGCTGTTGCATTCAGGCCTCGGGCATTAAATGCCTGTGCTATAAATTGCCGATACGTCTCTAGTGACTCTTGGAGCTGATTGGGTTTTTGCTGTTTCTTGGTTTCGACCGGAGTAAATGAAAATTTCTGCTCCAGGTCCTCTGGTTTTTCAATCGTCTTTGATTCATCGTCAATTTCGTCTAAAAATTGCGTGGGAAGTTGTTCTCGCCCATCCTCGTTGTATGAAGCATAGGTGATCGTAACTGATTTCCGCGCGCGCGTCATGGCTACATAAAACAGTCGTCGGTCATCATCGTCAGAACTATCATCGCTATCAGGCTGGCTGAACGATGTCCGCTGTACATCTGATAACAGCCCCAGGCCGCTTGGTAGTGACAATCCAGCTCCTCCCCGCTTTTTACTCCATACGCCTGAAATCGCATGGATAATAAAGACATGATCAAATTCGAGACCTTTCGCGCCATGAGCAGTCATGAGTCGTACGCCTGCAATATACCTGCCAGCAATTTTACGCTTGAGCAAGTAGTTATGGGATTTCATGGTATCGATATACGCAGCCACGTCAATCAATGTTGCGCGTGGATTCCGACGCATTATTTTCTTGATTTCGTCGTACAAAGCGGCGAGCTGATTCACGTGCTCAATGTAAGACGGTGACGACAACAAAGAGTCCAGTAGTCCTGACTCGCGGATAAGCCGCGTAAACATCACATCGGCTTGGGTTCGCTGTATCTCTGATGCCCATTGGGACAATTGTTCGCCCACATGAACAAATCGCTCGTGGTCGCGGAGATTCAGTGATAGCAATTTTGAAGCGTCAGTCAATGTGTCATACAATGAAAAAATGTCAGCACTATTCTGTGACTGTATGAATCGAAACGTATCAAGCGGATCGAGTTTGTAGACTCCGATATGTAATACGGGAATCAAATACTGGGGTTCGCCAAAATGCACTACTGCTTGTATCAATGTAATCGCATCTCGAACCGCTGGATGGCCTAAAATATCCTGCTGGCTCTCGATCGAATACGGAATGCGTGAAGTTTCGAGTAAAGAAGCAAGCGGCAAAATATCTGCGTTATTTCGCGCCAGTATCGCTATCTCGTGAGGATTAGCTCCGTTGGCAATTTTATCCTGAATCCCCCGGAGCACCCATTGATATTCACTCTCCTTACTCGCAAGCTGAAATACCACGACGCGCAAGCCTTCTTCACGTCGTGCGGATAGTAGTTTTGCCCCCGCCTCTTGAATGAATTCTGTATTATGAGAAATGAGGGACATACTGGCATCAAGGATCTTTTGATCAGAGCGATAGTTACTGCGTAAACTGATAAAACGCGCCCGCGGATACCGATGTTTGAAATATAAAAAGTTATCCACGCTTGCGCCCTGAAATCGATAAATTGCCTGCTTGTCATCGCCAACGACAAACAGATTCGGGTTCTCGCTATGCGCGCAGAGGAATGCAATGACTTTGTTTTGTGCGCGATTGGTGTCTTGATGCTCGTCGACAAGTATATGCGTAAAGCGCTCTTGATAGTCCTGAAGCAAAGACTCGTTCTCCTGAAACGCGCTCACCACCGAAAGAATCATGTCGTTAAAGTCGAATTGGCGATGCTCGCGGAGGTGCTGCTGGTATGCATTGTACATTCTAAGTAACTCTTTGTGCTTTCGGATGTCCTTTTCTAGCTTCTGATATTTGCCCTTCATTTTTCCTTTGTGGGGACCCGCTGCATGCCGCAGATCATCAATGATCGCAAAGTCCTTCTCCTCGCGATCGATTGCGCGCGATAATTCTTCCGGTGTTACTCCCTCGCGTTTTAGCTCTTCAAGTGCCCGACGAATGTCTCGCACGAAATAGTGAGGATCTCCGAACGGGCGCAAGTCATGTAGCTTCAAGCCATCCACCAGTTCAGCAATCAATGCTATCTGATCGATCTCACTAATCGCTTCCCCACTCATATGCGCAAATTCTTCCGGGTGCGAACTAATTACATCGTTACAAAAGCTATGAAAGGTGCAGATTGCTATCTGATAGGCCAAGGAGCCGGACGTGCCGGCGCGACCAATACCTTTATCTGTCAAAAATGTGCGCAATCGCTGCTTCATAGCAGTAGCAGCAGAATCCGTAAACGTAAGAGCTAAAATCTGCTCTGGTTGCGCTTTTTGCAATCGCAGAATATTGGCGATTCGCAGTGCCAGCATGTGCGTTTTCCCTGTTCCGGGTCCCGCAGCAACAATAACAGGGCCGTCGAGCGTGTCGACTGCCTCGCGCTGTTCTGGATTTAACTCTTTATACAGCGCCTCAAATGTTGTGATTCCTGTGTGCTTCATTCGTGCACACGAATTATGCTGTTTTGTTGTCGGCTGGTAAGTTCAAAAAGGCATCCTTCGACAGCCAAGGGGCGATTTTGCCAACTTTTTCAATAATTTTTTCTCGATCGGCAATTCCCTTGGTTGCTGCATATCGGACGCGCAATTCGTCAAGTTTTGCCTTGCGTGCTCGAACTTTATTCAATTCGTGTCGTCTGATAACTCTGCTCATATAGAAGTGTGTGTTTCGTTAGCGTATATATACTGCTTATTGTAACGGCTTCGTTGAAAAAAATCAAGCGCCAGTATGTGGCCAGATACAACACCCTACACAGTCCTCGAGAACACTTTAACCCGAGGAGTATGTCCGAATCCATGCTTCCGAATAAACCGCCAGTAGCTCCGAATATGAATCCGTGTATATTTCGAATTCACGCTCGTAATCCCTTGTTTATATGCTTTATTTATCTCTCCTGTAGATTCAATCTCACGAACAACGGCTTGTGGAAGATAGAAAACTTGTAAACCGTTTTCCCAGAACGACCAACACCAGTCTGTATCTTCAAGATACAAAAAAAATCGCTCGTCCATATGGCCAACGCGTTTCAATGCCGCCCTTGTTGTCATCATCGCTTCTCCAAGGATCCAGTCCACTGCGTGTTCTTGGTCCCGATCAAGGTCTTGCATGAGGTGTTCATTGGTAAATCGGTGTCCCCAGCGTGTATTACCGAAACGCGTGCGCCGAGCCAATACAGTCAGCGGAAATCGGTAGAATCGCCGTGGCGACGTGACAAAGCCACCTGAGGGATCTAAAATCTTCGGTCCCACAAGTCCCACGTCGGAATGCTGCTTCAGATAATCAGCCATTGTCTTGATTGTCCCAGGCAATAGTTCAACATCAGCATTTACGACGAGTATATAATCCCCGGTCACCCGCTGAAACCCAATATTGACCGCGCGTGCAAACCCAATATTATCCACATGCCCCAGATAGATCGCCTGATCGTCTGTTTTCCGAACCAACGCTTCGGTTTCAGGCAAAGCCGCCACGTCGCTTACAATTATTTCAGCTGTCGGGCAGTCCTTTCGCACCGAAGCCAAAGAACGGACCAGCATCTGTGGCTTCCTAAAATCAGTGATTATGACGCTTATTCGCATACGTCGACGGTCAGTGGACTACATTACTTGCTCGGAGGCGTGGCAGCCGCATCACTTGGTGCAACGACCTCGACAAGCTCAACGTCAAAATTCAGCGTTGCATTTGGAGGAACAGACCCAAGGCCAGCTGCACCATACGCCAAAGCAGGAGGAATCACCAAGTGGCGCTTTTCTCCAACTTTCATGCCTACAATTCCCTGCTCCCATCCTTTGATTACTTTATTTTGGCCCAATGTAAACTCAATTGGTGATCGGCCGTTTTCAACCGAGCTATCAAATACCGTGCCATCGTCTAACTTTCCGGTATAATGCACGAGGACCGTATCCCCGACTATTGCTGCAACGCCGGTGCCTTCTGTGGTTGTCTCGATTTGTAATCCCTCGTTTGTTAAGCCTTGTGTTGCTTGGTCCACGATTTTAAAATCACCAGTTACTTGATTAGAAATCTCTCCATTATCACGGATATATACTGCCCCTCCAACGATAAGCACGGCGACTATAATAACGCCAATCGTAAACTCTTTCGTATTGATCTTCATAACGCGTACTATGTTATGTGTTAGGTGATATAACTATACTAATCGATTGTGGACACGTGTGCAACAATTGAGTATAGTGGGGCTATGAACGGTTCGCGTCTGGGGCTTATTGTATTCAGTGTGCTTTTAGTGATTGGCGCTTTTTTTGCTGTGTCGACGCTACGTGCGCCGGAACAAGCCCCCACAACAACCCTCAAAGCCGCCGCAAGCTTTTATCCGCTCGCGGAGTTCGCTCGCCAGGTGGGCAAAAATTTAGTAGACGTGCAACAAATTATCCCTGCAGGAATCGAGGCGCACGACTT
>MHXC01000016.1:5229-13166 GCA_001824325.1 Parcubacteria group bacterium RIFCSPHIGHO2_01_FULL_47_10b
ACATCGACGACGAACTCGAACAATCGGGCATTCTTACGGTTCGCATTACGCGGTTCTTGGATTTACAACAACGCAATACCACCCTTGACCCGCACGTATGGCTGGATCCATCCCAGGCCCAAGAAATTGTTCGCATTATTCGCGATGCGTTCCAGAATGCAGACCCCGAGCACCCTGATGAGTTCGATGCAAACGCTGATGCATATCTGGCTAATCTCGCAACGCTTGATACACAATACGAAACTGCACTCAAGAATTGCGAACGAGACACTATCGTTAGCAATCATGATGCCTTTGGCTACCTCGCACATCGGTACGGATTTAAGATTCAACCCATTGCAGGACTATCACCGCATGACGAACCATCAGCAGCGGATCTGGCGAAGCTTACTCAATTTATTCGAGATAATAACGTCCACTATATTTTGACCGAACCCCTTTCATCCCCGCAATTTGCTCAAACGCTTGCAATGGAAACTGGGGTGAAGCTCCTGCCTCTCGACCCCATTGAGTCTATAACAAACGACCAAACAACACGCGGGGATGACTATATTTCTATTATGACTGCCAATCTCGCAACACTCACCACTGCATTACAATGCACAACACCCCAATCATCGTAAAGCCAATCGCAATTGAAGCCAGCGACCTTACGTTTCGTTATGATCGTGAGGTTGTTTTAGAGCGCATGAGTTTCAGCATTCGCCACGGGGAATATGTTGGCATTCTCGGGCCAAACGGCGGCGGGAAAACCACGCTCATTAAACTCATTCTTGGATTACTCGAACCAGAGAAAGGTTCAGTCACTCTATTTGATCAGCACGGCCAGGAATTGCGCAACCGCGCTTCAATTGCATACGTTCCACAACGCTCTGCCCGCACTGATATTTCATTTCCTGCAACAGTATTCGAATTGGTGCGCAGCGGCCGCACCCCACATCATCACTTATTATCACCCTTTTTACGGGAGAGCGATACGAACGCGATCCGTTGGGCGCTGCATCAAACTGGTATCACAAAACTGGCGAGGCGTCGCATAACAACGCTTTCTGGCGGCCAACTGCAGCGAGTATTTTTGGCGCGGGCACTAGCCGCTAAGCCAACGCTTCTGGTACTCGATGAGCCCGATGCTGGCGTTGATCAGGTTACACAGACCGCGTTTTATGAACTTCTTGGCGAACTAAACAAAAAGCACGGCCTCACCATATTACTTGTATCGCACGACGTCGAAGTAGTCACGCGCCACGTCAACCATATATTGTGCGTGCACAAAACCCTTGTGTGTCATGGAGCACCACAAACTCTGCTCCGAGAGCATTTTGTCGAAAAATTGTACGGCGACAAAAAAGCACACGTTGAACATACCCACTAACCATGCCCGAAATCCTCACCTACGAATTCATGCAGCGAGCCTTTATTGCAGGCATAGTCGTTGCAATAACAGCGCCATTAATCGGCCAATTCCTCGTTGTCCGGCGCTACGCGCTGCTCGCGGATACGCTCGCCCATGTGTCTTTGGCTGGTATTGCGCTGGGACTTTTGCTACATATCCAGCCACTCTTCGGTGCGCTCGCTACTGCAGTGATTGCAGCCATTGGTATCGAGCGGTTACGCCACACCGAACGCTTATCGGGGGAGTCGGTCTTGGCATTGTTCCTCTCGGGCGGCCTTGCAACTGCGGTGGTGCTTATTAGTCTCGCCCACGGATTTAACACGAATCTATTTAGTTATTTATTTGGTAGTCTCACCACCGTTGGCCCTACTGACCTGCTCGTTATTACGATTTTGGGCATCATCGTCTTGGTTCTCGTCACGCTGTTTTACCACCGTTTATTCTATATTTCCTACGACGAGCAAGGCGCAGCAGCAAGCGGCATTCGCGCCAACGCGCTTAATACTCTCTTTATCATCCTTGCGGCAGTCACTGTTTCGCTCTCAATCCGTATCGTAGGGGCTTTGCTTATCGGCGCACTTATGGTCATTCCCGTACTTGCCGCGATGCAATGGCGCCAGAGCTTCTTCCGGACATTATTACTCGCCGAATGCTTCGCGCTTATTTCAGTCGTAAGCGGCTTACTCATTTCATTTAACTTTGATCTTGCAACCGGCGGTACCATCGTTTTAGTTGCGTTGGTGCTGTTTTTGGGAAGTTTACTGGTACGTAACGCGCGCTGATAACAGTTCGTTTGAGTGCTTAAAGCACGCCTGGCAGCCACTCCCGCATCCACCTGTGGATAACGCTCAGCGTCCCTTATTGTTTTATAGTATACTATATGCATAATTCATAGCTAACCAAACGTCATGAAATTTATTTCGTGGATCGTAGGAGGGGTGGCGTTATTAATTGGTCTCGGTGGCGGCTATTATTGGGGCCTGTCTACCGGACAGCAGCAAGCGCAGACCGACATTACTGCGCTGCAACAGCAGCTCGCCGAAAAGGCGGGAACCGACGCAGCGAAAACCGCAAACCCATTCCAGCAGGTGAACCCACTGGAAGGCGTACAAACAAATCCATTTGAAGAGGCGCAAAAAGCACTTAACCCCTTTGAACAATGAACACACAAGTACGTAAGTGGTGGGTGGCCGGACTGCTCTTTTTTCCACTCATCGTCGTGACACAAGGCTTCTCGGCGCACCAGTCATTCGCGCAAGAGAGTCCCAATGATATCCCACCCCAGTTGCAAGCGCTTGCAGACCGACTCGGGTGTGATTCGCAAGTAACATGTAAAGAAGCATTTAATACTAATTTTACACAAGCCATCGAGATAGCCGATGAACTTGGGGTGTATAACGCAGATCCACAGAAAAAGGAATTAGCGCAAAGTTTCAAAGATGAAGTGCTCACGCAATTGCAAGATGTCTCACAGGAAGAATTTGAACAAAAAATAGTCGCAATTGCGCGTGATATTGTAAACCGAAATAAAGATCTTGCCGACAAATTTTCGATCAACGAACGAAAAGTCGGTGCCGCTGAACTTATTGTTGATGAGGCAAAACAAGCGGGCGTTTCCGTTGAGCTTTGCTCTCGACCGGCAAATTCGTTGACCAAAGAAGAGCTATTGCGCTGTCTCAATGTCAGCGATCGATTGAAGGATCGCCAGGATATTATCGGCGACTTTATTGAGCAGTCGCGTTTTCAAGCTGCAGACTATAGCAAACAAGTGTTTGGTCTTGAAGCAGCGTTGCAACAAGGTGAATACCGCGAGCTCGGGTCAACAGCAGATGAGATTGGCAACGTGTGTCTCCGTCCGAATTCACCTACGACGTGTGATGATATTGCGAAGCGATTCTTCGGGGATCAGGGCGTGACAGAATTAGCGCGCGCTCGCCAACACGTGCAGTCAGCAGAAACCGCATCCATGCAACAATTTGAAAAACTGGTTATGGTAACGCCCAAAGGTACGAAATTAGTCGGAAAAGAGGCAATTCGATCCCGATGCGATCGAGCATTCAAGGAGCGGGATGGTATACTACTCAAGGCGTGCGGAGATTTTGCCGTAAAAAACGGGCTTGCTGACCAGGCAGAAGTAGATAAAGCATTGACCCTGATTCAATCAGTAGATCGCAATGTGAATTTCGATCAATGCCGCACCAATCCAGATCAGTGCGAAGCATATATACCTGCGGAATTTAAGGACGAATTCAACGCCATGCGCAAGGTGAACGAAATAATGGTGCGCGAGATTGGATTTGATCCACAAAAATGTGACCAGGGTGGGTCTAACCCCGAAATCGGTCAGGCGTGTCTAGCAGGCAGTAAGCGGGCACTCGCCCAGCTCGAGGAACTTGCCTTGCAGTATCCACAGATAGTTCCAATAGTTGAAGATATCAAGTTTCATGTTGCCCAGGGCGAACAGGGAGAACAGGATCGACAGAAGTTCGATCAGGTATTCGCAATAGAAACGGGTCCGGGCGGATGTCGCAATGAACAGGAATGTTTCCAATATTGTTCACAGCCCGGGCATGGCGCAGAGTGTATTGCGTTTGGCGCGAAGCATGAAGTCATTGGTTTCAAGGGTCAAGAAGCAGTTCAGCGATATCAGGACATCCAGCCGAGCAATTACGGAAATCAAGGACAGCAGGGAACCCAGCCCTTCTTTAGTACCCAAAATTTCGTTGTTGGGCCACAGAATACGAATGGGGGAAATGACTCTGGAGTACCGATGCAGTATCCACAACCTTACTATAACGCCGGCCAGAGCTATAATGCTGGATCGAGCTACAACAACTATAACAATGGGCCGAGTCAGGCGTGTCTAAACGCGATCCAGTCCGGCGACTTCGTCAATGCGAAGCAACTGTGCAACGCACCAGGCATTGGGGTTGCGTCCGGATCTGTCCCCTATCCATTCCCGAATCAACAACAGTTCGGACCGCCGCAATTTATCGAACAGCAGTCGGGACAACAGCAGCCATTTATTGGAGAGCAACCAGCTTCACCACAGATCATCGCCCAACCTCGTCCAATAGAGCCGGCAGTCAGTGATACGCGGTTCCCGTATACATTTAGCGATGGAACGCGCGTTGCAACAATTCAAGAGGTGTTCAAACACTGCTACGCATTTCTTCCGGGAAGTGGGCTCGGCATTGCAACTGAATGCGAAACAAAATTCGGCGTAATCTATGCGCCTACGCCAGTGCCGTATCAGGGGACCACATCACCTTATCCGCCATCTGGTTCGAATGATATGGGACAACCGCAACAGCAGCCGACTCAAGGAACCTATGTGGGCACGCCACTGCCAATGGGTACCGCAGGCAATCCGGGTGGCTCGAGCTCATGGGTCAAACAAATGTGGGTATTTAATGACGGTGCTTCCGAATCCTCCTATGTCTTAAATCGGACAGACCAAGAATATCGCGACTACATCAGTTCTATCGCTGCTTCTTGTAAAAAAATCGCCCGCAATAGATTCTTCTGGCGGGAACGCGCTGGCGACGATCGGGTAGACAACTGGCAAAACTTTGGTATCCCTGATTGTTCGGGAACGGGGACTATGACACAACCTCCGATAACAACGGTTCAGCCAATCCCTCCTATCGAACCAATGACAACAGTGCAGCAAGGAACTACGACGGAACAATTATCCACAACGCAACCGGAACAACCCATTCAGCAACTGCCGATCGTCACTGGTCCCCAGTGCGGCAATAACATATGCGAGACCGGCGAAGACGTGCTGTCATGCCGCAGCGATTGCAAACCGCAATGTGGGGCATACAAGACTGACCAAACATGTAATGCATTTCCTGAATGCATCTGGAACTTCTCCTCGAATGCTTGTATGTTCATGACTGCGCAGCCAACGACGACCACGAGCGGGACAACTTCGGTTTCCGGCACCAGCTATAACAGCACCACCGGATATTCCGATTATGCCGGCGATACGAATTCCTGCCCGGGATTTGCCTTCAGCATCTGGGACACCAAAGGGGTTCGCTATTGCAAGCTCAATGACTCAAAATCGTGCCAATACAACCATCCCGCTTATCTCACGCAAGAAAATTACTCATCGAGTAACTGCCCGGGCGACGGCACTGATAATTTGACTCCAAGCTCTATGGGTTATAACGGCGGCGGATATAATGGAAGCAGTTCCGGATCTGGCAGCTATTACGGAGGAAGCGGGAGCGCCTCGAGTTATGCCGGTGATGCAAACTCGTGCCCGGGATTTGCGTATAGCAGCTGGGATATGTCAGGACGACGCTACTGCAGACTCAATAGTAATGGCAGCGTTTGCCAATACAACTACCCAGATTATCTTAGCGAAGGTAACTACAATACCAGTAACTGTCCTACGGATGGGAGTTACAGCGGGTCTGGAAGCTATTCAGGGTCGGGTAGTTATTACGGCGGTTCTGATAGCTATAGTGGATCGGGAAGCTATAGCGGCGGATCAACGTCGGGAGGCACGGGCATGAGTTGTGGCGGCAGTTCATGGACCAACTACACGTGGAACTTCAACGATGGCAGCCAGTCGTCTTGCGTGCTCAACCGTTCCGATAGCGAGTATCTTAATTATCTCCAACAAGTTAACGATACCTGCCGCACCATATCACAATCCCAGTTCTTCTGGAAACCGGGCTCAGGCAACGACTCTGATTGGCAAAGCTTTGGTATTCCCGATTGTTCTACGGCGTCGGCATTTATAAACAGCGATTCGCTGTTCGCACAAGCGATTGATGCGCTTATGGGGTTTCTAATGCCGTGGTAATGAGGAGATGAGTTAACTAGATTTTGCATAACACACTAGTTAGGCAATTTCTTGACTTATGCCTGTTGAAATGGTAGGGTATTTTATTGCTACGTCTTGTGACGGAGCAAAATTTTGGAGTTTCGAGAGGAAAGAATATGAATAAGTGGGGTTGGACTGCATTGGCTTGGATTGCATTGGCTGGTGCCGTAGTTCTGATCATTGTGCTACTCGGATTCATCATCTGGCCAAAGGGTGCCTCAACGCTGACGTCCGAAGAACGAGCCGCGCTTGAAAAACTCATGGAGGACGGTGATGGGGTTGATCTCGACTTCAATGAGGATTTCGAAACTGATTCCGATGACGAGGAAGTAGTCGAATCGGAAACGCAGTATGGGTATAAATCCACCAAGAAGGTTAAACGACAGACGATAACAAAAGAGCAGGTTGAGGAGTACGAAGAAAACAACATACCTTACTCCGCACCTACCGAGAAAGATGCTCCGACCCAATCCGTGATCATCTATGACCGCGATCGGGTCGGAGAGCCCATTGATGTCGGTAGTGGATGGCGCGTTGACTCGACCTACGTCGCGCCAAGAGATTTCCAGATCATTAGAACGTACGACTCTGGAAATTGGACGGTGGAGGGATCAATCAGCGGTCGGCTTTCTGACAACCAACAGGTCTACCAAAGCCCCGATATCCATAAATCACCGGCTCCGGTAATAATTCAAAAGAAACAACCGGCTGCGGGGAAGTATTGCGACATAAATTGGGACAATAACCTTGTTGGCTTTGAGCTGATACCTGCAGGGTCCACGCGATTCATCGTAGACTTCCACGGCTGTGGGATTACCGAGCTCAAGGGGGAGTGGTCGGCTCCGAAGGAAGCGGGGATTAACGTACAACCCCTAATTTGTAAATGGATCGGGCCTGATCGCTACGAATGCGAACGTGTCCATTCATGGAAAAACCCCCTATCTGGCGCTTAAGGTCAGACTTGGGAATGACAAGGTCTTCAAATGGAACCGGATTCCGAACGCCTACCATCAAGCTGGTGCAACGGTTGGATGTTTCTTGTTCAACTACTGGCCCGATGGACAGGGACGGCTAACCGACCTTTGCGGGGGACACCAATAAAGGGGGAACATGAAAGCGGTGCCCCAGGGACGACACAACAAAAGACGGGGTGTCGGAGGAGGCACCCTAAAAAGACGCTAATGCAGCACCCCTCTACCTTGAGGTTTCAAAAATCAAGGTAGAGGGGCTTTTCGTTGATCCACTGAATGGAACGGCACTTACTTCACTTCACCCCGATAAAACCCCGCAGCCTGTTCCGGACTCATAGTTACTATCGAATCATCAGACGCAAGTTCAAATCCGGCACGCGTATTTAATCGCGGCGTAATCTCACAATGCAGCGGAAGATCGTCACCTCGCGGATCATAGTGAAAGCAGAAGTTATATGGTGCGTTGAGTTCGCGTAACCGTCCCAAAATCTGCACAAAATGCTCTGCCATTTGATTCAAATCCCGCACTCGCAGCTGCATAAAATTGCACAAGCGTTTCCGCGGTAAAATCCACGCCTCAAAATTGTATCGCGGCGCCCACGGACACAAACTCACCCAGTCCTCGGTGACTGCAATAATCCGATCTTCTTTTTTTATTTCCTCTTGCGTAGCTTTTAATAACGGACAATTTTTCGCGGCTCGGCTCACTTCCAGCTCTCGTGCGGGTAAC
>MHXC01000016.1:13275-17606 GCA_001824325.1 Parcubacteria group bacterium RIFCSPHIGHO2_01_FULL_47_10b
TCTCGGGCAATTCAACAATAATATCGTGTGTGCCGTACGCAGTGCCGTATTGAAAAAAACCCTCATCGTGAAGCTCAAAGCCCTCATCTATCGTCACCGCAGGAAACTTATTCGGAAACCATCGCATCTTCCAACCGCCTTCAGGATTGCTCACACGACCTAATTCCTGCGGCGTCAAGTGCTCGCTCCCCGGCGAAAACATATCCGAACCGCTCCCACGAGGCACAACCGGCTCCCTAAATTGATCCGGCCGCTTCCCACGATTCGCCGCGACATACGTCCACCGGTCCAAAATGTAATCCTTTCGTAATTCCATACGTTAAAGTTGATAAAAATCATTTTTTCAACGCCTTCTCGTACGCCATGAAATAAAACTTTACAAAATCCGCCCAATCTGCCTGCTCCGCAATACGCCTCGCCTGAATCTTGTTTTTCACCCGATCCTCTCGCGTATAATTGGCATAGGTAAACATATAGTCAGTCAGCTCTTCAACGCCCTGCTCGTAGCGCACATTGTCGCGCTTCATCACTGCCACGCCCGGCATATCTGATGTACCGGTGCTCCCCAATTTATTGGACTGCAGATATTTTCCAAACCCAGATAAATCCGACGTCACTGCGCCAACGCCCAGGGCTGCAGCTTCTAGCGGCGTATACCCCCATGGCTCGTAATACGACGGAAATACGCCCAAATGCGATGCCTGGATGCATTGGTTATACGTGAGATTGAGTAATCCATCGGCTCCCGACAAATAAATGGGATAAAAAATGACTTTCACTTTATCGTCTGCCTTATTGTCGAGACCTACCTCGTGCAGATGTCGCATAATAGGATCATTGGGATCCAAAATATCGTGTGTGCTTAACGGCGGCATGCCTCCGTGGTGCATCTTTTGTAAATTCTTTTTCAACTGCTGTCGAATGTCTTGGCGAATCAGCGTTTTTTCATTGATGGATTCGCCGCTCATGACGCCATATATGAGATTGCTGGTAATATCATGCTTTGCATCAACAATGTAATCCTTAATATCGAGGAATAAAAGCTTTGAGTCTGCTAGTTCAGGCCTCACAGGGCCTACCGCTGTCGGCACATAAAAAAAGGCAACAATTGTTTTTCGATGTCCGCTCTCTTTCATGCGGGTATTCAGCTGCGCCAGCGAGTCAATCATCATGTCGATGCCCTTGTTGTGGAATTCATACCGTGCAGCCATGAAGTAAAACAGTGTTTCTGCGGGGTTGAAAGTGTAATACGGGAAAAAGTAATACAACAAAAATTCGCGCATTTGGTCGCGTAATCGTGCATGGTGTATGCTTGAGTCCTCGAATGTCGGATAGGTGGCTAACGACAGCCCATTCGGAAGATACTGATCGACTGGCCGTCCGAGGAACCGTTCTACCTCGCGACCCGTCACCTCGCTTACGGTGGTCATGACAGTCGCATGCTGCGCACACGCGCGCTCCAAAGACCACTTTGCCTTGACCTGGTACTTCGTCGCTGCCTGCTCAGGGTCAATAGTATTGATCTCGCCATACAGATCAGCATCCGACCCAGCCATTGCTCGTCCGAGCATCGTCGCATGGGTCGTGAATACGGTCTTTACTGCAGCATTACTTGCCTTACACGCTAAAATCGCCACCCCTGTAAGCCATTCATGGGTGTGCAAAATCATTGTTTCGCCTAATGCTTGTTGTAATTGATGAGCAAACTGCGCGACTGCCCACGCCCACACAATAGGTTCATTGAAATCATCAGGCGCGCCCAGTGAATCCACACCAAACTTTTCCCACAGTGTCTTTTTAATATCATCTGCGCGGTTTCGCCATGGCGAGAAGTCAATAAGCACCGCTTTAGGCTCGGCTTCGGTGAGCCATGTACCATAGTGAGCTTGTAGTCCTTGCTCTTGTAATACTTTTATGGCTTTGGCGATGGCACCTTTTGGTTTTTCCTCCTGGAGCTCGCTGCGCGCTTTATCCTCGAAATACGGCCCAACAAACAAAAAGTCCTCGCCACATTGCTTTACCATGTGCGGCGCTTTGCTCGTAATAACGGTATAAATCCCCCCTACTTTATTACACACTTCCCAGGAGGACTCGATGAGGAAGTAATTATTCGCCATGCGAGTATATGTAATTCAAGTATATCATACCTTTTCCTAGTTGACGAGCGACATAGTTTCTGCTACTATGGGATAATTCCATGCGCGTACATACATGTAGTGTGTCGCGTGTACTTAATAAACCACATAACAAAGCCTTTGCTATGTATTACGAATTAGCAATGCTGCTTGGCGCCGAGCTATCAGATAAGGAACGCTCCGACGCACGAGCAGTAGCCGAGGGTTTTGTTTCGAAAAAGGGAGGCACGATTGAACGGTCCGAACCAGCGACGCAGTTCACGCTTGCCTACCCGATCAAGAAACAAAAAAGTGCATTTTTTGCACTGACGTATTTCTCGCTTAAAAACCCGTCGGATCTGAAGGATATCGAGCGAGATTTGAGGTTAAACACGCAGTTGCTGCGTTATTTGGTGATCCGGCACGACGAACTCCCCGCCGCGCCAACCAAGGGAGATAGCGCATTAAAATTGCCTGCAAAGAAGGATCGTACAGCCGCACGGACATCGCGACACGATCGCGGTCGCGATAAAGGAAGATTACGCCATGGCGCACACGGCGGAAAAAGTTTTGGGACCAGGGGCGCTAAAGGACCCAAGAAAATCATCGGTCCAGTCACGCTTGATCCATCACTGAAAAAGAAGGAACAGGAAGGGGTCGCACTCGAAGACGTAGGAACAAAGCTTGATGAATTGCTCGAAATCAAAGAGAGTAAATAACAAGCGTATAACGAGTGTAACTTACTTTTATGAACTACAATAAAATCGTGCTTGTAGGTCGAGTAACCCAGGATCCAGAGATACGGGCGTTACCATCCGGTTCATCCGTAGCATCGTTTGGTTTAGCGACCAACCGCTATTGGAAGGACAAGGAAGGCAATCGGCAAGAAGAAACACAGTTCCACAACATCGTTTTATTCGCAGGATTAGCCGATATTGCCCAGCAATACATCCAGAAAGGATCGGAAGTTTTGATCGAGGGACGTGTACAATATCGAAGCTGGGAAGCACAAGATGGGACAAAGCGCTATCGAACGGAGATTGTCGGAGAGAATATGCAGTTAGGTAGCCGGCCCGGCGCTGGTAGTGGTAGCAGTGGTGGGAGCTATAAGAGCAACGCCGGAGCTGCGAAAAGCAAATCGGAAGAGGTTCCCATTGTCAGCCAGGACGACAGCACGCCATCGAGCGACGCAAGTCGATCGAAAAAAGGCAACAAAAAACAAGCAGCGCAAGGAGCGCAAGCAGCAATAGACGAAGAAGAGATTAACATCGAAGAAGATATTCCATTCTAAATGCCATTCTAATATGACAAAACGAACGAAGCAGTGCTTCATCAACGAATCAAATATACACTTGGTGGACTACAAGAATGTTCGCCTTTTGAAAGCGTTTGTAACGCCGCAAGCGAAAATTGCGCCGCGACGGCGAACTGGCGCTTCTGCAAAGGTACAACGTGAAGTCGCTCACGCTATTAAGCGAGCGCGCTTCATGGGATTCTTGCCCTATACCACTAAAGTTATCGACACGCGCTAATTGGCGTCCGGCCTAAACGTGACGCGTATGGTTTTTCGAGCTGTTTTATGAAAACGGTTTGAGGCCGTAATCGTTAATGTATTAACGCCCTCGTTTAGGAGCACTGTTTCGTTGAATACGCCAGAATCGTCAACAACTAATTGCTCTCCATTGAGCGATAGCTCTGCCTGAGGATCAGTACGTCCATGTATTGCAATTTCGTCAATCGCAACAACGATGTCTTGTTGTGGTTCTTCGATAGCAAGAAACGGGGAACGAAATAGCGCACTGCTTTGAACTACCGCATATACGATAAGCGCTGCGAATAAACCAACGAACACAAAACGCATGAGGAATCGTGGGTTCCATCGAACCAGTGGCTTTTTCTGTGGTAGTTCAAATTCGGCCATGGCGTGCTTCTCCGCTGCATATATACGCTCAAAGGCAGAGATGATCGCATCCGGGGGTAATTTGAGAAACGCGGAATACCGGCGCACAAATGCCTTGACGTATAAAAATGTCGGCAAACGTGAAAGTTGTTCGGTTTCGAGAAGTCGAATATGCCGCTGCGGAATTCCCGATGCTTGAGCGGCATCTTCGATGCTATAACCGAGATCGCAGCGTCGCTGCTTCAACACACTACCTGGATTCGTAGGAATCTTCCGAGGTTTCATCGTGCTTGCTTATAAGGACAGGGCGCGGTTTT
>MHXC01000016.1:17730-17992 GCA_001824325.1 Parcubacteria group bacterium RIFCSPHIGHO2_01_FULL_47_10b
CGATTTTTCGAGCTTCGTCTATCAACTCATCGTTACCCTCGCCTTTTTTACCACCTTTTAAGGGGATGGTCATTTTGGATTCGCTGGTTGATGCTTCCACAACATCCTCATCATAATGCGAATCCGGATTTTGTTTGCGTAAAAATTTCGTCACTTTGTGCACTTCGCTTTCTGATACAAACGTGCCTTGAATGCGGCGCAACCCCAGAGCATCGCCGGACATAAATAACATATCTCCTCTCCCCAATAATTTTTCAGAACC
>MHXC01000016.1:18043-27792 GCA_001824325.1 Parcubacteria group bacterium RIFCSPHIGHO2_01_FULL_47_10b
CTGCGTGGACGCAATCAAATGGATCCCAACAGCGCGCGCCATTTGAGCCAATCGAACAATAATCGCCTCGACTTCCTTTTTATACATCGACATAATATCAGCCATTTCATCAATCACGATCACAATAAATGGCAATTTGGGTAAATCGCCGCCTTCGCGCTCGATCTTTTCGTTATAGCCCTCAATATTGCGAACTTTTAGCTCTGCGAGCATCTCGTACCGCCGATCCATTTCCTGCGTTGCCCATTTTAAAACATTGATTGACTTCTTGGAATCAACAACAACTGGCGCTAATAAATGCGGGATCCCGTTATACAGCGTAAGCTCAACGCGCTTCGGGTCGATCAAGATAAACTTGAGCATATCAGGCGAATTCCGATAAATCAACGAGAGCAATATGTTATTTACCCCAATGCTTTTACCAGAACCAGTAGCGCCGGCGATCAATAAGTGCGGCATTGAGCCAAGATCAGTAAATATCGGCGCACCACTCACATCTTTGCCAATAGCAAATGATAAGCGCGACGGCGGATCGAATTCCTGCAGCGCCTTGAGCATTTCAAATAACCGCACCGTTGCCGCTTTCTTGTTCGGTACTTCAATGCCTACCAGTGATTGGCCCGGAATAGGGGCTTCAATTCTAATCGGATGCGCAGCAAGGTTCAGCGACACATTGCTTTGCAGCGCCATGATTTTTGCAAGATTGACGCCTTTTGGCGGCCGAAGCGTAAATTGCGTAATGGAGGGGCCGACTTTCACCTCGCCCATCTCGACGGTAAACCCAAACTCTTCAAATGTTCGTTGGATGATTGCCTTATTTGCCTCGATATCACCGCTCTTTGGTTTTTCTCCTGTTGATTCGATCAGTGTTAATGGGGGCGGCTCATAGGTATCAGTCGGCACAGCAAGAATTTCTTTCTGCTCTTCTTTTGGTTCTTCCATACCTACGCCGCCGCTCACCGATCGCTTCTTAAAATCAAACGCCTGCTGCGCAGGATGCGTTGCAAAACGCAATAGTCGCCCAGCGAATGTGGCATGTTTTTTAGGTCGGACTGGTTTATCAGGATGTGCGTCTTGCTTGTTCACGTCAACTGTTGACGCCGTAGTTGCGGCACCTGGTCCCGCTGCTTCGCCAGGAGATTTCTCAACTCCCTCCTGCTTGCCCTGGTCATCGCCACTATCCTCCCTATCACCCCCAGTAGCCAATTTTCGTAATGAAATATCGAATGTAATTAATATTGAAATCAAAAACAGCGCAATCAAGACAATAATCCCTGCCACATCCCCCAAAAACCGCTCAAATGGATAGGCAAATGCTTGGCCGATGATACCTGCTGGACGAATTATGGTTGCGCCTTCGATCGCACCACCGGTATCTCCTGAAACTGACATCGCAAAAATACCGAGGAAACTCAACAAAAATAATACAAGCCCAATAACAATATGTGCGTGACGGTCTTTATGAAACGAAAACAAAACCGCGATGCCGCCACCAAAAAACGTCAAAGGTATCAAAAATCCCGCTCGGCCAAATAAAAATTCGACAGCCCGTACAAAATATTCGCCAGCTGCGCCTGCTTTATCAAAAAATGCCAACATTGACAACAATGCCAGCACAAATAACAGAACCACCAAGATTGAACTCTTGGTTGCAGATGAAATCCCGAGGTCAAGTCGCGAGCCAGTGTCTTCTTCGCTATCGTCGGCGCGCTTGCCGCGCCTCGCATTTTTTCGCGCTTTTTTCTCACGCCCTTCGTCTTCGCTACCTCGCCCCCTTTTGTGCTTCTTTTTTCGTGGCATGGTTATTGTTCACGTTTCGATCCAGTCTATGTGCCTATTGTAGCGTGTTTGCGGAGTAGTGGCAATATAAAGAGAAGACGCCATCCGATCGATACTCCGACCAGTTGGCGTCTCATTCTCAGCTCTTTGTATGTGTACTTGAAGTAAACCGCATTGCGATCCGGGGGATCGGACGTGGTGAAATACTCCAAGTTTTGAAAGAGCTGAGTCACGGAGGAGGCTTAGGGATGTCTCTAGCCGCCAGTATCGTCATCCGGTCCTCGACCACCGGTCGAATCACCTTTCGGACCATTCGCGTACTCCGCACTACACGATGACCCTGTGGGGCCCAAGCTTAATGATCCGCACAATGCGATCACCACAGTACATCACCTCCTTCGCGCGTTTGATATTTTTCGCATTCGATCTCGAAAAGAGCTTAAAAAGTATCGAAACTCCCTGTGCCACCACCCCGAGAAGTAAACCTCGGAGGTTGCTCGGCATGGTCACGCCGTTGGCGTGCGAGCAGCCGAGAGCTTAGGGCGCGATTTCCCGCAGGGGAAATCGACGCACGGTACTTCGAGGGGTGGGGGCACAGATCAGTTCCTAATATATACTCTAACAGCGCTTTACAAAATTGACAACGAATACATCAAGATCCCACTCGCCGCCAAGATCGCAATCATATTCATCACCTTAATAAGCGGGTTGATGGCAGGGCCTGCAGTGTCTTTATAGGGGTCGCCGACGGTATCGCCTACCACTGCTGCCTTGTGTGCATCAGAACCTTTGCCACCATGCTTGCCTGCCTCAATAAGCTTTTTGGCATTGTCCCATGCTGCGCCACCATTGGTCATCTGCAAAGCGACGAAAATACCAGTTACGATAGAACCGAGTAACATGCCGCCAAGCGCAATGGGCCCAAGCACAAACCCGACAACTAACGGTGCCGAAACAGCCAAAACTCCCGGGGCAATCATTTCTTTTAATGCTGATTTTGTCACAATATCCACAGTTCGGCCGTAGTCCGGTTTTTCAGTATGCTGCATAATGCCTGGCTTTTCTTTGAACTGCTCGCGCACATCTTTGACCACACTAAACGCCGCGCGACCCACTGCGCGCATAGCAAATGATGAGAATAAAAATGGAATGGCTCCACCAAGTAATAAACCGACGACAACCAAAGGATCGCTCAATTTAAAGACCAGTTCAAGACCAAGTCCTTTTGCCTGATTTATAGCAGTTAATTCATCAACATACGCCGTAAATAGCGTCAACGCCGCAAGGCCCGCTGAACCGATGGCGTATGCCTTGGTAACTGCTTTTGTTGTATTGCCAACTGCATCTAATGCGTCGGTGCGATCGCGTACCTCTTGGGGCTGCGATGACATTTCGGCGATACCGCCCGCGTTATCAGTAATCGGTCCGAATGCATCAAGTGCAATAATCATGCCAGTGAGCGACAACATAGCCACTGCTGCAATTGCCACCCCGTACATCCCACCCAGCATAAAGCTCACGAGAATACCCACAACAATCAACACCACAGGAGCAAATGTAGATTCTAGTCCGAATGCCAGGCCCGCAATAATATTCGTGCCAGCGCCTGATTGCGATGCTTCGGAGATCTGCTTGACCGGTCGAAACCCTGTCCCTGTGTAATATTCAGTAATAATAAATAACCCGATGACAACAACCAGACCGACTAACGATGCAAAAAAGAGGTTCATGTCAAAGCCCAGTTGATTCGTCACCCACCAAAACCCGATAGCGCCGATAATACCGGATGCTGCAACGCCTTTGTATAACGCGCGCATAATCTTTGTATCTTTAGCGCCACTTAATCGTACAAAAAACGTACCGATAATACTCGCTACAACGCCAATCGCGCCCAAAACGAGCGGATAGACAACTTGATTGGAGCCGCCCTGCAACGAACCAATCAACATGGCGCCAATAAGCGTTACGGTATATGTCTCAAATAGGTCAGCAGCCATTCCAGCATTGTCGCCAACGTTGTCTCCCACATTATCAGCAATAACTGCAGGGTTGCGTGGGTCGTCCTCGGGGATTCCTGCTTCTACTTTGCCTACTAAATCAGCCCCGACATCAGCCGCTTTTGTATAAATACCACCGCCGACACGAGCGAACAAGCTAATCAGCGAGCCGCCGAATCCAACGCCGAGTATTGCGAATGGATCAGTCGCGCCAGTGACTGCAAAAAAGCCCGCAACTGCCAATAATCCAAGGCCGACGACTGCCATGCCAGTCACGGTGCCACCCTGAAATGCAGTGGCGAGCCCTGCTTGTAAGCTCTGTGTTGCAGCTTGCGTGGTGCGTACATTCGCGCGAACTGCGACGAACATGCCTGCATAGCCAGCCAAAGCTGAAAACAGCGCGCCGATTAAAAATCCTATAGCACTTTGCACTCCGAGCGTGCCCCACAAAATTACTGCGATAACCGCTGCAAAGGCAGCGATCGTGCGATATTGACGGTTCAGATAGGCCCGAGCGCCAGCAGCGATCGCTGCGGCGATTTCTTTCATCTGTTTCGTGCCATCGGGAAGGGCTAAGACCTGCTTGACTAAATATGCTGCAAATAATAGAGGAACTATCGCGACACCGGCAATATTCCATGGATTCGTGAGAAATGCAATCATAGTCGTATATTACCTATTATAGATACAACATTGGCTCCATCCACTTATGAGACGCTTGCACTCGCCTGTACCGCCTCTCCCGCGACTGCCGGCGCAACTTCCTCCTTGACACGTAATTCTGCCGCTTCTTTTTCAAAGCGTGCTTTTTGCTTGTTAAATCCGGTGCCTGCTGGAATCAATCGGCCAATAATGACATTCTCTTTGAGACCTGTTAATTCATCAACCTTGCCTTCGAGCGAAGCATCAATCAACGCCTTTGCAGTCATCTGGAAAGATGCTGCAGACAAGAAGCTCTCCGCAGTAATAGCAACTTTCGTAATGCCTAACAATAGCGCCTTTGCTCGCGCTGGTTGTTTGCCCTCCGCTTCCAACTTTGCATTCATCGTCAAAAACTTTGCCCGATCAACAGTTTCGCCAGGGATAAACAACGAATCGCCTGAAGCAGTAACATTCAAGCGAGACAACATTTTCCGGGTAATAACCTCGATATATTTATCGTGAATTTCAGCACCCTTTGAGGAATAGATCTTTTGCACTTCAGACGCGATATAGCGCGAAACTTCAATTGCGCCGACCTGCTTAAATAACTCTTGAAGGTCAACGTGTCCCTCGGTCAACTGCTGGCCTTTCGTCACTAAATCGCCCTTTGCCACATACACAACGAAACCCGCAGGAACAGTGTATTGCACCAGTTCGCTCTCTTTGCTCTTCGCTTTCGCTGCTTCTGTCTTGATTTTAATAACCTTTGTCGTGCCTTTTGCTGTGACTGACTCAACCTTGCCCTCCACCTCTGCGATCAGCGCCTTCACTTTCGGACGGCGGCACTCAAAAATTTCTTCTACACGGGGTAGACCTTGCGTAATATCCTGACTACCAGCGACACCACCCATGTGGAATGTGCGCATGGTTAACTGTGTGCCTGGTTCGCCAATGGATTGCGCTGAAATAATACCGACTGCTTGACCGAGTTCCACCATATCATTACGGCCAAGGTCAAAACCAAAGCATTCTTGGCACACACCCGTAAGGTCATCACAGGTGATTGGCGATCGTACCCACACTTCAGTGATGGCCGCCTCTTTTTCAATAATTTGCGCAAGTTCGTGGCCAATTCGATCGCCGCCTTTTGCAATCACCGTCGAACCGGACTTGATTGGTTTCAATAGCACGCGCCCGAATAATCGCTCGCCGAATGGCACGCCCACCTCATCAGAATCAGCGCGGAAAACCGGAATGCCTTGCTTGGTCCCGCAATCCTTGTGTTTTACAATCGTATCGTGCGCAACGTCAATGAGGCGGCGCGTCAGATAACCAGCTGCAGCAGTTCGCAACGCAGTGTCAGTGGTACCCTTGCGTGCGCCGTGTGTTGAGTTGAAATATTCAAGTACGTTAAATCCTTCCTTGAAACTATGCTTAATAGGAAGCTCGATTTCCTCGCCCGACGGGTTCACCACCAACCCCTTCATACCGATCATCTGCACTACCTGCCCCCACGAACCGCGTGAACCAGAGTCGATAATTGCATATACGGGGTTGTTCGGATCAAAGGTCGTCTGCACTTTTTGCGCGATGCGGTCTTTTATTGAGTGCCATAGCGCCACCACTTGATTCTTTCGCTCCTGTTGCGTGAGCAAACCCATGTTATAGTCGCCAATAATTCGCTCAAGTTCTTTTTCCGCTTCAACCATAATATCGTGCTTTTCAGGCGGTGTAATAAGATCCGACATAGACCACGTAATGCCTGACTTTGTCGCAAACTTAAAACCCAAATTTTTAATAGCATCAAGCATGTGAGCAACCTGCTCATTCGGATAGGTCACGATCAGATCGCTCAATAGATCACGTAAACGCTTGCTGCCGAAATGCTCATTGCGGAATGGGAGTTCCGGTGGTAATACCTGGTTAAATAATATACGTCCAACGGTGGTCTCAACCATCTTGACTTCCCCCTCGTGCTCAATGCTCATGCGAACCATAATCTTTTCGCGCAACTTGACTACGCGCTCTTGATAAGCCAAAATCGCTTCGTCTGTATTGCCAAAATAGCGCAGATTCTCCTTGCTCACGTTCGCGGTGTCAGTTGCCATCTGGGTCAAATAGTAGATGCCAAGCACAATGTCCTGGTTCGGTTTTGCGATTGGCTTGCCAGTTGCCGGTTTCAATAAGTTGTGCTGCGAAAGCATTAATTGTTTCGCTTCGATCTGTGCTTCGTCGGAAAGAGGTAAATGGACTGCCATTTGATCTCCGTCAAAGTCAGCGTTAAAAGCGCTACATACAAGCGGATGCAGGTTGATTGCCGAACCCTCGGTTAAGAGTGGCTTAAATGCCTGGATGCCAAGTCGGTGCAGCGTTGGTGCGCGGTTTAAGAGCACATAGCGCCCCTTGGTCACTTCTTCCAAAATATCCCACACCTCAGGAATACCGTCGTCAATCAAGTGTCCTGCACCGCGGACGTTGTGCGCCAGATCGCGCTCAATAAGCTTTGCAATAACAAACGGCTTAAAAATTTCAAGCGCCATCTTCTTCGGAATGCCACACTCGTCGAGATTAAGGGTCGGACCGGCAACAATAACGCTGCGGCCAGAATAATCAACACGCTTGCCCAGCAAGTTTCGGCGGAATCGGCCTTGCTTGCCTTGCAACATGTCAGCCAATGATTTCAATGCGCGCTTCTGGCCGGTGGATGCCATAACTGCCTTACCGCGACGGGCCGAGTTATCTATAAGCGCGTCAACCGCCTCCTGCAACATGCGCTTTTCGTTGCGTAAAATAACTTCCGGCGCATTGAGTTCAATTAATTTTTTCAGACGGTTATTGCGGTTGATAACACGGCGATACAAATCATTCACATCGCTCGATGCAAAGCGTCCACCGTCTAGCTGCACCATGGGGCGCAAATCTGGTGGAATTACCGGTAACATCGTGAAGAACATCCATTCCGGTCGAGTATTCGACCTAACCATACCGGTCACAAGCTTTAAACGAGTGATGAGTTTTTTCCGCTGCGTTGCTGCTACTTCTTCGAGCTCGGCTTGCAATTCGGCTTGTAATTTTTCCAGATCGACTTGTTCGCATAACTTCATTGCGGCTTCTGCGCCGATGCCTGCCTCGAAAACCTGTGGAAAATGTAATGATAGTTGCGCATATTCAAATTCGCTCAACGCTTTTCCCACGCGCAATCCGCGAATGTCATCAGTGAGTTTCGCTTTCTGCTCGTCGAGTTGACGCATAACCTTGAGCTCGTCTTTTTTCAAACTGGCTTTGGACTTTCCCTTGAGGCCAAACTTTTCAAGTTCTTTATTGTAGTCTTGTTGAACCTGCTTGATTGCGTTTTCGCGCTCAACATCGTTCACCGACAGCACCACATAGTTTGCAAAATATACGATACGCTCAAGTTCCTGCGTACCCACGTCCAACAACGTTGCCAGTTTCGATGGCAATTTTCGTAAAAACCAAATATGTGCAACCGGGCTCGCTAGTTGGATGTGCCCCATGCGCTCGCGTCGAACAATGCTTCGCGTCACCTCAACGCCGCACTTATCACAAACAATCCCCTTGTACCGCGCCTTTTTGTATTTTCCACAATAGCATTGAAAATCTTTTTCGGGACCAAAAATAACTTCGGAAAAAAGGCCTTCCTTTTCCGGACGCTGGGTACGGTAGTTGATGGTCTCCGGCTTTAGCACCTCGCCGTGTGACCAATCCAACACATCCTTGGGACTGGCCAGCTTGAGTCGTATTGATTTAAAGTCGTCGGGTCGCAGGTTCATAAAGATGAGTTAGACTGCTACTAGTTACTTATTCATCATTCTTGTCCTCGTCCACCATCTTTGCGCCTAACATTTCAGGATTAAATCCGAGGCCCTTCATTTCTGACAACAACACGTTAAATGATGCGGGGACATTTGGTTTACGAATGGGTTCGCTCTTCGTGATTGATTCGTACGCGCGTGCACGACCGGACACGTCGTCTGACTTAATGGTCAACATTTCTTGTAATGTATGCGCAGCTCCATACCCTTCGAGCGCCCACACTTCCATTTCTCCAAATCGCTGGCCACCGAATTGCGCTTTGCCGCCAAGTGGTTGTTGCGTGGTCAACGAATACGGTCCGATCGAACGCGCGTGAACCTTATCCTCGACTAAGTGGTTCAGTTTCAACATATAAATAACGCCAACAGCAACTTCCTGGTCGAATGGCTCGCCCGTGAGGCCATCAAACAATATGGTCTTGCCGCTGCGTGGCAGGCCTGCTCGCTCGAGCTCTTCGCCAATTTCTTCTTCTGTCGCTCCGGCAAGCGCCGGTGTAATTGCCCGGTAATCTTGGGTTTGAGCTGCATACCCAAGGTGCATTTCAAGAATCTGGCCGATGTTCATACGGGATGCCACGCCAAGCGGGTTTAACACAATGTCAACGGGGCGGCCATCCGCCAAGTGCGGCATATCTTCGAGTGGCAAAATGCGCGAAATGACGCCTTTATTACCATGTCGTCCTGCGAGCTTATCGCCGACGGAAATTTTGCGTAAGCGGGCGATTTCGACTTGAATGCTCTTAATAACTCCTGCCTGGAGGCGATCCCCTTTTTCGCGTGAAAATACTTTGACACCAATAACCCGACCGCGCTTACCGTGGGGTACTACCAATGATGTATCGCGCACATCGCGCGCTTTTTCACCGAACACTGCGCGCAATAGGCGCTCTTCGCCGGTTAGATCAGTTTCGCCCTTTGGCGAAATTTTTCCAACGAGGATATCGCCTTCTTTTACTTCTGCGCCCGGACGGATAATGCCGTGCTCGTCAAGGTTCGAGAGCTTGCTTTCTGAAACGTTCGGAATGTCGTATGTGGTGATTTCGGGGCCAAGCTTTGTGTCGCGCACGTCGATCGTAAAATCTTCAATATGAATGGAGCTAAATGTATCGTTTTTGACGAGCCGTTCGGAAATGACGATGGCGTCCTCGTAGTTAAACCCATACCAGGACATAAATGCAACGAGCAAGTTCTGGCCTAATGCTAATACGCCATTATCAATCGCCGGGCCATCAGCAATGACCTGGCCTTTTTTGATCGTGTCGCCAGGCATGACAATCGGCTTTTGGTGCAATGACGAATATTGGTTCGATCGTACAAAATTAATAAGTTCATATTTGATTTTTTTGCCTTTGTCATCCTTGACGACAATATGCCGTCCATCAGCTTCTGCGACGATCCCACTCTGTTCTGCTACAACTGCATAGCCCGAATCCTTGGCGGCTGCCTCTTCCATGCCCGTCGACACAATAGGCGCTTCTGGTTTAATGCAAGGCACTGC
>MHXC01000017.1:0-6372 GCA_001824325.1 Parcubacteria group bacterium RIFCSPHIGHO2_01_FULL_47_10b
TACCAATTTGCCACCAGGGTCGGAAATTCCTGGCGTTCCCGCATCGCTTACAAATGTTGCTGACTCGCCCGATGATAAACGTCGAATAACAGCATCGATCTGGGCTTGTGTTGAGTGGTGGTGGAGCGATACGAGATTTTTGTGGATATCGCAATGCGCAAGCAGCCCGCGCGTGACGCGAGTATCTTCGCACAATATAAAATCAACGGATTGAAGTGTCTCGCGAGTCCGCGCCGAAAGATCGCTTAAGTTACCGATGGGAGTGGCAACAACGAAAAGCGTACCGACGCGCCTGTCATGCCGGTCGCTGTCCCGCGCCTTATTTCCCTCGGTCTCTGAAGAGTCGGAACCGTTTCGATGTATTGGATGATTTGTTTTCATAATTTGCTCGGAATTCATACCCTGCGTTATCCTGCAACATCTGCATGGCGAATGCTGCCAGGGGGACGGCCAACAACATGCCAACGATTCCGGCTAGTTTCGCGCCCACCAACAATGAGACAATGACAAGGAGGGGGTCGAGTCCGACTGCTTTGCGCATCACCAAAGGCGCCAAAAGATTATTTTCGATCTGCTGGACGATCACATAGAGGATGATGGCCAAAAGACCCGTGAACGTGCTCGCGGTGAAACCAATGATAACTGCGGGGATGGCGGAGAGGGGCGGGCCGACATAGGGGATGAGTTCGAGAAGCGCGGCGATCAGGGCTAATACAACAGGGAATGGAACGCCAATGATTAATAAACCGATATACGTAAGTACGCCGACGATGAGTGCCAAGGTAAACTGTCCTTTGACCCAGGCTGCAAAAGTCCGCTGTGCTTGTTCGACCGCATGAAATAGTTTTTTGTGGTGTTGTTTCGGAACAGTGAGTCGCAGAATCTTTTTGATGCCCTCGTCTTCAACGCTCAAATAAAATGCGATGACAAACATCAAGAGTACCGAGAATACGCCGCCAAAGACGCTCAAAGTTCCCGCAAAGAAATTAGAGAAAAATGATCCGATCTTAGGGCCTAGTTCCGGAATCGACGATTGGAAATTGCGCAACGCCTCGGCGATTGTTTGGCTATTTTCTGTAATAAACGGGCTATTGGCGATGAACCCCGGTAACAACTGGATGAGATCGGTGAATTGTCCAACAAGCGGTGGTACAATAATCCACAAAGCGAATGCCAACAACAATATAAAACCGATATATATGATGAGCGCCCCAATAACTCGGGGAATTCTCCGACGAATGTGCAAATACCCGACTGCGGGCGATACTGCAGAGGCAATAATAATCGCGAATAGGACGATCGCAATAATATCGCGAATCATCCACAAAATCGCCACTGCACCGAGCGTCAGAACTACTTTGAGAACGGCTCGAACTGGAATGTCGAGGGAATGGGTTGTCATACCATAGTGGTGCAGCGAGCACCTGAGATATTAACGGAAATGCTTCTCTAGTATTGTAGCAAACATTTCGCGATTCTGAAATGGCCCGATGATCGCAAGGTTTAGCGCCCGCTTATTGAATACATCTTGCGCGACACGCTTGATGTCTTGTGGAGTAACTGCATCGATGCGCTTAATAATCTCGCCGACAGGAGTGATCTCGTTGCGAAGCAGTTCCTGCACGCCGCCCCATGTAGCCCGTTCCTCTGAAGATTCTAATCCTAAGAGCATACCACCCTTTATCATTTCCTTTGCCTTTGTAAGTTCTGCGATATCGACGGGCGTATCAGCTATCTTTACATATTCTTGAAGCGTGGTTGTGATTGCTGCGTCGGCCTTATCTGTTTGCACGCCGGCGAAAGTGGCGAGATTGCCGGTATCGGTGGCATTGTCCGCGCGGGTTCCGACGTAATATGCTAGGCCGCGACGCTCACGAATCTCGATAAACAACCGCGAGCTCATGCCGCCGCCGAGAATCACGGCGAGCAGTTGCAGCGCGTAGCGGTCTTTGTGGAACATGTCGTAGCCACGAACTCCAAGAGCAAAGTGCGCCTGGTCAGTTTTTTTGTGGTGTATGAGCACATTTGGCATTGATTGGGAGACGTGAATGGTTGGCTGTGGAGCAATGGCGCCAGTTGGAGCGTCTTTGAAGTACGACGTGACTATCTCTGCTACTTTGGGCGTTTTAAAATTTCCGGCGATTGCAACCACCGTGCCTTGGGCCTGATATCGCTGCTGCACGAAGTTAGTGAACGTGTCGCGCGTAAACGACTTTACGGTTTCTGGTGAACCAATGACTGGTCGGCCTGCTTGATCACCAGGATACAAGACAGCTTCCCACACGTTGTATATATGGCTGCGCGGGTCGTCGCGATACATGTTGATTTCCTGCAGAATCACGCCTTTTTCACGCTCGATTTCCTCGGGATCAAATTTCGAATGCAGCAACATGTCGCTCACGAGATCGATTGCCAATTCGGTGTGGGGGCGGGTGACTTTGAAATAGTAGCCGGTATACTCTTCTGATGTCCATGCATTAAACTCCCCGCCCACCTCTTCGATTTCGCGCGAGATATCAAGCGTTGTCGGACGTTTCTGTGTCCCCTTAAAAAACATATGTTCAAGAAAATGGGCAATGCCGTTATTACGCTCATTCTCAAAACGGCTGCCGGCGCGGATGTACACCATGACAGTTACGGCTTCGGTGCCGGTCATGGGGAGGGTGATGAGGCGGATTCCGTTGGGGAGAGTGGATTTTTCGTGCGGGATTGTTGTCATTTGTATTAGTGTAGCATTACTTCGTGTTGACGCAAATTACGTATACCTATCCGCAATTTTACTTGCGCCGAATGATTCCGGTTTGATTTTTGCTTGGTAGCCGTTGCCCTGGATCATGCCAATCACCTCTTTAATAAGTTCGCGAGTTTTGCCGACCTGGCCGATATCGACGTGGATCTCGAGTTCCGGCTTACTGGTCAGTTTATAAATAGTCGCCATCCGGCGCTCGAATTGCTTAAATAGTACATTTGCGACTTGAATTGACAAGAGCGCTTCTTGATAAATGCGCGGGCGGAGCTGGGTGATTTTTGGCGCCTTGAGCCGTTGCCAATAATAGCGGCCGCCATTTCCGACGCGATGCACGATAATAGCGATAACAAACTCGGTGTCTGTATGGTTTTGAGAATCCGTGCCGATGATAATGCGGTATTTATAACGCGTGTCTTCTGAAATAAAAAGCGCCACGTCGTTGATTATTTGCGCGGCAGTGAGCTTTCCTTTGCTCGGCGATATGAATATGTTTGTTGGGGTCAGCATATGGTTGTTAGCAAGAGAGGTTCATTATTGCTGCGGCGAGTTTTGCAGGGTTGTGGCGGATCAGCTGTTCATTTTTGATGAGATCGCACGGGAGGGCGTGTATGTGTTTTGGAATCGAGCCTACGTCATTTTCGACGAGCCACGATCGCTTTGTCTCATAGTAGGTAAGGCGTTCCTTATGCGGCGCTGTTTTATTAACGATGACATAATTGAGCCGTTGGGCGCCAAGGTATCGCTCTACCGTTGCGACAAAATGAGAAAGTGAAAAGTGGTTTGTCTCGCCCCATTTCGTCATAATGTTACTGATATAAATGACCGTTGCTTTCGAAGCACAGATTGCCTCGGAAATGCCCTCAACTAAAAGGTTGGGGACAATGCTCGTAAATAAATCTCCAGGGCCGATGACAATTGTGCCTGCGTGTGCTATTGCCTCGAGTGCGTCAGGATTTGCGTGAGCTAGTGGCTCAAGAAAGACTTTGTCAATTTTAAGTTCGCCATCGTGCTTCGGGATATCAATATTTGTTTCCCCGGTAATTTTTTGTCCATTTTCCAAGAGAGCGCAGAGACGGATGTTGTCGAGCGTTACGGGCACGACTTTTCCATTGATTCGTAATACCTGACTGGCTACCCGGAGCGCCTCGTTGAAGTCGCCAGTCATGCGTTCGAGAGCAGTTAAAAACAGGTTGCCAAAGCTATGGCCACCGATAGCGCAACTGTCCTCAAAACGGTATTCAAACAATTCACGTACGAGTTTTTCGCTGCGCGCCAGCGCCACAAGGGAGCGACGAATATCGCCAGGCGGCAATGTACCGAATTCGTCCCTGATTTTGCCAGTTGAACCGCCATCATCAGCCATCGAGACCACGGCCGTGAGATCAACAGGGTATGTTTTTAGCCCCTGGAGTACGTTAAACGTCCCCGTACCGCCACCGATAGTGACGATGTGCGGTTTTTTTGACATCGTTCCATTGCCATTGTTTGTTGCTACTCGTTTCATAAAAGTAATCGCCAGCGCTAGATGCCCGGGCGAGAAAAAGTGGGATTCACCACACCACTCCGGGGGTGACAGGGTTCGAACCTGTAACACGAGGTTTTGGAGACCTCTGCTCTGCCAATTGGAGCTACACCCCCCGACAGTAGTTCAGTTCAAGTATAGCGCGGTACATGGTTTTATCAAGGCGTTTGTATGAGGCCACCCTGTTTTTCACATTCACACGAGGCGTTACCAATATGTTTGCTCGGAGCGCATAACGATTGCCGAGATTTTTATGTGCAATATTTTTTGATAGGGAATAAAAATAATTCGAAACCGACCGACGCGTTTTCGATAGCGCCCTTTCCACTCTTTCCCCTGTAGAGCCTTTACATCTCCAATAAATGGATTGTCGTGCATCCGATCAATGGCGTGGGCGATTATTTGTCGTTGTTTTGGTTGAAGATCATTGAAATGTCCGATTGCGAGTGGGGACAATATAATAGTCCATTTTGCCATATGCAAAGAGTCTTAAATTAGAGTCCGATTCGCTGTTTCGCCTGATCCCATAAAACCCCTTTGCCCTGATTTAACTGTCTCTCTCCCTTGCTAACTATAGCGGCATCTTTCAGGGTTAGCACATCATCTGCATCAACTATTTTTTTAGGTTGTATGAGAACAGAACTACCGCGGAGTTTTACTTCAACGAAGTCACCTTCCCGCAAGCACAACTGGTTACATATATCGCGGGGAATAACAACTTGTCGCCGTTTCCCAAGTTTGCTTATCGGGCCCCGTAGGTTATTTTGTGGGTTGCGTGTATTCATACTGTCAGATTAGCAGATTGACAGATATTGTCAACAGAGTGTATGAGTCCTTGTGCAGGGCGATTTGGGATGATTTGACTACTTTCTGAATCTTTGATATACTTCGCACCACTAACACTATGCTTATGGGGGGCACACGATTTCAAATTTCGATGCCATATGTGGTGGCTATTTTTTTCTTTAATGCATTAACAGCATTTGTGTTGTATTTGGCTCTATTTACGAAATACAAACCGACTGACAGCTTTATTGAATTTCGGTTTATCACACTCATATTGTTTGCTCCCCTACTGATAAAATATGCCATCCATGTGTTGTTGGCGCCATGGCACCCATTTATCGAATCAAGGAGGGACCGGAAGCACCGCCACATTACAACGCCCTCCGTATCGGTCTTGATACCGGCAAAAAATGAGGAAGTTGGCATTATCACAACGATTACATCAGTGTTACAAACACGCTATCCGAAGCTTGAAATTGTTGTGATAAACGATGGCTCTACTGATCGTACACACGAGGTAGTGAATCGATTTATTCGAAACTATAAAACAAAGAATGGGGCTGGTTCGTCCCGCGTGCTTTATAAATCGGTTAAAAATAGGGGAAAGGCAGGGGCATTGAACGCCGGCTTAGCAGTAGCGAGCGGAGAGATCATAATTACCATAGATGCGGATAGTGTAATGGATGGTCGGGCTATTGAAAAAATAGTGAAACATTTTTCAAATCCACGCGTTGCCTCTGTCGCGGGGAATGTGGTCATTGGCAATCGAACTCGACCACTTGGCTTCATACAACAGCTTGAATATGTGTATGGGTTTTACCTGAAGCGCACAGATGACTTGTTGAACGCCGTATATATTGTAGGTGGCGCAGCAGCGGCCTATCGAGCAAGTGTGATCAAAAAGTTGGGAGGATTCGATGAGACGATTATCACCGAAGATATTGAGATCTCAACCCGCTTACAGGACCACGGCTATTTAGTTCGTTACGCCCCGGATGCAATCGTTTACACCGAAGGGCCATCTGATTTTCAAGGATTGGCAAGACAGCGTTTACGATGGAAATATGGCAGATTATTAACGTTTTACAAATACCGTCACCTATTCTTTAGCCTTCAACAACGGCACAATAGATACTTGAGCTTCATCGTATTGCCGATCGCTCTCTTCGCAGAAATACTTCTATTTCTCGAGGTGTTTTTGTTGCTCATTTTTATTATTTGTACTGTGTACACGAATGACTTCGTCCCACTTGCATTTGTGATTGTTTTTTTGGGGGTTGTGATCACTCTACAAATTATTACTGATCCTATTGCT
>MHXC01000017.1:6380-16181 GCA_001824325.1 Parcubacteria group bacterium RIFCSPHIGHO2_01_FULL_47_10b
GAGTATCGAGCGCTCATTTCAAGCATCCGCCTTATACTAAAAAAGCAAAAGCTTACGTGGCAGAGCTGGACACGCAGCGGGGTGTTTGGGAAAAGCGCTTCGTAAAGAACGGGCCAATACATCACCGTCTTGCTCGTATGAGCGATACAACTCGCCGGATATTGATTATGAGGCCAAGAACATTTAATAGTACAATCGCGATACCAATAGACGCTATAAGCTCTTTACTGGCGACGGTGGCGCTACGGGTCAAAAAGTCGACAAAATATATGGTGTGGCCTTCGGCGAGGCGATGTGCAAAGAATTGATGGAGTGCGGCGAGCGGTCCTATGCGGGCAATCCAGATGAGTGCTGCGCCAACGAGAGCGCCAACAGCATTTCCCAGTGCTCCGAAAAAGGCGATTCGCCGGGCCTTGATTGTTTGTGGAACTTCAAGCGCATAGAGTTTTATCTGTGCTGCCATAATGTCGAATGTCATGGCGAGACGGTGTGCAAGACCACGTACAAGGCCATATTTTCGCTCTTTTACGGTCTGGCCTAATTCCGAAAATGCGCGATATTGATAACCGTTTGCGTAAAATTTTGAATAGAAATTAAGTCCGACTTCGATGCGAAAATTTTGTTTGTACCAACGGGGGAGTTTGCTCCATAGGGCTTTTGATAAGACGCGCTGTCCCGCAAGCACCGGCACCAACCGCAATACCTTAGTCACAAACAAATAGTTAAGAAAGTACGCGCGACGGTTTTGGATTGCGATACTCATGCCAACGGTGCGTTTGAGCACGGGGCGCATGATCTGCTCGAGAATACGGTGTGTTAATCCTGTAATATCGGCATCGCAAAAAAAGATAAGATCAGTTGTGGTTTCTCGCACGCCGCGATCGAGCGCTTCCCCTTTGCCATAGTTGTGATGGAGCTGGATGCAACGAGCGTGCGGGAATTTCGCTACCACAGCAGCCGTGTTGTCAGTTGACCCGTCATCCACCACGATAACTTCTTTGAATCGCGGATAGGAACACAGCACCGACAACACCGTGCCGATGCGGCCCGCCTCGTTATACGCCGGCACTATTGCGGTGATCGTTTTTGTACCAATTTGCTTACGCATAGCTCGATAAACTTGAATAATACGATAGTGCCGACAATTGCGGTAATAACGAATTCAATTCGATCTGCGGTAAACCCTGATTGATAAAATCCTTTACCAGCGCCCCAACTCACACTGATTAGAATAATCAACCAGGTAATGCTTCCCAGCGCGTTATACCGAAAAAATCGCCAATAGTCATTCGTTTGAAGCGACATATAAAAAATACTGAGAATTCGGACGCCATATAAAAATTTCGACACCAAAAGATACAGAAACGGATTTTTGCCAGTCATGTGTTCCATGAGGCGGACTGTTTGTTGCGATCGTTTTTCACACCATGGATGTTGGTGGCACCAGGGCAAAAGCCGTTTGGCTAAATAAAACCAGATAGTATCCGCGCACATAGCACCGAAAAACGACACCCAGAGAATCGTAAACGGCGAAATAAATCCTTGCGCCGAAAGAAATGCCGCAGGAATAATGACTGCTTCTCCAAACAACAACGCTCCGATAAAGAGCGCGGGTAATTTATATGTAGCGATAAGGGCAAGGATGGTCGAAAGATCCATATGTTGTAATTATACACTTTGCTCGAATCTATTTTAGCAAAAATGTTTGACTCTGACGAACGCCTCCGCGTCCTCGTTTGGATTGGCGAATTTTTCGGCGAACTTACCTAGCCTTGCTCTGTCTTTAGCTATTGAACATCAATCGTGCCTGTATCGCCGGGATTCAAATGATTGTGATATTTCCAAGCACCGGAAATATCAAACTTGAATGACCAGCTATTGCCCGGCTGAACACCTTGGCAGGCGTCAAAGGTACTGCCGATGCATGCACCAGTTGTTGGGTATCCTCTATGAGAGGGGTGCACTGCCGAAGCAACCCACATTGATTGCGAACTTTGGTTTTTGAAGGTAACCGTTTCGCCTTTTATAACCGTGAGGGTACTCGGAGAATAACCAGAATTGGTATAGGTTACCACATTTTCTTTGACTGCCGGCGCTTGCGATACTGGTGGTTGTTGAGACGGCTGTTGTTGGCTTGACGGTTGAGAAACCGATGGAGTTTGCTGCGGCGCATCCCTAAAGAAGAGAAAATAACCGCCCATGAGAACGACCGCGATGATGACAATAGTGACTATAGTTTTATTTATGGTAGTTATTATTAAAGTTAATAATTATTTTATTTCCGGAGATTGACCCATCCACTGCGTCTGTTGCTTCTTTACAAACCATATTTTATTTAACACCTCTTGCGGCAAAGAATCAATCGTAAGCGCGAGTGCCGCGACTAAAAGACCGATATCCCGCACCGTGATGTCGGTAATTCCGCTTACGGTGAGTACGATAATGATATGAATCGCGCCAACAAGAGCCGCGAGCCACGGTAAGAAATCAATAAGCAAAAATGCGCCAATCGCAACATCTAAAATCGCTGTGCCAATCATGGCTTGCGCGAGCGGAATCGGCAAAAGTCCGGCAGCCCACGGTTGCAAGTACCCGCCCCAGGCCTCTGGATTTTTGAAAATTAAAACGCCAATCCACAAGAAAGTGATTGCCAACCCGACCCGTAGAAAATGGAACGAAGCCTTTTTCATACTAAATGAGATTGTTCACTATAATTATAATCCCCATGAGCCAAATGGTAAATGCAGACATCAGACACCAAAAACACCACGCATGAATGACGCGCCATTGAAGATAGGTCAGAAAAATAGACATAAGCGAAGCGACAGCAACTAAAATTTTTAGAGCGGAAATCCATACAAACATCGGCTCAACTCCAATCACGAGAAATGCTGCAATGAATGAAATGATAATGTAAGATAAAAGCCCCAAGACATCGTTGGGGATAAGAAACACTTTACTGTATTTACTGGTCAAGACCGTTACGCAACCGCCGCCAATAGGGCAGATTGGTTTTTCAGAGGCGATTCTTTTTCGGATAAGATAAACGGTTTCGCTGACGCCTATGGCTGAGAGTGTAAAAAGTAAGGCAAAGGAAGTCATACAAATAATTATAACCTAAATATGCACTTTGTTAAAACTTGTCTTAGTATATAATAATATGCTAATATCTTTATATGTCAGATTTATGCGACGCAATAAACAAATTCGGCAAAGGAATCGGGAGTCCTCCCAGATATCGCATCGTGGAGGCGTTATTTTCGGGCCCCAAGACGGTCGGCGAACTGGCGGATAAAACGAAGCAGTCCCAACCTCTCGTATCCCAGCATTTGAGAGTACTCAAAGAAACCGGGCTGGTGCGAGACGAGCGGCGGGGGCAAGAAGTGCTCTATACCCTCAACGCCGAACATACGATTCGCCTTCTCAAGCGTCTTTCCGAGGAACTTAAACCGAAAAAGAAACGAAAAAAAACATGATCAACATTAAAATAAATAATTTAAATCCATGGCAAACAATCAAAAATTAAATATAAAAGTTATTGTTGGCAGTACTCGCGAAGCCCGTTTTAGCGATAAAGCGGCCGCGTGGATTATCGGAGAAATTGGGAAACAGAAAGAAATTGAGGTTGAGGCGCTGGATCTGCGCGATTACGATATGCCGTTTTACAACGAACCGGTAAGTCCGTCATACAAACAGGAGCCGTTCAAGAATGAAGCGGTTGTGCGTTTTACTAAAAAAATTGCCGAAGGAGATGCTTTTGTCGTTGTTACCCCAGAATATAATCACGGGACATCGGGTGTACTGAAAAATGCGTTGGACTGGGTCTATCCGGAATGGAACAATAAACCCGTCGCTTTCGTAAGTTACGGCAGTGTCAGTGGGGCAAGAGCGGTGGAACAACTCCGCCTGAACGCTATTGAGCTTCAAATGGCTCCGATTCGACAAGCCGTTCATATTCCGCAACACTGGACTCTATTAGACGAGAAGGGAAATCTGAAAGAGGGGGCGCTCGAATCTTTTACTAAAAGCGCCGAAGCTATGCTGGCTCAGCTTATCTGGTGGACAAAAGCACTCAAAAAAGCTCGCGGATAGGCAATAAAAATCCCTCGAAATTTTACTGCGAGGGATTTTTATTTTCCTCGGCGTGAGCAGTTATTTCGGTATTGTAACTTTGATGTTTTTTGCACCATGCTTCGCATTTTTTCGCCCACTCTTTGTCCTTGTATTTCAAATGACACTCGGGGCATTCATACAATTGTAGGGGTTGTGTTTGTTCCATAATTACTTGTTCGAATCATAACTTTATTTGATTTGTAACGCAAGCTCGCAATGATAAAATTTCAACCTGAAAATTCTTCAATCGAAATGAGGGCGCGACGGAAAGGGGGTGTGGCGAGCGTCAGCTCGCGGCGGCTTCCTTAGTTTTGGTGCCCAGGGAGGGAGTCGAACCCTCAAGGTATTCCTACCAGCGGATTTTGAGTCCGCATCGTTTGCCAATTTCGACACCTGGGCGATTGAAGATTGGTTGTTCGTTGCGACAGATATACTACAACAGCCGTTCTTGTATTGTAAATAAGGTTTGGCGCGAAAGCAAGCGGTCAAGCGAGCGATGCTTATTCCAATCGAGTCGAAGCACGGGGCGACCGTCGCGCTCAAGACCATCAACAAGCGCGCGATACTCACGATCGAGTGTTTGCAAATAGCCCGCATCGATTAAATTTTCACCTCCCCGCGCGCGGGCTGCTATGCGGGTCAATGCAGTTTCCGGTGAAACATCGAGAAATATCACTAGATCGGGATAATATACATCCTCGGCGCACAGCGCTACAACTTTGTGATACAGATCATGGCTGCGTTTATCCATAAATCCTGCTTCGTGCAACATACGCGCGAACATGAAATCTTCAAAAATTAGTCGGTCTTGGATGCAATTGGTATGTTTGAGCAGTTCTTTTAGATCTCGTTGTTTGAGTATTTTATGCACAAGAAAGGTAAGTTGCGAATGCAGTCCCCAGCGCGCCTTGTCATGATAGAAATCTTTGAGGAATAGGTTTTCATCAACGGGTTCAAACACCGGCTCAAAGTTGAGTTTCGTCGCTAGGGCCTTGGTAAATTCAGTTTTTCCCGCCCCAATTGTTCCTGCAATGCCGATGTACATGTTACTGCAATCATAGCACTGGTTGGTAAATTTTTGCAAAAAATGAATAAAAATGACAAAAAAAGAAGGCGTGAGTCGATTATCGAATACGCAGCGCGTGCGAGGTTACTTTTCGATATGTTGCACACTCGCCCCCTCTGCAACCTCCTTTGTAACCTCTGGCTCCCCATAATAGCGAAGCACGCTATCAGTAGCCAGCGTAACGTCTAATCGATCATCTACACCCAGCTCCACTTCATTCGCACCAGCTGCATTCAGTACCGCTTCGCTACCCTTCGCATCTTTTGCAAAATACCGACTTGTGCCAGAAAGCTCTATGTCCTGCGCTTCTGCACGACCAGTAATAATGTATGTCGCGGCATCTTTGCCAATGACGTGCAGCCAATCAACATCAACATTGAGTACTGCACGACTGGAGCCCCCGAGTGAAACCCGTAGTGTATCCCCTACAACACCGACACCATGCGTTTGGATCTCGGAACTTCCAGATCCCGCAATCTCAATAATATCGGGCGCTTGGACAATAAACGAAATATCAGAAATATTTAAGCGAAACGACCGCCACCAACTCCCTTTTCGATCGAATTCGATAAATAACGTATTATCAGCAACAAACGTATCTATTGAATCCATAATCCCTTCAGGCGCCATAACAAACAGGCGTGGCTCCTCGCCTTGCTGAATAGTGACAGTCCCCATGCCGCGAATTGAAAGTCGGTTGAAAGGCTCGACAGTCCGTGCTTCCTGAATTGGCTGTGGCGAGAATCGAAGCGATCCTGATTGGAGACTATGCGCTAAAACAAGCGCAAAAACGAATAACAATGTAACAGCAACGACAATAAACCGCCTGTGGTCGTGGTGGATTGACTGGTTTCGTCTATGCGCAGCATGCTTCTTCATGTATCCAGTATACAACAAAATCAAGCCCAATGCTGATGGATAGCGAGGGCTTGATAGCGCGCGAGCCGGAGCTCACGATGGATAACTAATAATTCGCATAACGCATCACCGGTCGATTAGACTCGTCCACCCCGAATAAGACGCGATTGCCTTGTGGGTCGGTATAGCGGAGAAGTCGTACGGTTGCCGGCGAACGGTCATGGTCAAAACGGTAATACTGGTCAGCGGTTTCATCAACAGTCGATATATCAGCGCTCGTAGCATTAATCGCCGCTGGTCGCAGTAAGTAATTCGGCGCAAACGCAGCAGTTCGTACATCTATCACTTCATCATCATTCGCATCGAGGAGCATAAGATCCTCTGCTGCATATGCTTCCTCAAGGAGCCGCATGATATCTGCTTGTAAATCAGCTTCGAGCGATGCCCGTTCTTCAGGCTGGAGCGCTGCCACCGTTGTCATTGCCTGGTGTACCAGTTCATCTGCATGAGCTGTGTTGTCGCTGTCCACGATCCCGAAGTTGAGTGCCACCGCCACGACTACTACGGCAAGCGTGCCAGTAGTGAGGAGTGCTTTTTGATAGGGATCTCGTCGGAGCGCTACCCCCATCCGCACAAACAACGGTTGTTGTTGAAGTTCAAGCGCTTCGTGATGAGAAGAGAGAAGGAGGTGCTTGAGGTGTCGGCGGTGACACTCAGTACAAATAGCGGGCTTTCGGCAGTACTTCAATTGTCGTACGCAATCCTGGTGGTTCATGATGACTGCTCACTTTTTATAACGCTCGGGGAAGAAAAAGGTTGCATCGCAGTTCGGGGCGCTGGGTTCCGCTCCAGATCAGCCTCAATAGCCACGCGCAATTTTTCAGTTCCGCGAGTCAATAATGATTTCACGGTCCCCATTTTTTTATGCACAATATCACAGATATCTGACACTCGTTTGTGTTCAAAATACCGAAGCGCAAGCACTTCCTGATACTTTAACGGCAGCGTAGTTATAAATCGTTGTAAGCGAAGGAACGCCTCGTGCCGCTCAAGTTTTTCCTCTGCATCCATAAGCTCATTCGCAACGTCAGTGGCGTCTGGGTATTCTATGCCATGTTCATCTAGAAGCATATCGAGAGAGATTGGCCTTAAATGCCGAGTACGGAAATAGTGATTCACTTCGTTTGTTGCAATTTTATACAACCAAGCGCAAAACGGTACACCTCGCGACTCATATGTTTGTATATGTTTCAGCGCCCGGTAGAAAACTTCAGATGCGATATCTTGCGCAACAGCAACCTGGCCAGTACGCCGAATCGCATACCCGAGAATCCGTTCGTAATACGCTTCGAACAACAATCCAAACGCCTCTGGATCGTCCTTCGCCCGCGCTATGATGTTTGTTTCCTGTTGGGCGGTCATGTCCGTCTCAATATATATAATGCGCTCGAATCAATTTGGTTGCATTGTACACTATACCACAACTCCCGATCGCTGCAGCAGTGGAACTAACAGTTCAATCGGCAAGCCATTTAAACCCGTCAACGAGCCATTCACCGACGCGATTAGCTCTCCATTGTCGTGCATCGCAGAAAAAGCGCCAGCCCACGATGCTACGGGGTATTTCAAACAGTATCGCTTAATGGTTTCAGCGCTTAAGTCACGAAATGTCACCGATGTCTTTGCAACATCACCCTTTTCGAATCTGTCGGTCGTATCGAAATAATAAAGCCCAGTATAAACCACCACAGTTTGTCCGGATTGCGATTCAAGCATTCGTAGCGCTTCTTCATGATTACGCGGTTTTTCTAGTATTGCGTCCCCAAGCACGACAAACGTATCTGCGGCTATAATGATTTCTTGGTGCGAACCTGCCGCTTTATGCGATGCTGCGATATCTATAGCTTTTGCCTTTGCTAGTTCGAGCGCTTGGCGGCGTGGATCGGTATATCGTATCGACTTCTCATCGATGTTTGCTGGTATAACTTCAAAAGTCAGACCAAGCGTTGATAGTAACGCCTTTCGTTGCGCTGATCCGGAGGCAAGAATAATTCTTTCAGCCACGTAGTTTTTTCAGATTGAACATATCACTAGAAAATGCCGGCATCGCAAACATTATTACATCCCCAGCTCCCGACATCTCATAGGAAGTTCCATTGGTAATAGTGATGATATCACGTGCCTTTAAGGCAATGGACTTTGTTTCTCTTTTTTCGTGTAGGATCACCGTAATCCCATCGGTGAGCGCAACGTATGTTGCACGAAATCCTTTATTAGGCTCAAGAAGCTTTGTGAAGTCCGCAGGGTCGCGTCCACCAGTAATGTGAAGAAAAGATATGGACAATGCTTTCTCATCTAGGTCAGGAATTGTGATTTCAAAACCTTTCCCGCGGGTGATTTGTTTAGACTTTGTTGCATGTGAAATGACGTAACCCATATATTTGTAATAATACTAATACACGAACTATAGCCCAAACATAAGACAAACGCAAAAATTTTTTTCAAGCTCACTCAATCACACCCCCGGTCTCGTATGCCTGAAATTCCGTAGCGTTCACTGGCGCAACCTGTGCACTAGGCGGGGCAATCCTCGTGAAAACTGCTGGGGTCCTCACCCAATATTTTTTACTGCCTTGAATCTTGTATATATTGGGGCTGCCGTTTAGGTGAATAAATTGCACATCGGGAAACATGGCGAGCTCACGATCAGTTAACGTGACTACATCGCTACTACGATTTCCATATGACCGAAATACTGCATCATTAAGCATCAAACGCTTCTGACCGCCATTCGTCAGATAATAGATTCGATCGCTTGATGTAGTTTTGGCGAGCTTTATTTGTTGATACGCAGATAATTCACCCGGCGTTACAAGCACGATATTACGCCACTGGTAGCCTCCTTTTTCGAAGGCGACCGGCGATGGAATCCATAGACGTTTGAGTTGTTTGATCGCATACACGCGGTTGTCGTTTAACGCACTGATAAGCGAGAATTGGGTGGTCGTCCGTGGAGGCTGCGGGGTTGGTTTTGGCGCTGGCTTTGTGCCCTGCGAGTCGTTGTCATTAACACTCGAATCCGCTTCTTTAATCGTAAAATACCCCGACCAATCAGATGCGCCAGATGATTGACCTAACCGCGCAGTAGTTGAGCGGGCTGTCGGGTATTCGGGAAGGCCAATACCCCGCTCGGCAAATGTATTCACTGGATCGAATACATGATATACGTATCCTTCACTGCTACGGTTGCGCAGTATAGTTGACGGAATGGTCCAAGTGAACTCACTGTCATTCGAAACGTTCGATGCAATAGTTGCAACGCGCTCCACTGCGCCGCTTTTTGTCTCAAGAAATGATTGGTAGAGCGAGATGCTCACGTGGGTCGAGCTGCCCTCGGTATTCCAGCGAATCGTTTGGCGTTTGCCGGCTGTCGCGGCGTCTCCGTGTTTGGGATCAATGACGCGGAAAATGTTAATCGCGCTCACAACCTGAATCCGCCCCTCCATCCACCCATCGAGAATCTCGCCGTATTCGGGATCTTCTTTAGCATCAATCATGATGATTTGGTACGAGCCAGGAGAGATATATTCTGGGAGGGTGAATGTCGTTTCTTGCGTGTCTCTATCGGAATCAGTGCTTACCTGTCGGATTACCCGCTCGGGTTTATCAGAATCATCGGGAATCAGTTTAAACTTAGCATCATGATCTTCCACAGAAAAATCAGTCTGTCGCCAGCGAATCGTGACGCGACCTCCTGCCTTCCA
>MHXC01000018.1:0-3406 GCA_001824325.1 Parcubacteria group bacterium RIFCSPHIGHO2_01_FULL_47_10b
GGCACATCGCCACAAGCTGTTGTATTCCGTTATTATCTAGTTCGAGCATCCGGACGTATTTCATATAACTAGCTAAGAATATCGTCTTTCAATTTTAATTTGTTGTCTGGATCAAACGATTCTACGTAGCGATGCATATCGAATCTACCCGTCTCGTCGTATGCCCCCACAATTGCTTTCAGCCGTGCGGATAACGTTACAGCAGTTTCTGCGGGCAAGCCCGCTCCTTGCAGCTGCGCCTCTAGGGCATGTAATTGCGTTTCAAATTCCTGAATATTCTCTCGAACACTCATAATTTTGTGCGCTGTTTCGGGTGAAATCGATTTCTTACCTAACGCATACGGCAACGATTTTTGATCTATCTCATACATGCTCGTGCCACGGTCAATGGCATACGCCCGTCCTTCTCGCGCCAAAAAATTCCCATCATTATCGTCCTTATTTGTGATGACTGCATCAAGTACTCTGATTGCTTCGAGGTCAGACTGCATTCCTTCTCGTTCGGCTGCACTCACCTTGTGAAATGTGCGAGCGTCAGGAATAAATTGCTGAAAACTGCCTTTCTTTCCGCCAACCTCGCGAATAACCGTTGGCGGGACCCTGCCAAATCCTAAAAAATTATCAACCAAAAATGCCGCTCTCTCACGAGCGATAACTGTTTGCCGTGCGGGTTCGTCAACCGTTTCGTATGTCTTAAAAACACCGCGAACGCCACCCTCCAATTCCACTACTGACGCCTTCCCATTGATTCCTTGTTCTATGCGCTGTGGCTCTCCCACAACTTTACCATCCAATAAGTCTCGCTCTTGGACAAAGAGCTGCTGTTGTTCGACGGGTGACTCTTGTACGGCTTCTGCTCCATTGTGTAATTGCGATTGAATTTCGATTTCGTCATTCTCTATAACAGCAGAATCCCGAATTTCAGCATCGGACATTGTGCTTAGTTGTTCAGCTTCAAGGGCCATCATAGCTCAACTATATCATACAATCACAAAGCTAAAAATGAAGTAAGGCCAGCTATACGGATAGCGGGCCTTACTATTTTGTCTTCGATGAAGCTCTTAATGTGGGTGATGCACAACTTCTGCATTCCACATTACTCTTGATCGGACCTGGGGGCGATCATCAAACTCTGGAAAGAGCTTGATTGCTCCGAGCTCTCCGCCGACCAAAAGGTACAGCGCCTGATCGTTTTCCACCAGGAACTGTTCGTCGCAGTCGTGCGTATAGCACCAGCGACCGAACCTACCCGTAGAGAAAACACCCTCTACGAATAGCGACCCTGGTAGAATCAGATCATTGCATAGTCCGATAAATCCTTCTGATTTCAGGTCGATCGGTACCTGGAGGTACCCCCTGAGATCGAAAAGACCTTGTTCGGACTTACGACTGATGCATCCCGCGAGCAGATCATCGCCCGCAAAGAACGCATCGTACAACCAGATAGTCATGACTGGCATGACTTCCTCCTTTGTGTGTGCTTGTATTCGCTATCTCCTACTATGGTGCTTCAATTTAAAAATTGGCTACAGGAACAACACACACAAAGATTTTCCTAAATTCGCATTTGAATCCGAACACGTGTACCACCATAGGTACACGAGAGATTCACCGTTCATGTTTGTGAAGAACGGGAGAAGCACAGCATATCCTCTGTACTTTTCTCATACTTCATTAATTTGCTTCCCTTAAAGGGTTTCCTGGGTGTTCGGATTGAGCCCTGACGGTAGGTTTCTGATTGTGTTAAAATACTATAATAATCTTACATCTTTGTCAATAGCACGTACTTTACAAATTCCATAATCTATAGCAAGATTGGTTAACCAATAAGCGAAGGAGGTTGTCGAGATGAGATTGTTTCTGATTAGTAGCTCGTTCTACAAAAAAGGAACGTATCTAGAACACTGCATGCATGCGTTACTTGGATTCCTTGGCGCAAGAACGCGAAAGCGGGTGCTCTTTATACCGTATGCCGTGGTAGAAGAAGAGTATGAAAATTACACGGCCATCGTGAGCCAAGCCCTTAAACCTTTTGGGCTGGACATCATCCCGATCTATAGTTTCAGAAATCCTCTAGGAGCGCTCCGTTCGCCCGAGTTGGAGGTGCTATTTGTCGGCGGAGGAAATACGTTCCTACTTCTGAAAACGCTCCAGTGCAAGGAGTTACTCCAAACTATGCGGGATTTACGTTGGCGGGATATGGCGTACGTCGGATCCAGTGCTGGCACAAACCTTGCGTGCCCCACAATCAAAACCACGAATGACATGCCGATTGTGTGGCCATCTTCTCTGGACGCATTGAATTTCCTGCCATTTCAGATCAACCCCCATTATCTCGATGCCGATCCAGGAAGCACCCATCGCGGCGAAACCAGAGAAAAGCGAATTGAAGAATTTCTCAAGGTAAACAAAGATCCGTCGTATGATGTGATTGGGTTGCGGGAAGGATCCTGGTTGACCAGCGAAAATGATCGAGCGACTCTCTGCGGGACAACGGGAGCCGTGTTGTTCAAACAGGGTGAAAAACAGCGGGAGCTCGAGAATGGGGTTGTCATTCTCTAGCCCATGCTCTCGCTCAAAATGATACAACAAGCAGAAAGGCTGGACTCATCATGAGTTCAGCCTTTCGTACTATATCTAACTGCGTGTATGACCCTGACGGGATTCGAACCCGTGTTTTTGGAATGAAAATCCAACTTCCTAGGCCTCTAGAAGACAGGGCCAATGTGATGTTACGATACCAGAAGCTTCACCTTTTGACAAGTTTTGCGCGCGCAGCGCAGTAGATCGTGAACTCCGCCCATGATAAAATTAATGGATGGGTGATAGTATATAAACCTGTATATGCCCCACTACAGCAAACGCATTCAATTTCCCGTTGGCGAGCAGCGAGCTTTTATCACAGCTGCAAAAAATGCTCTGGGCATCAGCACCGCATCCATGGCTCGCCTGCTCAATATAAGCCACCGAACCCTTGCTGATTGGCAGCGGGAGAAATTTTCCATGTCTGAAGATGCACTTAAACTGCTAATCGAACACACATCAATCACCCGCCCCAGCGCAATCAAAGTTAGGGATCCATTTTGGTATAGTTCGGAGGGCGCGAAGATTGGCGGCAAAGTAACCTACGAGCGTCACCGCTGGTCTCATATTGACGAAACTAATCGCATACGGCGCTGGCAAGAGTGGTGGGAGCGCGAAGGCAAATATGAGGTCTCGAAACGAATGAAGGGTAAAAATTTTGTTACTCGACACACAATTAAACAACCACGGTTTTCACCGCAACTTGCAGAATTTACAGGCATAATGCTGGGCGATGGTGGAATAAGTCGGTTTCAAGCTGTCGTTACACTTAACTCTGTCACTGACGCTGACTACGCGCGATTCGTAACTGCGCTCATACATG
>MHXC01000018.1:3474-12564 GCA_001824325.1 Parcubacteria group bacterium RIFCSPHIGHO2_01_FULL_47_10b
TATGGGATCGCATGTATGCGTGGCCTATTCGACACTGACGGAAGTGTATTTACGCATTCATACAAAGTCAAAGGGAAGGTATATGCCTACAAAAAATGGTCATACACCAGCGCTTCGCGACCACTATTAGAGTCCGCGCAAGAAATTCTCACTTCGTGCGGCATAAAAAGCCGCCTCACCAATGAAATTGCCCTTCGAATCGACGGGCGAGCCGATGTTGCCCGATATTTCAAAATTATTGGAACTAGCAACCAAAAACACTTGAAACGATACCGAAACTAAGTTACTATCTACCTACCATCAGCATTGGAGGAGTGTGGCGAATTGGTAAGCCAGCACTCTGCTAAGGTGCCGCCTGGAAAGGCTTGTGGGTTCGAGTCCCACCTCCTCCGCCCGAAAACTTTGTCCCAGCGTGTAATTTTGTGTCCCCGCCCATATTATGACTTGGATTCTCTTATCCCTTGTTGCGCCGCTTTTCTGGGCTGGGTCAACGTTTGTCGACAAATATTTACTTAGCAAACACACAAAGGGAATTTATGATTTTTTGTTTTTCTCAACCCTTACCAATTGGGTTTTTACTCTTGGACTCATTTTGTTTTTTGGCCTCCCAAGGCTCAATACATATTCACTCATACCCCTTGCCACCGGCATAGTCCTCCTATACTCATACGGTTTTTATGGTAAGGCGCTTGAAAAAGAGGAAGCGTCGTCCCTCGTCGTTTTGTTCAAGTTAATACCTGTTATTTCCTTGTTGCTCGGTTTTTTGTTTTTAGGTCAGACATTATCATTTAGAGAACTTATTGGATTTATTGTGGTATTGCTCGGAACCATCGCTATCTCATTCGAACGAGTTGATAAGCACCTGGTGCCTCTAAAAGGGCTCGGTCTGATCCTTGTTTCTATTATCATCTGGGCAATGCTTTTCGTTCTTATGGATTTCGGCCTTTCGAAAATGCCTTATTGGGATTTTTTTACCATACACATTTTCGGCGGTGCAATTGCAGGTCCGCTTCTGATGATAGTCCCAGATATTCGAAAGCAAATTATAACTGGTTTTCGCTATTCTTCTCGCCGAAAATTTGGATTCTTCTTTATGAACGATCTCTTGGGTTTTATGGGCGAAATGACTGCAACAAAGGCCCTTGCGCTTGGCCCATCGGTCGCATTGGTGACTGTGCTTATTCAAATCCAGTCCTTCTACGCCATCATAATTGGTGCCATTCTCACGCTTCTCGTGCCTTCAATAATCAAAGAAAATATTTCGTGGCAAGCGCTAACAAAAAAACTGATCGGCGCTGCAATAATGTTTGGTGGAATATATTTGATGCTCTTGTAAAAATAGCTAGTGCAAAAACTTGAAAAAAGCACTGGAGATGGAATAATACAGGTATGGAAAAGGTCTATAACCACAAACTATACGAATCAAAATTGTACGCGCAATGGGAACAGTCGGGCTTTTTTAATCCTGATACGGCAATAAAGGATGCTACCCCCTTCTCCATCATGATGCCCCCTCCCAATGTGACGGGAGTATTGCATCTTGGGCATGCATTCGAGAATTCTCTGATGGATGCGGAGGCGCGATACCAACGCATGCGCGGTAAAAAAGTATTATTTCTACCCGGAACTGATCACGCAGCAGTAGCTACCCAAGCACGCGTTGAGAACGAGCTCATCAAATCAAAAAAATATAAGCATCCGCGGAAGGAACTCGGGCGCGAAGGGTTGCTCAATGAAATTCGCGCGTACGCTGAAAAGTCCAAGTCCACAATACTCGCACAACTGCGAACACTCGGCATAAGTTGCGATTGGTCTCGGCTCGCGTACACGTTCGACGAGCAACGAAGTACCGCAGTAAACGCAATGTTTAAGCGCATGTACGACGACGGCCTCATTTACCGCGGCTACCGCGTCGTGAACTGGTCAGTGAAAGGTCAATCAACGTGCAGTGACGACGAGATTGTCCACCAAGAGCGCGAGGCAATACTCTACACGTTCTCCTACTCTAAAGACTTCCCTATCCCCATTGCCTCGTCCCGACCAGAAACAAAGCTCGGCGATACCGCAGTCGCGATACACCCAGACGATAAACGCTACAAAAAATTCATCGGCAAAACATTTATAGTTAACTTCGTCGGTCAACCGCTCAAGATAAAAATAATCGCAGACGCGTCAGTCGATCCGAAATTTGGTACTGGTGCGCTTGGCGTCACTCCAGCCCATAGCCAGATCGACTATGAGATGTACGAAAAAAATCCGGAGATCGGAATTATACCAGTCATTGACCAGTTTGGACGAATGACTGCGAACGCAGGCAAAACATCCGAGGGCCTGAAAGCCACTGATATACGAACCAAAATCGTCGAGCAACTCAAAGCCGACGGACTCCTAGTCAAAGAAGAAAAAATACAGCAATCAGCCGGTACCTCAGACCGGTTCGGCGACGTCGTTGAAGTCATCCCTATGGAGCAATGGTTTGTGGCGGTAAATAAAGAAATCCCGAGTAGCCTAGGTTCCCAACGCCCCGGCAAGACACTCAAAGACCTTATGCGCGAAGCTGTGACCATAGGCCACAACGGCGACAAAACTCAAAAAATACAAATCGTGCCAAAACGCTTCGAGAAAAACTACCTCAACTGGATCGATCACTTGCGTGATTGGTGTATTAGCCGTCAAATTTGGTGGGGTCATCGGATTCCCGTGTGGTATCGTACGAACAAAGATAGTCTCGTTACCGAGCGAATTATGAGCATCGAACAGCCCCGCGGCGACGGCTGGACACAAGACCCTGACACCCTCGACACCTGGTTCTCGTCAGGCATGTGGACATTCAGTACGCTTGGCTGGCCACAGCAAACCGCTGACCTTGCCACATTCCACCCCACGTCATGGATGACCATGGGGTATGAAATTCTATTTTTCTGGATGGCGCGCATGATTCTTATGTCTACCTATGCGCTGGATCAAATCCCGTTCCGCGTGGCATATATTCATGGTATGTTAAGGGACGAGCAAGGCCGTAAGTTTTCAAAGTCCCTAGGCAACGGCATTGATCCTGTGGAGATTATTGAGCAGTACGGCGCTGATGCATTGCGGTTTGCGCTGGTATACGGGGCAGCGCCCGGCACTGACCAAGCGTGGACACTGGCACACTTGAAAGGCGGACGCAATTTCGCGAATAAGCTCTGGAATATGGCGCGGTTTTTGCAAATGAACGGGGCAAAATTCGACGCTGCCGCAACTACCGACACCGCCCTCGCCACTGTCATCGACGAAACAACTGCCAACTTTGAGAAGCATCATTTTGCCGAAGCGCTCCGCACCCTCCACAACTACACCTGGCACGAGCTGGCAGATAAAGAGTTCGAAGCTGCAAAAACTGATTGGAACGACGAGACGGCCGCGCGCCTAGCGCAAAAATTCACAACGCTGCTCATAATGATCCACCCATTCATGCCCTTTGTCACTGAAGCAATCTGGCAGGAGCTCGGTCTTAAGCAACACGACACCGACTTTCTCATGATACAACAATGGCCGAAACGCTAGGTCCGACGATTATTCTTACGCTTCTTGGGCTTGTGCCGAGCACCATTTGGCTCCTCTTTTACTTGAGCCGCGACAAACATCCCGAGCCGCGCCGACTTATATTACTCGTTTTTGTACTGGGCTTTATGACGGTGCCGATCGCCGGCCTCTTGGAAGTACAAATGAATTGTTGGCTTGGTTTTGACCAGCACCTGTTGTGTTTTCTCGGTAGCGCAACGACTCCATTAGTTGGCGGGCTTGCATCGCTCCTCGCAGTTTTCGGCTTTGGTGCGCTTGTCGAGGAAGGGCTTAAATTTCTTGCGGTACGTCTCTCAATCTGGGAGCATCCTGCGCTTGATGAGCCCATAGACGCCATGATGTATATGGTGGTTGCGGCGCTCGGATTCGCCGCTGCGGAAAATATGGGGAATGTATGGGGTCTTGCGCAAGCATCGCTCTCCTCGCTCTCGCTTGCGACCATTGCCAATGGCACTCATCCTGCGTTTCAACTGATGACGCTGCGCTTCTTCGGCGCTACTCTACTCCATACACTTACCTCGGGTATCGTGGGGTACTTTATCGCGATTAAGCGTTTCAAGCTTGTACGATTCGGTATGCGCGGTCTCATCGGTCGCGGATTGACCTATGCAGTGCTCATTCATGCGCTGTTTAATATACTCATTCGAAAGTGGCAGGTTCTACAAAACCCTGTCTTCGGGTTTGCGGTCTTGGCACTTTTGCTCGGCGCGTTTATAATACTTATGAGAGACCTCCACGCGCTTTCGAAACGATCTCGCTAATACAACTCTATATCACCTACCCACTTCATAATTCGCTATTGACACTATCATGAAAAAGAAAAGCTTCTTCGAACTACTCACCGGTGTTGACGACGAACAACCGGTAACAACGCGCGACGATAGCGTGGCAGATGAGGTTGCTGAAGAGGAACTAGAGGAATCCTTACAAGAAACAACAGCAACAAGTAAGGCATCTACGTCGCATAATGGTCAACCAGTAGCTGTTGATGCAGATCGCGGCATCCAGCCACTGGGCGATGAGCATGAAGAGGGTCAATTGACCATTGACGTATACCAAAATCCACGCGAAATCGTCATCCAGTCCCCTGTCGCAGGCGTATTCTCAAAAGACCTTGATGTCAGTATCACCAACGACATGGTTACCATTAAAGGCAAGCGGACACGCGAGGAGGAAGTAACCGAGGGCGACTATTATTTCCAAGAACTGTACTGGGGTTCATTTTCCCGATCAGTTATTTTGCCCGCTGAAGTAGAAGCAAATAAAGCAAGGGCGTCGCTCAAGAACGGCATCCTCACGGTGCGCTTACCAAAGGTGAAAAAGGAGGCTGCTCGTAAAATTCAGATTGAAGAGCTGTAATTGTTTCTGATTCGTTGATTTCGTGTCTCGTTCCCAATTATTACAAACGCTTCGTAAGCTCAAGTTACCGAAAGACCCCGTGACGCTGATCGCGGGCGTTTTTCTCATTGCATTTTTCTCTGTCTTCGGAGCGAGCATCCCTTCTAATCGCGTGCCGTTATTAACGAATGTTGCCAGTATTCCCCTCGGTTGGATGACCTATGAGCAGGCAACACGGGTATTGCAAGCTGAGATAGATCGCTTTGTCGAGAGTGTGACAATATATCAATTCGAGGATCATCGCTGGGAACTCAACAATACAGAGCTGAACCTTTCGTTGGATGCGGGTGCTATTCTCGATTCGTTACTTCCCCGAACGCACGCGACTATTATCGACCGATTTTTTGTTACAACGCGAAATCTTGTGGGTTCGCACAACTACCAGATCCCAGCAGAGATAATGGGACTTGCGGATACCGAAGTGAATTCGTTCATTCAACGAAACTTTGCGGTCATTGAAGAAAAACCACTCAACGCGAGCGTTGAGAAAAATTACTTACTGCAGCGCCTAGACCTCATAGAAGCAAAAAATGGCATTGTTGTCGATCGAAAACAACTATTAACAGACATCCGGGCAAACGTCGCTGATCTTGTGAATCACCCTATTTCCTTGGCACGCGTTCAAGTAGTACCCCTAACCTCAACGACTCAGGCGCAAAGAGCCCATCAGATGGGTCAAGCCATGTTGGATAATACGCCGTACGAACTTATCGACCCAGAGACATTTTCTGAAACGGGCGAGACAGCAAATAAGCAGACACAGAAAAAAATGCAAATTTCTGAAAAAAATGTTTTTGATTGGCTTGTTTTCTTTGAAAACAAGGGAGGAATTGCATCTCGTCCTATCGCTTTCGACTCAAAAAAAGTGGCTGATTTCTTAAAAGAAACAGCCGGCTCGCTTGAGCGAAAACCCGTAAACGCTCGGCTCTCGGGCAATCCTGGTGAGACTGTCACCATCGCCGAACAGGCAAAAAACGGTCGCGCACTGGACGTACCAGCTACAGAGGATGCACTATGGGATGAACTCATACACGGTTCCCAGAAAATTGATCTCGTTTTTTCGGACATTCCAGCCACAATTACTGAACATACCATCGCAGACCTTGGAATTCAAATTTTGCTTGGGGAGGGAACGACTGACTTCGCTGGATCGCCTGCAAGTCGTATCCACAATATCACCGTCGCCGATGCGAAATATGACGGCATCCTAGTGGCTCCCGGCGCGCAATTTTCTTTCGGACAACACCTGGGCGAGGTGAATGCAGAAACTGGATATAAACCGGAGCTCGTTATTAAAGAAGGAAAAACTGTTCCCGAATACGGAGGAGGCATCTGCCAAGTATCAACAACGTTATTTCGCTCCGCAGTATATGCCGGACTGGACATCAACCAGCGCTCCCCACACTCCTATGTAGTGCGCTATTATGGCGATCCGGGATTCGACGCAACTGTATATCCTCCCAACCCCGATCTTGTGTTCACCAACGTAACCAACGGACATATATATATCCAAACAGCAATAGATAAAACAAAATTAACGTTCTCGATATTCGGCCCGGACGAAAAACTCGAAACGAAAATTATTGGCCCAGTTGTGTATGAGCGGGGCGAAGACGGCGAGATGAAAACATATCTGAAACAACAGGTATATAAAGACGGGGAAATAGTACGCGAAAAAACATTTTGGTCGCACTATCAATCACCCAAACTCTATCCAGTAATACGCAACCCGCTTGAATAAACTCGATGCGTAGCGTATACTTATAAAACATTCCGCCGGGGTGGTGAAATTGGCAGACACGCATGGTTTAGGACCATGTGCCGCAAGGCTTGTGGGTTCAAGTCCCTCCCCCGGCATAGAAATTCCTTTGTAGTTATAAACACATCACGGCAACTCAAAAAGGCCTTCTCGAGAGAGGCCTTTTTGAGTTGCATTGGTCAGCAAAAAAATATCATCAAAATACCTCATCAGTCACGTTACTATCCTGTGTTACTAGGTTTGCAACAACCTGAACAATGCCCCATGCAAGAGCAACGATTGCAATACCAATCGCAGCAAATGCAATTAGTTTAGATGCTGTTTTTGCCTTGTCAGTGCTACCTCCAGCCGTAATATACATCACTCCACCAACAATAATCATCACAACACCAATTATCAAGGCAAACACCAAAAACCAGTTCGTCAAGTCCTTCAGTAAATCAAAGAGCTGTTGAATGGTTGTGATAGGTGGATTGGTGAAATCTCCAGGAGCCTTTCCAATAATATCCGAAGAAGATTCTGCAGCCAACACAGTCGGAAGGATTGAGAAACTGAACAGCGTCACACTTGTTGTAACGAATGCGACAAACTTCTGTATATGATTCATCGTTTCTCACCTCCCTTCTGGCTTCTTTTTTCCTTGTACATATGCTTTTCCATTAACATACGCGTCATTCACATCACGTAACCACAGTATACACGAATTTTAATAATGGGTATAGGGACAACTCATCAATAATATCAATGCCGAAAAAGTTTCGAATGATCATAGTGACGCCCTTTGCAACCAACACTATGGCAAAGCCAATGACTGCCCAGGTTAATGCATGATGCGCTGACTCAATGCGCTGGCTGCTCCCGCCTGCCGTGATATACAATACGCCTGCCCACACTATTACCAGCGCCGTAATCGGAATCGCTAACCAAATAAGCCAGGTGGCAATATCGTCGATGAGTGCTGCTATAGTACACGCCCGCAAGGGATTTGGAATACAGATGACGCCGTCTTTCTTGCAGACTGGTTGATCTTTGCATGAACCAGCTCCAGAGCCATTTATAGCCGTCGTGTCAGTGGTCTTTGTGAACTTAACCTGCGCCTCTTGATTAATTCCTCCCTTCCCGTCTGGCACAGACTTCACATACGTATAGTCCCCTTTTTTGGACACTTGAGGCTCCGGATCTTTATTTGGATCGCACTTGTCTTTATCTACAACTAAAGACTGATCCTTTGCAAAAATTTTGCAGAACGTCGTAGTGGTTTCGCCAGTTATGGCAAACGCCGCCCAGCTTCCACTAATGAAAATAGCAAGGGATACAATGAGGACGCTGATTCTTGGTAGTTGTACGTATGTCATAATTTTTGCTCACTCCTCCAACCCCTCAATGGGACATTCCACTTGATGCCAGAATTGCGGGAATCGGCCGCCTGTAATTATCTCGGGATTAACGAAGAATAGAAACGCTGTGTTTATTATAATCCACGCCACATAGACAATCAAAGCGCCCTGGATGGTCTTGGTAATAAGGTCGAGGCCTTTCTTGCGCCGATCTGGGCTTGGACCAGACATTAGTATGATAAATCCGCCAATGACAACGAATAATGCTGCCATAACTGGCACCAATAAAACCGTAATAAATCGCATGATATTACTACCAAGTTGGAAAAAGTGGCAAAATTGGCACGGGCAGTTCAGCTCATTGCCGTCGCTGTCAAATGCCCGTCCACACGGCACAATGGGAAGCCCAACGGCGTTTGATGCCTTGCATTGATACTTAGAGCCCTCATCAGGTACGCCAATTTGAGGATTCGTGCCTGGAGCAGCACCACCGTTATCGTCAGTGCCTTCATCTGTTTCAGCTTCTTCATCAGGTTCCTCTATCGGATCCGCTGGCGGTTGCTCGATTATTTGTCGTATGTCACCACTCGAACACTGGATCGCCTCCCCCGACTCGAGCTCAAAACCTACGAGATACTGAACTCTCAATGAAGTAACTTTTGTTTCCTTCAAAAATGCCTTCGTAAACGGCACGTCTATATAAAATTCATCACAGCCTTGTGCTTGACGCTTGGCAAGAGAACTGCCCGAGTTCACTATATCAACATCTATTGCCTCGGGGCCCTTAAATATCTCACCTGGCACGGCTACCACAGTCCCATCATCTGTAAGCCCCTCGAATTTCCACTCACACGAAGTCGGAACATCAGCTAATGCCCCGGCAGCGCTTAGCTCATATTTTATAGTATCTCCAGCCCACGGCGTTCCAGTAATTATTACGAGCGCTTTGGTAAAATTTTCCGCACACCCGTCCGGCTCATTTGGCTCGCTCGTGTCTGTCTCAGTTTGCTCCCCTGTTGCCGCGTCAACCTC
>MHXC01000018.1:12696-38667 GCA_001824325.1 Parcubacteria group bacterium RIFCSPHIGHO2_01_FULL_47_10b
CTGCACTGAAAGCACACAATTTCCTGCGGTTTGCGCATGAGCGAATGGTATGAGTAGGGCCTGGGGCGCGGGAGGCGGCGCAGCACCTTGTCCCGCGATTGAAAATGAATACGTCACCGAACCGTTTTGTTCTTTTATTTTTGTGAGTTGAATCTCTAGTTTTTGCAACTTGAGAGCTCTTCCTAACGCATCAATAAACTCTCCGAGATCAAGCAGCGCAGCATTGGTGAGCTCGTCAATTGTCTGCTGGGATGTAATATTCGCCACAAACGCCTCCATTTGGGGCTGTAACTGCGTCCTCATGTATGAATCCAGTATCTGCTGATTTGTGGTAACACTTGGTCCATGATCTGCGTTACATTGCGCTTTGTCAGTTGCGAGACTGCATAACGTGCTATACGTTCCGAGTGCGGCAGTGTATACGCCTAGTTTCACTCCCCCATCCAGAAGCGTTGGCACTAATGGAAGCACCGACTCAAATATTTTATTTGCAATGAATGCCTGTAGTTGGTCTAATTTTTGAACCTCTTGTTGTAAGAAAGTTACGAATGCCTCAAGCGCCTGCCCACTCTCTGTCTGAATCTGCTGTAGATTTCCCGCCGCAAATGTTCGCTGCACTGCATCACTGATACGCTTCCCACTATCAAGTAAAACATCAAAATCATTAATAAATTGCTGTATCTTTCCGACCTGCTCCATTAACTTTGTCACATCGACGCTCAATTCGCCCACCAATCCAATCGTAGCAAAATCAACCGTACCATTGCTAATAACCACCGATAATTCCGCCCCTTTTACCGACACACTGTTCAACGTATTCAGCGTTTCCGTAAATAGGTTGCTGATAGTCTGGGGCGCACTTCCGGCATTCTGAACTAATCGATTCCCTGCCTCGATAAACCGCTGCCCACTATTGGCAACATCATTGGTATCAGCTACTAACTGTTTCAATGCCGGCTTAGACTGCAATAAAATCGCAAACGCATCATTCGAGGTTATATCAGCCACGGTTTTTAAAAGCTCCAGTACTGATGCCTGCAGATTATCAATTGGCACTACCCCGGCTTGTGCTTCATTGCGAAACCAAGGTCCTGATAACGGCATCAGAAACAACGTCGACGCTACGAGGCCGACGCATACAATGCTTACGATCTGTTGTAAACGACGGGCAACTCTCTTCACTCCAATGGAACTAATAGATTAAGCTCTTTTGATGCTGCCTCAAGTGCTTCTTGCGGCGTTTTGTTTTGCAAATTCACCGCGTTTATCATTTCGTTAAATAACTTGTCGACCACATCGTTGTCGGGCTGACGCCACGAATGAGCAGTCAGTGATTGTAAGGCAAACACACCTAAGTATGGATCTGATCGCTGCCAGTTTACTAAATCCTTGCGTGCCGTTGGCCGCTGTGTCTTAGTCAGATATGCTTGCGTTATGTCCTTTTGCGCCATAAACAACTGAAAATCCCAGGCAACTTCGCACTTCGTTATCCGGCTCGGCTGGAGACATTGGGATTGACCAGTCGTAGTATTCATGACCCCAGATTGTCGTGACACCCCAAGCGTCCAATAAGACGCAAAGTTAATCTTAGTATCGTCTTGTAATGACTGCTCTGTTTGTGGAGCTGGCGCTATGGCAAATTGCAGGTATGGTGCTTTACGCTTGATCGTCGGAATCGTATAGGCATAGTTAAACATCATAGTCGCGCTTCCATCGACAAATGAGTCGATCGAGTATGGGGCGCGGTTGTCCCAGGTGAACGGCTGTTTACGAGGATTCGAAAAATTTGTATAAAACTCAAGCGCTGAGCTTCCCGGAAAATATGGCCTATTTTCGATACGCACCGCTTCTGCAAACGTCATTCGGTGGGTCCGAAGATCAGTCATCTGTGTTCCATTCTGTAACATCAACAATGACACAATATCAGGCGCACGATTGACGTTGTCAGCAGTTCCCATGGCAACACCGGACCGTTCAATGGCTAATTTGGCAGTAAATTTCGTGAGCCGTACGACAGTATCAATAAATTGATCCCAGCTGCTCGGCGGCTCCGGAATACCGACGCTGTGAAATGTTTCTTCGTTATAGAATAAAGCCAGGGTATCGACGTATAGCGGTAGCGAATAGATCTGTCCGTTTCGAATGAGATCCTCGACTGCCGCTGGAACAAATGTTTGACCAAATGCCGTTGGTGTCACTGCCAAAAATGGTGCAATTCGCTCGCCATAGCGTGCAGTTGAGTAGTTTGTAGCACTGGGGATCGGGTACAACTTATTCTGGTGTTTCTGAAGCCATGAATTTTGTATCATAAATATATCTGGCCCGCGCTGTTCAGCAAGCGCATTGATCAATTCGCTCTCATACGTATCAATGGGTATTTTCTTATAATGTATGGTGACTTTTGCTTTCGGGTATGTTTTCGCGAACTCCGCAAGAAACGGACCATACACGTCCGAGTCGTCAAAAACCCCCCACATGGTGAGATTGAGTTTTTCGAGTGTTATTGGGGGAGGCCGGAATCCAATCCAAATAATAACAATCACCGAAAGCACAATCGCAATGCTCCCCACAATCAACATCAACCGCTGTTTGTTAATATATGGTATTTCCATGTTCGATAATTATCCAGCTTTTTGCTGAGATTGCGCCTGCGACGCACCCTGTTTCATATACACTGACCCATGATGATACCGCCCGGCTTGTATTTTTTGAACAAACGCAAAATTCCCTCGCTGCGCGAGTTGCATAACTTCCTCCAGTGATAAGCGATACCCTTCGGGGCCCACGGTCAAATTTGGTATCCAGTCGATAACTACGAGCATGCATCCTGGTTTCAAAACCCGATATGCTTCGACAAAAATCGCGTCTTTCCGTTGGTTCTGAAATAGCAAATTCACCATCCATACGACATCCAGAGAATTGTCTCGCAGCGGTGTGCCGTGAGACGCCTCAAGATTCGCGCGGATCGGCTCTATACTGGTAAATCCTCGGCTTTGCGATTGTTGTTTTACCACGTCTAGTGCATGTTGCTGCACGTCGATTGCATAAATCTTCCCTGCATCCCCCATATATTGGGCAAGCGCTGACGTAAGATATCCACTCCCACAGCCGAAATCAGCCATGTACTTTCCCGGGGTCACAAAACTCAACTGGCGCAAAATTGCCCCGAGATCTAAAAATGATTCTCCTGTAACAGCCCGCTGCGCTCCTCCGAATGATTGCATATGTTGTTACGCTCAATAATATCTTCTATTCCTTTCGAGACCTCATGATGCTTGCTCGCTCTCTGCCTTCATTAAATTAAGGGATCGTAGCTCATCACCTTCATCGAGTTTAATAATCCGCACCCCCTGCGTTGCTCGTCCCAGGGTTGAAATTTGTTTGAGCGATCCGCGCAACACCTTGCCCTGTTTCGTGATCACCATAAAATCTGAATAATCAGGTGTGACTAGTTGTACGGCCCGAACGGCTCCTGTTTTTGCCGTAACTTTCGACGCTATAAGCCCCTTTCCTCCGCGGTTTTGAATGGCAAACTGTCTGATCTCCGTGCGTTTGCCGTACCCATTCACGCTCATTGTCAGCACGTGCGCTTTTGCTCGCTCATCTGGCGTAATACGGATCATGCCAGCTACCTCATCTCCGCTGCCAAGTCGCATACCACGCACGCCCTGCGCCTGTCTGCCCAATGCGCTCACTGCGCCTGATTGGATATGAATGGCCTTGCCAAGCTTACTGACCAACAAAATGTCCTCATCTTGATACAATGCCATCGTTGCCATCAAATGGTCCCCCTCTTTGAGTCGCATCGCTATCAACCCGCCCTTGGAAACATTCGTGAATTGGTCAAAAGCTACTTTCTTAATTATACCGCGCTTCGTCACCATGAACAAATATGCGGGCGGCTTGTCCCCGGTCACGTTGATAGCTCCTGCTACAAAGTTTTCCGCTTTCCATGATACATAGTCCATCAGATACTCTCCCTTTTGGTCCCGCTTCTTGTCTGGGAAGTCATAGGCCTTAAGCGTGAACACAACGCCTTCTTCGTTGAAGATATAGACTGAATCATGCGTGTTTACCACCCTAAACACGGTGATGAAATCATTTTTTTCTAACTTGGCGCCAATGATTCCTTTTCCGCCTCGTGACTGCACGCGGTACGTCTGCGGCGTAAGTCGCTTAATATATCCTTGTGAGGTAATATTTAATAACGTAGGCTCACTGGGGATCAGGTCGGTATCGGACAATGTACCAAGTGCTGATTTTACGACTTTGGTTCTCCGCTCATCTCCGTATTGCTTCTTAAGCTCAAGGAATTCGCCCCTGATCAAAGACATCATCTCCTTATCGCTCGCCAACAGCGTCTTTAAGCGGGCAATCAACGCATGTTTTTCATCCAATTCAGCGCGAATTTTTTCTTGCTCCAGCGCAGCGAGACGGTGTAGCCGCATATCCAAAATCGCATCAGTCTGAATGGCGCTCAACGAGAACTTCTTCATCAATGCTTTCTTGGCAGTTTCGCGATCCTTTGACTTCTTAATAATCGAAACAACTTCGTCAATATTATTCAGTGCAATCACCAATCCCTCGAGTATGTGCGCCCGGGCTTCTGCTTGAGCCAACTCGAACTTTGTTCGCCGAATCACCACATCCTTACGATGCTTTAAATACTCCTCCATCACCTGCTTAATATTTAATACGCGCGGTTGAATGCCATCTACCAACACCAACATATTCAAATGGAATTTCTTCTGCAGGTCTGTCTGCTTATATAACTGATTCAATACTTTCTGCGCGGGTACTCCGGACTTCACCTCAATCACAATATGAATGCCATTTTTGTCTGACTCATCGATAATATCGCGAATGCCCTCGAGTTTCCCTGCCTTGACAAGCTCAGCCATATGCTGAATCAGGGTTGATTTGTTGGTTTGATAAACCAGCTCATTGACGATAATTTCATTTCCCCGCTTTTGCTTTGATTCTTCGATGGTTACGCTTGCACGACACACGATAGCGCCTCGTCCCGATCCATATGCCTGTACGATCGATTTCTTATCATAGATAATACCGCCCGTTGGGAAGTCAGGACCTTTAATAATGTCCATAAGTCCTTCAATGGTCGTCGCAGGATCGTCAATAAGCGCCACAAGCCCATCTACAACTTCAGTAAAATTGTGGGGCGGAATATTGGTTGCCATGCCCACTGCAATGCCCTTGGTGCCGTTCAATAGCAGCTGCGGAATACGCGTTGGCAAATACGCTGGTTCTTTCGTGGTACCATCGTAGTTATCAACCCATCCCACGGTGTCCATATCGATTTCCTCCAGCATCTCTTCGGAAATTTTCTTGAGTCGCGCTTCTGTATAGCGGTAAGCGGCCGCACTGTCCCCGTCGACCGAGTTATGCACAAAAACCCCGCTCGCCAAAGCAAAATTATGCCATGGCTCGGTTGTTAGGTCATACACGTCTTCTTTCTTCGGTAAGAGTCGCACGCGAACAACCGCATGATTATGATGTCGCGCCTGATCAACTATCTCCTTAAAATCTTTGAAGTACGTAAGTGCAGTTTGTAACGATGGGATTCCACTCTTATATCGATGAATCTCGTATAACTCCGGTGTCACCTCCTCATATGCAACTGCCAATCCTCGTACATAATTACGCACCTTGCTCTGCATTACCCTTGTTTTAAATCCAGGATCTCCCCATTGGGCTTTTGCCTTATCACTATGCATTTTCCGTGTTTCCGGATCCTGCCAAAGTGCACGGGCTATTTTGGTAAAATGATCGGGAGTAAATTTACTTCTATAAGAATGATTGCGCCAAAGCTCCTTCGACATTTTACTCTGTGCTTCGCGCGCCTCAGGGCTCTGCATTCGTTTTTTTGTGATCTCTGATATATGTGCGCGGTGCTTCGGATCAGACCATAACTTGAGTGAGATGTGCGCCATTCGTTCAATCTGTTGCTCTCTGTATTGGGGGTCCTTCCATCGTTTTTTCAGCTCTTTTGATTTTAGATCACTCATCAAAGCCTTAAATTCTTCTTTTTCCCACAAAGATTTCAAATTTTTACTGGCCAGTTGTGCCATGGCCTTCCGGTACTCTGGATCACTCCAAAGTTTTTGCATTCGTAAAGTGTGTTTTGCCCGAAATTCATTACTTTGCCACAGCTTTTTATTCAGATTACGTGCTCGGATAGAAAACACTCCCGGGTTACGTTTAATGTATTGTTTTCTTCCTTCTGCCAATTTTTTTGTGTATTCCTCGTCGTTTTGATGCCTCCAAGAACTAAGATCGCTGTGCAGTTTCCAATGATCTTTCCATTGCATTCGTACTATATTTTCTGGATTGTTATTCTGTTTATTAAAATCCTTGTGGTGTCTCACCTTTCCACTCACGCGATCATACAATCCATAGGCAAGATTCCATGCATCGGCAAGGTGGTGGGCAAAGACCCAACGTCGCTCATTTGGCTGCCAGATCATCGGATATCCCTCTCGTACAAAACGATCCTCGTCGCCGGTCGACAGTTTTGTATACAATGGCATTATAGATTCTCCCGGTGTCAGAAATCGGGCCTCCTTATACGTCCCATCTCTAAGCAAAAACTTATGATCTGGTGTACACTTTATCTTTTCACGACTATCAAGTTCAACCTCAACAAGTTCGGCTTTTTTTCTCGTAAGTCGCGGATGTATTATTTCCGTAATTTCGATCCCTTTCGTCTCGTGGTTCAGTGTATATGCATAATTTTTCTTTCCTTTTTTGTGCTCTTTGACCAATACACCGAATGATAAAGCGCGTCCATCAGTTAAAGCAACTTTAGTGTCTTTGGTAAAACAACCCCAGTTCCCTTGTCCATCCACCAGCATATACCGCAATGAAAACTCCTGCGCCATGCGGGTCATCGCATCGTACACGGGAATATCGCCGTGTGGGTGATACCTTGCCAACGTTTCTCCGATAATGGCTGCTGACTTTCTAAATTTCGCCGTGTGCTTAAGCCCGATTGTCCACATCGCATACAAAATACGCCGCTGCACTGGCTTAAGGCCATCGCGGGCATCTGGCAACGCGCGCGAAATGATAACGCTCATCGCATAATCAAGATAGGCGCTTTTCAATTCCTCCGTAATCCCTGCTCTCACTATAGTCTCCTTTCGTGGTGCTGGTTCTATGCTGGCGATTTTAGGCATATATAGGTATTACTTACTCTGATAATACTGATCATACACATCGAGGAAGTCATTAAAATCTTGTGTTTCAGACGTCGACTTCTCGCTGACTGGTAGGGATTTTGGTGATTCGAGTACGTCTATATTTAGCTGACCATCTGGCTTGTTCTCAATTATCTGGGTTCGCTCTGTTTCAACGATTCGCTTAAATTGATCGCTCAATTCTTTGAACCCGCTCTTCACTGATGCAAATAATGAAGGGGTTTCGTGCGTTATCTGTAGAATTTGCTTTTGTAATGCACTATCTGCTGTTGCCTTGGTGCTACTGGCATTACTTTCTTCGACTCGGTTCAGATCAGGTCCTGTCAGCTGCGCCACCTGAAACCTTAGATTGACGACCCATAGTTGTGCAACCACAATCATAGCAACAACAACTCCAGCGAGAGCGATACGCGCCCTGATGTGTGATGGCTTGCGTTGTAATCGCTGGATGAACTCTATAAACATGGAGCTACTCTAATGGCTTTAATAATCCAACCTCCAACACTTCCCCGCTCAACTGTCCTGGTTTTAATTTTAGTTCAGTTTCGGCTTTTGGCTTTTCCTGCCCGAGATTCTTATAAAACATATTGAGCAGTTCTTCGTGTTGTGCGCTCTGCTCATCATACATCGGCAAGACAAATGACGGCTCAATCTGACCAACGATTGTTTCTGCGGTATCAGGTGATACGCCATGCTTGTCATCGATAAATACCATCAAAATATCAATGGAGCCTAATAGTTCAATTAGGCCCTCGGCGAACTCTTTGTGGCCATCGCAGGCAACATAGCCAACAGCAAGATCATCGGTAAATGCGACCGAATACAACATATCACTGTTATGTGCGACGCCGTATACAAAACAATCAGAGATATTATATTCGCCTGGACTGGCGATAATAAAGGCCTTGGGGAATGACGCGACTGCTTTCTCTGCGTCTTTCGCGCTCGAAACGACGACTGCAGTGTAGTCGTTACCCTTGAGTGCGCTCATCGTTGCTTCCGTCGGCAACCCTAATAACACAAGCGATTGGGCGCTTTGAATGCTGTAACAAGTTCTACCATGTGATCGAATAATCATAAAAGTAATGCGGCGTCGGATTAACGGAAGATGTTATGAGATTATCGTGCCCTCAAACGGCTTATGATCAAGCAGCGACGCGAGGTTATCCATACTAGGGCCAATAACATATGCCTGCAACTTGTGGTCCTGCCCATACTGCGCTGCAATTGGATCAATGGGCGCATGCATTCCTGGCGTTCGTTCGGTACCTGAAATTGCGAGGTACTGGCTCCATGTCAACGCTTTATATGGCTCTGCATCCTTATGTACCATGAAGTCCTTATTATATACATAGGGCGCTGATCCCATGCTAATGGCGGTAGTAAGACCGAGCTGCTTCGCCCAGCGCAACGCTACGTAATCAGTTGACCAGCCCGGCGCTGTGCCACCGCCAAGAACGATTGGTTTGTCAGTGAAGGTGATCAGTTCGTCAAAGCTCGTCACAATCTCCGATGTCGCATAATCAGACAACAACCACTTACACCAGATTGCATTGACGCGCGTTGGCCATAAACCTATTTCGTCTAGCGCATCAGCGTCAGTAATTCCTGCTTCTCGCGCCTTCTTTTGATACTGTCGCGAAACTGCTCCACCACCCAAAATTATCAAGAACTTCTTCCCCGCTTTCACTTGCTCGTACATCAGCTTCCGAAATTCCAAAACAAGGGGAATCGCGATCTCGCCCGGATTGAAAATTGACCCCCCGAGATTGAGTACCACTAATTCACTCATATATCCTAATTCTCTTCAATTCTAGCAATAATGCAACTATAATGCAATGTAGGAATACTCAACAGTATACACGACAAAAAGGCGCATTGGCAGAGCAATACGCAGCAACATTTTTGTATCGCCGCGGGTATACCATTCTGCATCGCAATTGGCGAGTGCGTATGGGCGAAATTGATATTATTGCGCGAAACGGACGGACGCTGGTGTTTGTGGAGGTGAAGGCGCTTGTTACACAAAGGTCGCCCAATAAGGCCCGCAACCCCGCCTACTTCCCCGAAGACCATGTGGATGAGCGAAAGGCCGCCCGCCTCGCGCGACTCGCAGAACTTTTTCTTGTCAAGCACGCCGCATGGTCATACGATTATCAAATCGATGTTATTGCCGTATTGATAGATCGACAACGTAAAAAAGCAATTATCCGCCACTACCCAAATGCAATTAGCGTATAATGAGATATACCCTCGTAATCCCCGTTCTACTATGATACTTGCCATTGAAAGCACCTGCGACGAAAGCGGTATTGCGCTAGTGTCGCGAGACAATGCCACGAGCACTCGGTTCACAATCGAGTTTAATGTCGTCTCATCACAAGTTGCGAAACATACGCCGTTTGGGGGTGTTGTGCCGCGTATTGCTGCTCGTGAACATTCGAAGAATTTTCCCATTCTATTAGACCAACTCACTTCTTTCCTACATTCACGCGGCTTGCAACTCAATACAATTGAACGAATCGCGTATGCGCATGAACCCGGCCTTGAGCCATCCCTCCTCATAGGTGCGAACCTAGCTCGCAGCATGGCATACTTTTTGGACCTGCCACTACAACCGGTAAATCACGTGTTCGCACATCTGTTCAGCCCGCTTATCCACGACAATGCTGGCGATATCAGTGTATTCAAGGGACAGTTTCCGCTTGTCGGACTCGTAGTTTCTGGCGCACACACACGACTCTATGTATTACGCAGTGTTACTGACTGGGAAATTATTGGCGACACCAGAGATGATGCAGCAGGCGAAGCATTTGATAAAATCGCGCGCATGCTTGGATTCCCCTACCCCGGTGGTCCTCACATAGAACGAGTCGCGCACGCCGGCGACCCAAAGAAATATCCCTTTCCCCGCGGACTTATAGAGTCCGGAGACTACGAATTCTCATTCTCCGGACTCAAAACATCGGTGCGATATATGTTACGGGACCTGGGATTTATGACGGAGGGCGTTACTACACAGAATACTAGCTTGCCGGACTCATTGAAGGCTGACATTGCTGCTTCCGCACAACGAGCTATCATCGATATTCTCGTTACTAAAACCCTTTCCGCAGCACTTGAATACAACGCGAAAGGTGTAATCATCGGAGGTGGTGTCGTTGCAAATCAAGCGATCATTGAGCAATTTCGACTAGCTGCAGAACAGATGCCTGAACCGCTTACAATCTACGTCCCTGATCGGCAATATGCAACGGATAATGCAGCGATGATTGGGGTGGCGGCGTTGGCACTCTAATGTTCTATTATCACTACTAGACTGATAACCATACGACTCTGATACCATGATAGGAGCGAGAATTTCGGCGACTATGATCACCGCTCTGTAACCAGAGCGAGAAACCATAATGCATGAGCCTACTCTGCATTCAATATAGATAGCATGAAAATAAAAATCAAGGGACCAAGAACAAAAGTTCCTGGTCCCAGCCAATAGGTTCAAAGTGATCAAGTAACTGGCACTACCGGGAGAAAAAGAGACCTCCAGAATAGCTGCCAAACGCATAACCCAGACTGACCTCGTGGTCAAACCACAGCCTCTCATCATTCGCCTCGAAGCACAGCGAGTACTCGGAGTCGACCCAAGAAAGAGCTGCGCAATCGTACCCAGGCGTCTGAAAGTCACGAGCCAGCACATCTGGATACATTGTCACAGCTGTGGCGGAATCGAATCCACCACCCAATGAAAAGCGCTGTGGCAGCGTTGCCATCTGCTCGCGTTGTGCAAGGACTGAAAATCCCTGCAAAGGATTCGGGGAAAACAGCCCGATCACCGGGCCTTTAAAAAGTTTCCCCACAAGCAGGTCGTGTCGGCTCCCATCGATGATGCTGACTTTTCGAGCGAGCTCACCCTTTCTGTAGTTTTGGAACGTCCGTTCCGGAAATAGTTCCTTGTAAGCGCGTTCGACCGCGGAGAGATAGACCCTCTCCAGCACCATCCCATAGTCAAACCCCCTATGTGGTACGGGTAAAAGCACGACCGGCAACACAACACCATTCAGGATGTTGGCGCAAGTCGCGAACTCCTCGCTTTTCGCAAGCTCTTCTCGTAGCCCCTCGCATTCGTCTTGAAACTGTGAAGGAGAAATCGGGAGCTTCCGTTCGCGAAAATGCACTTTCAGCCGTTCCAATCGCTGCGCATAATCAATCTGTGGCTGCTGCAGGAAGTACGAACGATCGGGATCTCGAACCGGATAGGTTAAACCCTCCGGAATTCGCCGGCCATTCTTGTCAAACAAGGTCCGCAGTTGCTCTTCCAAGAACGTCAGGGTGAAAGGATGCCCACTCTTAATTCGTTGAGTAGCCTCTTCGCCTAAAAACTTCACTACAGCATTAAGATCGCCCATAGTGAAATCTTTCGCCGCAAACCTCGCTTCTTGGTCCGACATAGAAACTCCTTTCATCAGGCTTTTTTGCCCGATGGTACACGTTGCCCCTCACCCGAGGCCCAGGATCTTTTCAGGCCTGAAAAGATGGTTTATCCTAAAACGTGTACCAATGTTTGTCAATAGCGCTGTTGACAACCTATCCCTCATCCCCTATACTACAAATATTCATTGTCATGGTCCGTTTCACACGGGCCTGATTTTTTGAAAATAGTTATGGATCGCAGCTCCATAATCGCAATTCTCCAAAAATACCCAAAGCGCAAAAACAATGTTACTATTATCATATAACTTTCAATTATGTTAAACCTCAAAGATTTTCATTCAGCAGTTGATCAGATCGCCGAGGAAAAGGATCTCTCAAAAGAACAAATTATCGCAACTGTAGAGCGCGCTATTGCAGCTGCATACAAAAAAGAGTATGGCCGCAAAGGACAAAAGATTATTGCCCGGCTTCCCCAGGATGAGCCACTTGCTCAAGTATTCCTCGAGAAACTGGTCATCGATCCGGAAACCCTAAAAAAGGATGACAAAGCCCAAGCAGCGGAAATCGGCGCTGAAGATTTCCCCTTGATTGAAAAGGGTAAAAAGGCACAGCTGGTAAAAGCAGCGGATATCGTATCCCAACCAGATGACATAGAGCATGATCGTGATCACGCTGACGAAGAGCACGCCGATGAAAATAGCGAAGATGATGGCATTCGATTTCGGCCGGCGCGCCATATTTTACTCGCGCAAGCCAAAAAAATCAGCAAGAAAGCAGAGCCAGGAGACCTCTTTTTATTCCCTCTCGAACAAAAAGAGAGTTACGGGCGTATCGCAGCGCAAACAGCAAAGCAAGTGATTATCCAAAAAATTCGCGAAGCGGAGCGCGATACCATTTTCAATGATTTCAAGCACAAAGAACGCGAGATTGTGGGCGGCAGCGTCCAGCGCATGGAGCGCGGATTCGTCTATGTTGACCTTGGAAAAACAACGGGCGTTCTCCCCCCACAGGAACAAATCAGCACCGAGCACTACCATATCGGCGAACGGCTCAAGGTGTATGTAACCAAAGTAGAAATGGGCGCCAAGGGACCAATGATTTTCTTGTCTCGCACCCATCCTCGAATGCTCGAGAAAATGTTTGAACTTGAAGTTCCTGAAATTGCATCAGGATTTGTTGAGGTAAAAGCAATTGCGCGAGAAGCAGGCTCCCGTTCAAAAATCGCAGTTACGGCAAAAGAGCCGGGCATTGACCCCATTGGCTCCCTTGTTGGCCAAAAAGGGACTCGTATTTCAACTGTTATCAACTCATTTAACGGCGAAAAAATTGACGTTATCGAATGGAATGAGGGTTCTGGACAGATGATCGCAAATGCGCTTTCACCGGCCAAAGTTCTCGACGTGGACGCCAATGAAGCAACGCGCGAAGCAGTTGCGTGGGTTACGCCCGATCAACAGTCGCTCGCTATTGGTAAAAAAGGACAAAATGTACGACTCGCTGCGAAGCTGACAGGGTGGAAAATAGACATCCGGATTCCAGAAAATATGGCACAACAAGCGGCAAAAGAGCCCGAAGCAGCCCTGGGAGAAGCATCTGCGCCAACGCCTGAGCCGACACCCACTGAAGCACCACCAACAACTGAACCAACCCCTGATGAGCAAAAAGCAGTTTAAAACGACGGTCACCGATCTCGACAAGCAGAAGACACAAGTCCAGGTTGACGTAGAGCTGACTGATGAGTACTCCAAGCAGATCTTCAATGCTGTCAGCGAGAAGCTTTCCAAAGAGCATCACATAGAAGGATTTCGTCCGGGAAATGCGCCGTTTCATATCGTCTCGCAAAAACTGGGCGCTGATTATGTCTTACATAAAGCGCTTGATTTTGCGTTTCAAAAAACGTACGTGGACGCGATTCAAAACGATGATATTGATTTTTGGGGTATGCCGCAAGCATCAATGACAAAATTGGCGTTTGGTAGCCCTATTGCATATCGGGTCGTGTTGCATCGTCGCCCAACACTGAAATTACCAGACCTCAAAAAAATCAAAATTAAATCGCAGACCGTGACTGCAACTGATGATGAAGTTGATGCAGCGATCGACCATCTGCGAAAATCGCGCGCATCGTTTGTTACGGTAACTCGACCAGCTCAAAAAACTGACCGCGTTGAAATTGATTTCAGCGCAACGGAAAATGGCGCACCCGTAGATGGCGCAAAAGCCCAACACTACCCGCTCATTATTGGCGAATCGCAACTGATTCCCGGCTTTGACGAGCTGCTCATCGGCATGAAAACGGGCGAAACAAAGCAGCACACATTGACCCTTCCGAAACAAGGCATAGTAGACCATCTGGCTGGTAAAAAGCTCGACTTTACGATTACCATCCATTTGGTGCAGGAACGGACGCTCCCCTCTCTAGACGATGCTTTTGCGCAGCGACTTAGTAGTTCTAAAACTATGCCCGAACTCAAAGATTCTATCGGCAAAGGTATCACCCAAGAAAAAGAACAAAACGAACAGCGACGCCGACAGATTGCCACGCTTGAGGAAATCGAAAGTAAAGTAAAAATCGAAATCCCAGACCAAGTTCTTGATCAAGAAACCACGTTCGAGGTTCGCCAATTCCGAGACGATCTTGCTGCACGGGGCCTCGAATGGCAAGCGTACTTAAAACGCATCGGCAAATCCGAAGAAGAGTTCGCGCAAACACTTCGACCGCAAGCAAAAAAACGCATCACACACTCATTAATCCTCGACACCATCGCCCGCGACCAAAACATTTCCGCGAGCGAAGACGACGTAAAACAAAAACTTGAAGCATTTAAAAAAGCTAATACCGGCAAGGCATTCGAGGAAGCTGATATCGCCGATCAAATTCGCCGCTCGCTGCGAACGATGAAAATTTTTCAATATCTTGAGAAGCATATTAGGATAAAATAACTTCGTAACATACACATCTATGGACAAACACACAGAACTCATCACCGACCAACTCATTCCAACGGTTATCGAACGCTCAAAGACAAGCGGCATTCAAGCTGCGTATGATATTTATTCTCGTCTACTCGAGGATCGTATTATTTTCGTTGGCGGTGTCATATCTGATGCCGTGGCAAACACCGTCATTGCGCAGATGCTGTTTCTCGAAAACAAAGACCCCAAAAAAGATATCCAGCTATACATCAACTCTCCTGGCGGCTCTGTCACCGCAGGCATGGCTATTTACGACACTATACAATATGTACGCCCTGATGTGATGACTATATGCGTGGGTATTGCGGCATCGATGGCTGCGACACTCCTCTCCGCCGGCACCAAAGGCAAGCGCCGCGCACTCCCCAACTCCGAAATCATGATGCACCAAGTTATGGGAAGCGCAGGGGGACAGGCAACTGACATCGAAATTTCAGCTCGCCACATTATTCGCATTAAAGAACGGCTGAATAAATTACTGGCGAAACACACGGGTCAGCCGCTTAAAAAACTCGAGCAAGACACCGACCGCGACTTTTACATGACTGCCGAAGAAGCAAAAAAGTACGGCGTCATCGATGAAATCATTTCGAAGCGAACATAAAGAAACGCACAAGCGATCTTCTCTCCATCAGGTGATCTCGGATAAAACCCGGTACATAACTGCAGCAACAATGCCCGCTGCTGGTATCGTTACGATCCACGCTATTATAATCCCCTGTACCACGCCCCACCGCACCGCCGAGAACCGCCGCACGCTACCCGCACCCATTATTGCTGCAGAAATCGTATGAGTGGTACTAATAGGAATACCGAGTAGGCTTGCGAAAAAAATGACACCCGCAGCGGCAGTTTCGGCGCTAAAACCATGAACTGTTTTCAACCGCACTATGCGCATTCCCATAGTGTGGATAACTTTTTTTCCACCGTAATAGGTCCCAAGGCCCATAAACAGCGCTGATCCGCCAATGACCCACATGGGTACTTCAAAACTCGTAATAAAACCGCTCGCCAACAGCGCAGCAGTGATTACACCCATAGCATTTTGCGTATCATTCATTCCGTGGGTCAGTGCCATAAATGAAGCTGACACCAGCTGCGCCTTGCCAAACAAAAAATTAGCCCGCTGCGGGTGCCAATTACGAAATATCCAAAATAATAGTGTCGCCAACACTAAGGCGACGATAAATCCACTGATTGGCGACGTAAACATACCGATAACAACTTTTTCGAGTTTTCCCCAGGAAATTGCATGCAACCCATGGGCAGCTATGCCCGCCCCCAAAATCCCGCCGATGATTGCGTGCGTAATGCTGACCGGAATACCTTTATGAGTCGCAAAGGCCGACCACGCGATAGCGCCAATGATTGCAGCCATAATAACAGCTGGCGTCATAAAGTTCTCTGGTAATAACCCCTTGCCAATTGTCTTGGCGACTTCAGTAGTAAGAAATGCCCCGACCGCGTTCAGAACAGCGGCCAAAACAACTGCCTGCAGCGGCGTAAGCACTCGAGTTGAAACAGTTGTGGCAATTGAATTGGCGCAGTCGTTTGCGCCGTTATAAAAATCGTACGTCCATGCCAGGACCACGATAATAATGACAAATCCGATGCCAAATTCCATACATGCATCCCTCCTATTCGATTTAACTTGATTTTACCAGGATACTTTCGATTGTATTGCTCACGCGCTGAAATGTATCCATAACGTTTTCCAAATCCTCCAGCACATCCTTCCATTTGATTACCATTAAAGGATCTTTTTCATGCTCAAATAATGCTCTAATTTCACGCCCAAACACTGCATCACCCTGATCCTCCAACTCATGAATGGTGATGATTGTGTTCCGTAACGGTTCTGTATACTTCTGTGACTTTAGGTGCGTCAGTAAATGATCTACCTCAACCGCAGCCTTCTGCATAAGTTCGCTAAAATCCTTAATTCCCGGTCGCGGCTTTTCAATGTTGTACAACACAATAGTACTAATAGCGTTCTCAATGAGATCGATCACATCATCCAGTTCATGGGTGAGCAAATAAATATCTTCGCGCTCAAAAGGCGTGATGAAGGTCTTGTTCAAATCATCAATAATCGTATGCGCGAGATCATCAGCTATATGCTCCAGTTCGCGCGCTTTCTGCGCAATTGTTTCTGCTTTCGTAAAGTCTAATGCGAGGGCTTGAAACAAAACCACCATCTCCTTGAGATGGTTTCCGAGCCTGGCCAGATATTCAAAAAACTTTGTTTGTTTGGGTAAAAATAGGTTCATACAACTATCTTACACCCCTAATTTCGCGCGCGCCAATATTTCGCGCTCGACCATTTGTTTCGGCCGAGAATACTTGAGCTTTGCCAATTCCTTGAGTGGTCCAACAATTTGGGGTTTCCCCTCCTTTGGCGGCGGGGTGTTCAACATAAACGGATTGTATGTGTTACCGTTTATCATGAGTTTAATAACGCCTTCATAGTTATTGAGATTCACTAAGTCATGTCGTTTGAATTCCGGTTCAAACTGCTTTTCAAGCGCCTCGCCATCCTCTGCTCCAACGCGCATCGCTACTAACGAACCGACGTTCCCGAAGACCGAGTCGCGAATTTTATCTTCGAGCTGGGCAATAAACTGGTGCGCGATCGTCAAATCAAGGCGATATTTTCGCGCTTCTGACAAAATCGTCGCTATGCTGTCAGTGGTAAAATTCTGGAACTCGTCGATATACAAATAAAAATCCTTTCGTTTATTTTCTGGCATAGACGCCCTCTTCATGGCTGCCATTTGTAACTTTGTCACCAAAATCAAGCCCAGTAGCGAGCTGTTCACTTCCCCAGTTGACCCCTTCGACAAGTTTGCTAAGAAAATCTTTCCGCCATCCATGATTTCTGAAAAATTAAAGCTTGAGTGCGTCTGACCGATAATATTGCGCAACATCTCGTTTTCAATGAATCGCCCTAGCTTCGACACCACATATCCCAACATATCCGAGCGCGTCTGCCCGGTTGTCTGCTTCCATTCTTTCAGCCAGAATTGGCGCACCACAGGGTCAGAAACCGATTGTAGACGCTCTTGTAAGTACGTATCATCGGTGAAAACGCGCGGTATTTCGACAAGCGTTCCCGGATTTTTCATATCAGCCATGATCGCCAACATAGCATTTCGCATGTAGTGTTCGAACATCGGACCGATAATTTCCGGCGGGAATAACTTATAAAATATCGAGATCATTTCCTGAACCGCGAAATCTTTTTGTTCCGGTGTCTCATACTCAAGCATATTCAAACCCATTGGCCGCTCCATATCGAACGGCTCAAACAAGACTACGTCATCAATCCGGACCTTCGGAATATGAGACAGCACATACTCGATGGTATCACCATGCGGGTCGATAACTGCCACGCCCTGGCCTGCTTCGATATCTTGGCGTATTAATTCCTGTAATAGTGTGCTCTTGCCGGTACCAGTCTGACCGATAATATACAAGTGGCGTCTCCGGTCGTTTACGCTTGCAAAGCCAACAAGCTCTTTTTGACCGCGGAATGTCGTAGTGCCAAGTGAAATCACCGTTTCTTTCGGTAATTCCGCGGGCGCTGCAGCTCGTTTTGTTTTCAAACTTTTTACTTTCGATCCGATTATGTGCTGGTCGGGGAAATGGAACATACTTGCGAGCTCCTCAACGTTCAAAGGCGATGTATGTTTTGGCTTAAACATCCGAAAACTATAATTGAAAATAAACTCACGAAGCTTGCGTTTTGATACTCGCATTGCTCGTAGCGAATTCTGGGCCGGAGCGTTAAATTGTCCAAATGAACTTTCGAGCTGGCCTAGTAGTTGCTGTGCGCGAATTTCTGTCGGCGCAGATACTAACAAACGAATATTGGTTTGGAACGCCACTTTATTGAGCTTCTTCTGGACTGCCTCCACGACTGGCTGATTTGCCTGCTGTTGATACTGTGTCATCTGCTGCATTTGCTGCTGTTTGGTTGGATCTGATTGCTTTGCGTGTTTCGCCGGACTGTCGCCGCTGAATGTAGACTTTAGAAATCGCGCATGTTTAAATGCCTCTTCGGGGCGTTTCCCTTGTGTCAACGCCTCGAGCACGCGCCTTCCCTTAACCCCCCACGACTGCACATGCGGGGTTATTACAAATTGAACTGCTGCTCCTTCTTGTGCGCTGATACTTTGAAACGCATTGACCACCGACCCCAAGGGGTCTGCGCTCATATCTACATAGGTCCGTAGTGGCAAAAAGGGATTATGTGCAAGTGTCAGGAAGCTCGCTTCGACTACATTGCCTGGGACAAACATATTGTAATCATCAACAACGCGCGTTACTTCGGCGTGAGGGTAGACTGCATGTATATTCCTCTCGACTTGGGTTTCAAGTTCCTTTGGGGTAGCTATATAAAAGCCAATCTCCTCTTCCCCGGCTGATGAGGCAATCTCAAAAACGATTCGTTCCGGTCCGCCGGCAAATTGTTTTAGGAAAGAACGTTTTTTAATCAACGCCATGCTTGAAAACAATTGCTCCATAACGCCGATGCGATCTTTGAGTTCACGTCTCTGATCCTCTTCATCCGTATAACGCGGCAAGCGCACCAAATACAACGACATGCTTAGGGTGTTTTTCAATCGGCTTTTTTGAAGTAACCGACGCGCAAACACAATCGCAAAACCAACCACTCCTATAATGGCTATGATAATAACAAGTACGGTAACTGTGTATGCAATATCAGACATGAACACTGTAGGTTGTCCGTGCTACTAACCAAAAATCTTATCGAGCAAATGACTATTCTCTGGTTTACATAAAAAATCATGAAACGCATCGACAACTGACGCATCGCTCTCACCAAGTCCTCGCGCCAACTTAAGGGCATATAGTGGACCTTGCTTGCTTGTTGCTATATGAACTAATGTTCGCACTTTTTCAGGACCATTTAACCCATGTAATGTATTGCTATGTTTGGCTAAACGTTCGTGCTGAATGTCCTGACCTTGTTCAAACAATTGCTCGGCCCGAACCTCAAGTTTTTTGTGAGCTATCCTTTCGTCATCAGTTAGTTTCGCATCACCTGCCTCGAACTGCTTATATCGCTCAACTGCCTCTTCTTTTTTGGCAGTAAGTTCACTCATTGCTATGGTGGTTTCAGGGGTCTTCGGAAGCGATTCTCCGTCGGTCTCAATATCCGTTACCTCGCTCGGTCGCTTTGGTTGTTCTGGCTGTGTCACTCCTTGCTGTGGTTCTGCTGCTGCAACTGACATAATAATACAATTTATCAATTATGTTCTATTCCTGGGTTTTCCTCCAGACATTTTGTAATCCAAGGTCCTCAAGCAATGATCGTCCTGTCATTTCCTTCGGAATAGTAATGCCAAAAAGATCCAGCACCGTTGGTGCAATGTCAGACAAAAGCCCAATGCTCTCGCGCTTCGCACGAAATCGTTCAACATCGGCTACTTCCCGTTCATATGCTTTGTTCACCACAAACACTGGCACGTCGTTCGTTGAATGCTCAGTGAGACGTTCACCGCTATGCGGATCAATCATCCGCTCTGCTTTGCCGTGATCCGCTGTAATAATCAAGGTGGTATACTCATCAGCAAGTACCACATCCAAAATCTTTTTTATTGCTTCATCAACGCTTTCGACTGCTTTTATGGTTGCTTCAAAATCACCGGTATGTCCAACCATGTCGCAGTTAGCGAGATTCACCAGTAAAAATTGGTACTTCCCTTCTTCGAGTGCGTGGAATAATTTATTCGCAATCTCGGGGGTGCTCATCTCCGGCACTTCATGGTACGATACTGCCTCGGGTGATGGCACCAAAATCCGATCCTCGCCCGTAAACGGTTTCTCTATAGTGCCATTGAAAAAATACGTAACGTGTGCATATTTTTCAGTCTCTGCTAAATGCAGCTGCGCAACGCCATTCGCGCTCAACACCTCGGATAAACAGTTTGCAATTACCGGTGGCGGAAATGCGGCAATATCCTTAAATACATCCTCATACTGTGTCATACTCACAAAACACAAATTCTTGAATTTCGTTGTCTTAAACGGCACTAAATCTGGCAACGCAATAGCTTTGCCGAGTTGCCGCTCTCGATCTTCGCGGTAATTAAAAAATATGACACTGTCGCCATCTTTGATGAGTGCAACTGGCTTATTATCCTTCCCATACACGACCCCCGGCTTAATGCTATGGTCCTCAAACCCTTTTGCATAACTCGTTTCGAGGTACTTGACAGGATTATCAAGCTGCTCGCCCTTTCCCTCGACTAATGCGCGATATGCTGCTTCAGTCCGATCCCAGTTGAAATCTCGGTCCATTGCATAAAACCGCCCGGTTATTGAAGCAATGATGCCTGTCTTTGTTTCGGTCAATCGTTCCTGCAACGCGCTTACCAACTTAGCGCCATCATCGGGCAAACTATCCTTGCCATCAGTAAAAATGTGAAGCACTACCTTGTCTGAAATTTCTTTCTTGCGCGCTAAGTCTAGTAACGCATACAAATGATCGATATAACTATGCACGGCGCCAGTTCCCAACAAGCCAACAAGATGTAGCGTTGAATTATTCTTCTTTACATGATCCACGGCGCGCACAAATTGCGGGTTTGTAAAAAAGCTGCCATCGCGAATCGCGTTGATAATGCGCGGTAAATACTGATATGTGATACGCCCAATCCCCATAGTCATATGCCCCACCTCTGAATTCCCCGCTTCATGCCATGATAAGCCAACTGAAATTCCCGATGCCTTTAATACACCAAAAGGAAAATGCTCTTCGAGAAAGTCGAATGTGGGTGTTCGAGCGCTTGAAATCGCATTGCCTTGTTCCGTCAAAGAAACTCCAAATCCGTCTATAACAATCAAGATAACTCGCTTTTTATTCGAGGTGCCCATACCCCCCTATTGTACCAGAAAACAACGGTTACTGCATCAGTGTCGACTGTCGATAATGAAGCGCCTCTGCAACATGGTTCAATGCAACGTGTTCGCGATTATCCAGATCGGCGATTGTCCTCGCTACCTTTAGTACCTTGTAATAGCCTCGCGGCGATAGACCATACTTTTTTACAGCCTTTTGTAGCAACCGTCTCACATTAGTCCCGACCACACAAAAACGTCGAATTTCAGACGGCCTCATTGCTGCATTAAAACGCAACTCTGAACCGAACCGTTTTTGCTGTATTTCATGGACACGGGTAACCCGCGCGCGGATGACTTCACTCGAGTCACCGGTTTGTAGTGTTTGCTCAAACTCTTTGTATGCTATTCGCCGCATCGAAATACTAATGTCGATTCGATCAAGTAACGGCCCAGATAATTTTCTTTGATATTTCGATAGTAGAGCTGGCGTACAACGACACTCTTTTTCGGGGTCCCCACGAAAACCGCACGGACATGGGTTTGTTGCTGCTACCAAAAGAGCATCAGCGAGAAATTCGAACGTGCCGTTTGCTCGAGCTATTCGAATTCGCCGCTCCTCAAGCGGCTGGCGCAGCGCCTCGAGCACATTACTTTTGAATTCTGCGAGTTCGTCCAGGAACAATACACCTTTGTGCGCAAGCGTAATCTCTCCTGGTCGTATCATTGCACCCCCTCCCAAAATACTGACATCAGAGGAACTGTGATGCGGTGCTCGAAACGGGCGACGGCCTCGTACGATATCTTCGGTACAATCACCAGCAGCGCTGTATATCCGAACTACTTCAACAAGCTCATCGCGACGTAATGCCGGCAAGATTGATGGCATCGTGTGCGCAAGCATTGTTTTTCCGCACCCTGGCGGACCAAATAACAGCAGGTTGTGAAACCCTGCTGCAGCAATCTCTGCTCCGCGTTTCGCAAACTCCTGTCCGTGAATATGCTCGAATAGATGCTCATAGCTGGCTTTATCGCCTATCTTTCTAGTTTCTCGCTTCGCAACAGCATCGTTCCGCTGTTCGACTCGATTTCTTCGCATATCAGAAACCAGTTCTGCGAGCGAACGAACTCCGTATATGTGTAAACCAGAAACTCGCGCCATCTCTACCTCGGAAATATTATCTTGAGGTATAAAGCACGTGGTAATCCCCTGCTCATGAGCATGAAGTACAAGTGGTAACGCTCCCCGAACCTCCTTTACATCGCCATGCAAAGAGAGCTCACCAAAAAAACAAGTAGCTGATAAGTCGCATTGGAATGGCTCGATCGCGTGTAGAAATCCAATAGCTATAGGTAAATCGAATCCTGCTCCAATCTTTTTAACTGACGCAGGAGCTAGGTTCACTACGATCCGTCGCGGTAATTTACTTGGTGACTGTAACCCACTATTGTGCAAAGCTGCTGTCACCCGCTCTTTCGCCTCTTCTACGGCCTTATCGGGAAGCCCGACAATCGTAAACGACCGCAGGCCTCTGCGTACATCGACTTCTACGCGTACCGTGTTCGCTTGCAGTCCGTACAGCGAACCGGAAAGTATAGTCACTGCCATTGGGATTTTGTCCCCGCCCTGCCATGCTTCTACGTTCGGGTGTTTTTTTCGAGTTCTTGTTCAACCTCGAGACAATACGGTGTCTCAGGAATTGCTTGCAGGCGCTTCAAATCTATCGGTTTCCCTGATTTTATACACATGCCGTAGGTCTCTTTTTCGATACGCTCTAGCGCGCTGCGAACCCGCTTCAACTTTGCCTCCAGCGCGTGCTCAACAGGAAGTTCGTTGATGTATTCCTCGGTTTCGCTCGCCTCATCCTCCAAGCTTGCCCCCGCAGTCTCAGCAAACTGCGTCTCATAGTCTCCTTTCAATGAAGGATTCTCTGTGGCAAGCCGCTGTAACTGCCCCTCCAATTCTGCCCTCTTTGCAAGTAGTTGTGCCTTGAAATCCTCAAGGTCTCGCTGTTCCATAATAACGCTAATAGCGCTTCGTTATGTTGTATTATCGCTCGATCTATGTTCGTCGTGTGGTTCAATGGTAGCATGATTTTTGAAATAAAAAAACCCCATTCAAATGGAGACATAGGATTTCGGCGTGTGTGAAAATAGAGAAATACCTCGGGGAGGTTTCTTCCCCGGCGCTACGCGCCGTATATCCCTCTACTGACGCGTAGGCGCCAGGTATATTTTATATGCAAGCATTCGAAGTTTGAAAGCCTAGCTTTCGAAACTGCGTTAGGTTTACGTACGTATATTGCAACGTACATTGCTCCATGACCGAAGTCATAAGCATTATGCCTAACTGCTTCGGCAAGCTAAGCAAGCTGAAGTGCTTGCATATCTCGTTCTGTGAAAGAACTGGCCAGTGCTTCCCTCGTTCGTTACTTCTCCTCTGTTAAAAAAATCCCTCTTACATTTTTTCAAAACTGTGAACTTTTTTACTACTTTCTTCAAACGAACATAATGAACTACGACAAGTATAACAAAAAAAGTTTCGGGGATCAACCCCTAAAACTGTGGATAACTCGACACCCTCTTTTTAGTACACAAAATCTTTCAAAAGATTGCATTATTCTGAGACTGTCACCTCTGGGGCGTGAACTATTGCGGTTTCCGCTGCAATCTTTTCAATCAGGGCGTCAATCAAACGTAGCATTGAATTCTTTGATGTTCCAAATAGTACATATGGTTGAGCACCGATCCATGCGTAATCAAAACTGACTCCAGTCATTTCATAGTTTTGAAAAACTACAACTGCATCCTTGTAATCGACGGTGGTGAAAGTGGGTTCAGTTGCCGTTGTACCGAGAAATATGGTAATAATAGAACTCATAGCATCTCGCCCTTGTTCCAAGGCCTGCACTACCCTATCCAGCGATGAGGTTGCATTCAATTCAACAACTCCAGTAAACCGATCACCCACTCCTTCGTCCCGAACCACAAATAAATGCGCTGCCTTCATTTCATTAATCATCGTTTCCGAGACATCAACTCCAATAATATGAAGCAATGTCAAAAATGATATTGGGGTTCCAGAAACTCGCAAAAACAGCTCATGGATATCAGTTTCAAGAGAGACTCCCGAAAGTGCCATGATAAATTCCGCCAGCGATTCCTGGTCCGCCCGTGGCAACTCTATATCGAATTGAGACGATTCAGTAAAAAATGCCAACGGGTGGGTTGAAAACGGATCGATAAAGCCCGTTTCAACGGACACCACATCTTGTGAATTAATCGGCGGTAAAGGATTTTCGACTAAGGGCACTGCAGGGCTGATCGGAACTGCAGGAATGTCCTCAACAATATATAACTGGTACCACAAAAATCCCCCGCCAATAACTAGTACAATCAAGGTCATTAACAACAGGGCAACCTTTATGCCAACCGCCGATGATGATGGAGTTTCCTTATCTACGATTTCCTTCGCAGGCACTTCTTTTTTCGGTTCCATCACAACCTTCTGCGCTTTCTTCTCAGATTCTTCAAATTTCGGCGATTTTTCAACCTTTTTCTCCTTCACAGGCGCTTTCTTGGCTTTTTCTAAATCCTCGCGCATCGTTCGAATAATAACTGTATCCTCATCGTCTATTTGAAGGCCATCGCCAGCGCTTTCAACGCCGTTACGCATGCGCTTAATAATGTCTTTTGTCGACGGTTGTGACTCAGAAAAATTGCGTACCTCCATGGCAATAGAACTATGGATTTTTCTGATTAGCCCTTGTCTTTCTCGAGTGCTTTTATCGACAAGTTGTATCGTCCAAGATCATCAATCTTAATAACTTTCGCAGTTACCATATCCCCCACTTTTACCACGTCCTCAACTCGCTTCACAAACCCAGTCTTCAATTCGGAAATATGCACCATGCCCTGCTTCTTTGGCGCAAATGCGACGAATGCGCCAAACTCAAGTATGCTCGCAATCTTGCCGGAAACAATATCTCCCACTTGATATTCTTTAACTATACTCTCAATTATAGCACGTGCGTCTGCGCCACCCTTCTGATTTTCCGAAGTGATATATACCTTTCCATCATCTTCAATGTCAATTGTTGCACCAGTTTGATCAATAATCTTGTTGATAGTTTCACCGCCACTACCGATAATATCGCGAATCTTCGTTGGATCTACCATCATGACAATAACGCGTGGTGCGGTCGGCGAGAGTTCCGGTCGTGGCTCCGCAATAACCTTGGCCATTTCAGCCAGAATATGCAATCGCGCTTGCTTCGCCTGATCTAATGCCTCTTTTAAAATACGCGTTGGCAATCCCTCAACCTTCACATCCATCTGCAACGCCGTAATGCCATCTCGCGTTCCTGCAACCTTAAAATCCATATGCCCGCTATGATCTTCTGGGCCTTGAATGTCAGTTAAAATCCGATATTTCTTTTCGCTTTCGTATATAAGTCCCATCGCAATGCCCGCAACTGGC
>MHXC01000018.1:38675-51838 GCA_001824325.1 Parcubacteria group bacterium RIFCSPHIGHO2_01_FULL_47_10b
ATCCATAAGCGCGAGCGTCGATCCACATGTTGAGGCCATTGACGTTGAGCCATTTGAAGACAACACTTCGCTCACAACGCGGATGGTATACGGAAATTGCTCTTTTGTCGGCAACACCGGCATAATAGCTCGTTCCGCAAGTGCGCCGTGTCCGAGCTCTCGTCTCCCTGGTCCGCGCATAGGTCCGGTTTCGCCCGGTGCAAACGGTGGGAAATTATAATGATGCATGTAGGAGCGCGTACCCTGGATTTCCATACCATCTAGATGTTCCTCGTCGCCCGGAGCGCCGAGAGTCACCACCGATAACACCTGCGTCAGCCCACGACGAAAAATACCGCTTCCGTGTGGACATGGTAACGCGCCAACAGTCACTTCGATTTCTCGCACTTCATCAAATGCTCGGTTATCAGCTCGCTTCCCTTTTTCCAACGCTTTTTCCATAATCAACTCCCCTACCGCTTCTTCAATAATCGACGCTACATGGGTAACTGCATCATCGCCATGGACCTCGGCAACCTTGGCTTCAGCTGCCTCCTTCAACACATGCATCAATTGCTTTGATTCTATGTGATCAGGGATAAAAATCGCTACCTCAAGATCTTTTTTCAAACACTCGCGTACGGTTTTCACAACCGTCTCATCAGGAATCAATAATCCAACCTCGCGCTTCTTTGGTTTAAGCTCTTTCACAATCTTCTCTTGAAAATCAATTAAGGTATTAATGTGATCCTTCGCAAATTCAATGCTCTCAATGATTGCATCCTCGGGCGCCTCATTGCCCTCTGCTTCGATCATATTCACCTGATCGCGTTTGCCCGCAAGAACAATGCTCAATAGCGCGTTCTCGCGATCTGCATACAACGGGTTCAACTTAAACCCATCGCTTTCGCCCATCAATTTATTCACGCGTACTGCACCAATCGGGCCGCTCCATGGAATATCTGACACTGCCAACGCCAGCGACGTAGCAACAATACCAACCACATCCGGGTCATTCTCGCGGTCAAATGAAAGCACGGTGACAACCACTTGAATTTCATTGGTAATCCGATGATCGAATAATGGGCGTATACAACGGTCAATCAATCGCGCTGACAAGATCGCTTCTGTTGTAGGTCTTCCTTCGCGCTTCACAAATCGCGATCCTTTAATCCGACCAGTTGCATAAAATTTTTCATCAAAATCAACGGTGAGTGGAAAAAAAGTCGCCCCTTGTCGGGGGTGATTACTCATCGTTGCAGTTGCTAATACGGTGGTTTTGCCAAACGTGGCCAGCACAGACCCACCCGCCTGCATCGCAACCTTGTTAATCTCTACCTTGAACGGCGTTTCGCCGACTTTCGTTTCGAACGTATGGAATTTCATGCGGAATAATTACTTACTTAATAAGGAACCAGCGTTTATCATCGCCGCCGATATCCATAAAGTCATCAGCCTCTGCGACGAGCGCCGAGGACGAGCTCTTTCGAAATGCAGCTACTTCGACGAGCGCCGGAGAATTGTTTTTTAGATATCGTACGAGGTGGACGAAATCGCCATCGCCCGTGAGTAAAATGATGGCGTCAACGCTTTGCGATAATTTAATTGCATCAATCGCCAACCCAACATCCCAATCCGCCTTTTTCATGCCCCCGGCAAATATCTGCAGTGGCTTTGACCGAATCTCAATACCCTGTTTTTCGAGTGATTTTATAAATGGCTCCTCTTCACCGCCTTCCGTCGTGACAACATATGCAATGGCACGAATCAGCTGGCGTCCTCCGACCGCTTTATCAATGACTTTTTTGAAGTCAACCTTTGCTTTGTGAAGATGTTTTGCAGAGTGATACAGGTTTTGAACATCTATCAAAACACTGACACGCTGATACGGATGCTTTGCACTCATGCCGCTACCTTTGTCGCTGTTTTAAGCTTTAGTTTCTTGGCAATTGTTTCGTAACGCTCCGGTTCGGTTTGCTGGAGAAAATCAACCAACCGCTTGCGCTTTGACACCATTTTCAAAAGGCCCCGTCGGGAGCTGTTGTCCTTAGGGTGCTCTTTCAGATGCCCAGTGAGCGCCTTGATTTCCTCGGTAAAAAGCGCAATTTGCACCTCCGAAGACCCAGTGTCCTTTGCATCCTGCTTATACTTCTCTATGATTTTCAGCTTTGCGTTCTGGTCTAACATATGTGTACATGGTACGCGAATTGGGGAGAAAAAGCAAGAGTACTATTATTTAAAGATGGCGCTTTGCTATTTCACCCAATGCTTCGACTTTAGGCCCTGAACTCGCTCGTCTTCGTGAGCATAGAGTTTATTGACGAATTTTTGGAGTTTTTCCGGTGATTCAGTCCCCCGTTCTTTTGCCCGCTTTTCTAGATATTTCTTTGTATTGCGTTTGGGGTCGTCGATGACGTCGAATAGCAGTGCCTTGAGTAGTAAACCGATAATCGGCCCTGGCTCAATTTTAAGAAGTCGCATAATATCACTGCCATCGATCTTGAGTTGTTTAACATCGAGCGGATCTTCCGCAACTTTCTCGAGCATAAACTCCAAATGCCGGAGCTTATATGGCTTATCTTTTGGCACCGGCGTGGCCTTGCGATCCAAAATACGCAACTTCAGAAGTTCTTGCATATTCTCCGGTCCTACGCGCCGCAACAATCGCCGCACACCAGATTCGCTGACTTCCTCGGTATCATAGAAAAACATGTGGTGACGGATAAGCGCCGTCACTTTTTCGATTTCATTGCCTGAATATTTTAAACGCTGCATGATTTTTTTCGCCATATCCTCGCCAACGGTATTGTGTGCGTAAAACGTGTAAATTCCGCCTTTCAGCTCGCGAGTGCGGGGCTTGCCAACGTCGTGCATGAGCGCGGCGAGGCGTAGTTCTAAATGATAGTTCTGATCAGCTGCATATTGCGCCGCAAGTAACGAATGGGTATACACGTCATATTTATGGTCCCCCCGCTGCCCAATACCAATCCCCTCCTCGAGTTCCGGCATCACGTAGTTCAATAATCCAGTTTCGCGTAACAACTCGATGCCTTCGCGTGGGCGAGGGCTCATAATAACTTTATTGAACTCGTCGCGAATGCGCTCGCCTGAAATAGCTTGCAAATCATGGGCTTGCGCTTTTATCGCTGCCAGTGTTTGCACCTCAATAGTAAATCCCAGCGTCGTTGCAAACCGAACCGCCCGTAACATCCGCAACGCATCTTCGTTAAAACGATCTTGGGGCGCGCCCACAGCCCGAATAATCTGTCTTTCAATATCACCTTGGCCGTCGTATAGATCGATAATGTTGCACAAAACCCCATCCTCTGTGGACTTCTGCTCCTCTTTTCTAATCCGCAACGCCATGGCATTCACCGTAAAATCCCGACGAGCCAAGTCCTCCTCGAGCGATTTCGTAAATGTCACCTTGTCTGGGTGACGCTTATCACTATAACGCGATTCAACTCGATACGGCGTTATCTCAACTTCAGTCACCAGCTTGTCGTTCGTGGGGTCCAGTTTGAATGGGATTGTCACTGTGCCAAACTCATTTTCATAAAATGCGCTGCGCGCGGCAAACAACTTCATCATCTCTTCCGGTAGCGCGTCCGTTGCTAAGTCCCAGTTTTTGATCGAGCTCGGTTTAGCTCCCATCAGCAAATCCCGCACCGGTCCCCCCACAATCTCGACCGAAAAACCCGCATCATAAAGCGTGCGGATGGTATCGAGAATATATGCGGGCAATACTGCTTGAAACTGCGTTTGTTGTTTCAACTTTGCCTTGGTCATGTACCTTCACTATAGCCAAGAAACTACGTGGGGGCAAGGTAATAATGAGAGGACTCTGGCAAAAAAATTAAATGCTTGTTTAAACCTCTGAAAATAATTACGTCCTCGCGATAAACCCGATGCGCGGTCGCTCTTCGTCTCGGTCTATTGATGGCGATTCCATCAACTGTTTAATTGCCTCGAATAATAGCCACATGACCGTGTCATGCTCTCCTATTTTTTCATCGATCTCCTTAAGTTTTCGTAATAATTCGCTATGAGTCGCCACCATGGTGCGCAGCTGGACAAATGCCCGTACAACATGAATACTCGCATCAACGGCAACGGAACTATTAAGCACGCTCGCTAACATTACTACTCCGTGCTCGGTGAATGCGAATGGTAGTTTTCGTCTGCCTCCTCGCCTTAAATTTGATATCGCAATTTGCGACATCAAACGCACAAACTCTCCATCTGTGAGACGAAACATGAAATCATTAGGAAATCGTTTTCTATTTCGTTTCACCTGCTCATTCAATCGTGTGGTGCTTACTCCATAGAGTCTAGCCAAATCGTAATCTAATATCACCCTACGCCCGCGAATCATGTATATTGCTTCTTCAATACGATCGGCGGAAATTAGTGAACGATCTATAATATGTTGCTCTGTTTCCATATTCAGTTTGATTTACCACCCTTCCCATACCCCTCCAAAAACCCCAGCACCTGCTCTCGCTCTTCGATCGCTCGTTGTGTTGCATGTTCGATGGGGAGCAGTAATTCATCGAGCATCCGTGAATTGAGCACTGTAGCGACTTTCCGTAACACTTCTCTGGCTTTTTTCAGATGTTTGAATATTTTTTCACTCACTCCAACAACTGCTTCGTGCCAAAAATAGTCCCGCAGATCGACTGCCGTTTGTCGATCAGGTGCGTCTCGAAGCATCATCAAGCTCACTGCATTGTACTGTCCTCGTTCCAAGTCCGCCTCCCAATCATGCGCATCATCATTCAGCTGCCGTGCTATTAAATAATGTGAAAAAAATTGTTCAACTGCCCGACACTCGATACCCCCCATACCGTATCCTTGTAGGCACATGATCGCCATCGGCCCGACTGTATGTCCTAATGATCGCCGCGCTAATAAATCAAAATCGATCGTTGTCGATTCGCCTCCTTTGCGAACAGCACCATCTGCCTGTCTTCGCCATCGACCCACCTCTGTCATATTCGCCCCATCAATGCCATCCATCACTCTATAAAACCATGCCACAAACTGCTTATCCGAACCCATTAGTTCATACATTATTTCATACAATGCGCGCAATGCGAACGTCCCGATACTTACCTGCCGCGCTTCCCCCTCTTCATCTAAAAAAGAATCGATAATCGTATACGCAACCCAGCCAAAGACCATAGCAACTCCCAACTGTACCAATATTTTGTCGCCTAATAGAGTTCGCGGCTCACGCAGCGCCCTATAAAATTCATACGGCGCAAGCGCTGCGCCTCGGCCCGTGCGCGTATCTAAAAACCGTTTAATACAGTCCCCCGCTGCATCGCGAAGATCGTCTGATACAACAGCACAACGAGACGTTAGCCGTTCGCGAATATCAGCTATGATTATGTCGCCTTGAGACTCCAATCCATTCACAAACTTCGAATTCACTCCCGCAACGATAGTCTGTGCTCCGCCACTCTCCCTTCCAAACCTCATCACCGAAGCCAACGCAGCTGCACAAAACGCAGTAGTCAATGCCGGCGAACCTGCATACCACACACCGTCTTCGCGTACGCCTCGTTTGTGTTGTTCCCGCTGGTGCGGGTTTATACCTATATAGAACGGATAGGAACGCCAGTGATCTTTTTCACATGTTCGTTCCAAATATGCAACTGCGCTATCCAATGCCGGAACTTCAATATCCAACTGCACCAACGTCAGCATTGCCAACGCAGTATGTAAAGGATTCCCCCAACTCCCATCTTTTTTTCGAAGCGCCAGTACATGCTCACCTAATTGCTCCCGCAACTCTCCCCTATACCACCGCGATATAAAATACATAATCGGAAACGGCGTCGGATAATATGGCGATACATACCGCTCATTTTGAATCGCATCCTTAACAAGCGCAATAATCCCCGGAACTTCAACCTCAAAAAGCGACAACATATATCCGATATTGGCATTCACTGCCAAGTCAACATCCAGCCACGCAGGATCAGTATCGGGCGTATTGGAAACAAGCCATGTCCGATACGGACCTCCCGGTTCAACTTCGCAGGCAGTCAACGCCTGAATAACCTGTGCAAGTACCTTGCCAGTTATAACTTCAGGTTTAAGTAACTTGAGAGCTGCAATGGCACACGCCGTATCATCCCAATCATCAGGGTATGGCATCTGTTTTGATTGTTCGTAACCGCGGAGCCAGTAATTGAAGGTCCAGTTGATGGAACGTTGACAGTACAGTGCGTAAAGCAGCGCGCTCTTTATCACAGGTAACTCAAAAGCATGCGGCAGCTCTGCTATTAAACCACTAATTATTGCTGTGACAAAAAGTGAATCACACCTAGTCGCATCAATAAATCCATTCCTGTCGGCCGAACTATAAGACACAAATGTCCCATCCCTCTCTTGTAGTCGGCGCAAACTGACAATACTACTGCTTATTTGGTTGATCATTTTTCGCTACTCTTCGTTCCCTCTGAGCATAGTTCGTCAGTGGAATACTTACAGAAAATATGGTTCCCTTGCCAGGCACGCTCTCAAAACCAATCTTACCTGCGAATCCTTTTTCGACTATTTCCTTGCAGATATACAACCCAATGCCAGTGCCCGATTGTATATCTTTGGTGGTAAAAAACGCTTGAAAAATATGCCTCTGATCGCTTTTCTGTATACCACTTCCCCAGTCCTGAATTTTAATAACGACGTCTTTTTCAACTATTGTAATCGTAATTCGAACCTCTTTCTTTGCTCGCTTTACTCCGACATATGAATCTATTGCGTTTGAAATGAGGCCGAGTATTACTCGATAAAATCCTACTGGGTCTCCATACAGCATCATTTGCACTCCTTTTGTAAGGCGAAGTACAACGCCGCCGACCTGCGCCTTGTGTTTCAATATTTCCTGCGCAGACCGAACTTGTTGTCGAACATCAAATAGCATAACTACTCGCTGTTGCTGTATCTGTTGGCGAGCATTGTCAGCAAGCCGTTTTATCGTCCCAACGCTATCCATTGCCTTTCCTATATCCCGCCTACCCTTCTGGCCAACATTGGTATCAAGCTTTTCTAGGTGTAATTTGACAACTTGAAGTGAATTTCCCAGATCGTGAAATAGTCCCGCAGCGATCCGTCCACATTCTGCTAGTCGATAGAGCTGGCGCGTCTTTTCAAGTTGTGCCTCTTTCAATTCCGAAGTTCTTTTCGCAACCGTGATCTCGAGTTGATCTCTCTCGTCACGGAGCTCCCGCTCTGACCTACGTGCTCGTTGAAGCGCATATCGAATCTCTCGATTAAACAACCATGATATTACGAACAGCAAAAAGAAAGTTACACCAAAGATAATCGCGTCAGGCATTTCTGCGTGCTCTGCCTGCCAATACAGTGCAGGTTGTAAAACTCCTTTACCGTGCAAATAGGTTAGGAAAACCAGTAGAGCTGTTGTTACGAACGTAACAACGAAGGCAACAATCGAGTTAATGAGAATGCCGCTCATTACAACAACAACTGCATACAACAATAATGCCTGGGGCAATGAAGCTCCCCATGTATAGACTGCCCATGTCGCGACAGCAAAGAAGATACCAACAAAAACAAGACTAACGAAGTGAGTAAATCCTTTTCTTGATAAATTCAGAAGCGATAAGAGAAAAATAATCCCTATTGCAACGCTCGATATATGAGCTCTCGAAGTAGAACCAAGTTGTAGGTAATCAATGATGATAATACATAATGCAAAAAGAGCTAGCACCAAAAAGCCAACAAGTAAGATATTCAGAATCGCTTCCTTCCTTCTAATATCCTCATCTTTTGCCTTTGGGGCAATGAGAAACTGATATAACGCACGTAACATAACTACTGTAATTTCATTACCATTCGAAAGGAACAAGGGCGCCTCGACTCCGGACAATAACACTCAAGCTGCCTCGAGGCGCCCCCACCTTATTTAAGCGAGATCACGCCAGGGCAAGAACGTGTGAGCGGCTAAAAGCCATGCGCTTAGACCTACTGCTCCTCTCGCTGCTTTATAGACAAGAACTCGGTAAAGAACGTGTTTCATAACAGTACGAGGGTTCTTTACTGATTAACACGACGAACTATGATACGCGAACGACCTTTCTTACTCGCGCCCCGCCACCATACCACACCCAACATGACACCAACCGAACATTTTGATTAACTAAAGATGACACGGCAGTACGCCGCAGATGCCTAGCTACTTAAATGCCGTGAATCAGCCAAAGAATATCCCCTCCCCCGCACCGTCCGCAACATCGGATACCCAAACCCTACATCGATCTTTTTTCGCAATCTCCGCACATGCACATCCACCGTATTCGTAAACGGGTCAGTGTTCACACCCCACACCTTCTCCAATAGCTCACTCCGTGTAAGTACAGCCCCAGGATTTCTCATAAACACCTCCAGTAATACAAACTCTTTATTTCGCAGCTCTACGAGTTTCCCCTTCCTCGCCACCCTAAATTTCCTGACATCCATCTCAAGTTCTCCGACTCGTAAATAATCTTTTTCAATAGGCAGCCCACGCCGCAACACCGCTCGAATCCGCGCATCAAGTTCAGCCAATGAAAATGGCTTGCATAGATAATCGTCGCATAATGCTAATAGCTCAACTTTACTTAATTCCCCACTTTCGACGGTCAACACAATAATCGGCAACGATGGCTTTCGCGCTCGAAGCTTCTGTGCAACTTCCCGTCCGAGCATCCCGGGCAAGTGCAAATCTAAAATCACGAGGTCATAATCATACAGCAGTGCAGTCTTTAGCCCCTCTTTCCCATCCCCTACCACATCAACGGCAAAGCCCTTCTCCTTTAGTCCCACACGCAAAAAATCAGCAACATCCTCCTCGTCTTCGATAACTAAAAGTTTCATGATACAGACATCATAGCAGACCGAGGCAATGCTTCACAAGTGACCCAGTTATATCCCGCAACTTCCTCCTTGGTTATACTGCACCGGCCTGATCTCCGCCAACACTTGTTGATACCCACTGGCGCTTGAATATACCGAGCTAAGCACGGTCTTTGGATCCACATCCTCCCACGCAACTCCCCGTTCAGCGAAATATTTCGCCAGCGTGAGATAGGTGTCCGGGAACCAGTACGAATTTACCCACAATGCCGCGCGGTACATTTCATCCTCGCTCGCGCCTTGCGCTGCCATCAGCTCAAGCAACCCCAATATTGCCATCCCGTGGTTACAATCGGGAAAATGCGTAGGATTATCACAGCATGGACGATAGGTGCCCGCTGCTACACGCGCAACCAATTCCTGTTGATCCACTGTCAGCGTCACAAACGGATGTGCGCTGTAGTGATCCATCACATTTCCCGTTGCCACGGGCCAACCACCCGTTGACGCAAAGCCACTGGCGTCGCCGGACGACGCAGTAACCATAAGACCCTCTTCAAGAATACCATTTTTGTTGCCCAGCCCAAATGCCCATAAAAGATTAAGCCACATGCCGGCATTCTCCCCATTCATGATGATAACATCGTTGCCAAGTCCGAGATCCTTAGCAATCGCGTCAGAGCCGGTTGTCTTTACACCAGTAAGAAGTGCACGCTGTTCATCTGGTATCCCGCCTCGCGAAGCATACAGCTCTTCGAACTTCGCTATGTCAATAACGCCCGCATCAACTAATTGCTTTCCAAGATCGCCCCACTTTACCGGAATAATTGCCCCTGCGCGCGGCACAACGAACTCAACCAGCTGTCGATCGCGATACGTCATGGCCATATATTGTCCCCGTGCCATCAACTGTATGTTCCAACCAAATACCTGCGTGCTTACGAGGACAACAAGTAACGCAATCGCTGTCCATTTCCACGCGTGAGCCCATGCACTGATACGATCAATACGGTGTTTGTGTGTTTCGTTATTCATTTCATTACTCATGATTTTTATTTAGGTTTGTTTTTATTTTTGTTATTGTTGTAAAGAGCAGTTCGAACCAATGCTACAAACAGCCCAATGATTAGCACGCCCCAAACCACCTCAGGCACCCCGCCCAACGACGCCACCAGCCCTGTTGACCACACATTCAATGACATCCCTAGTTCTGCCTGCATCGTCGGCGACCAAAACGCATTATTCGAGAGCGCCAATGTGACGAGCGTCGCCCCAATGACGACAAATATAATACTCGCCAGCAAGCTCGTTATGCTCACTCGCTTCTTCGTAGCACCGAGGCGAAACGTCAATTCCTTACCCTTGAATACATTCATATTCTGCAATCCGAGACGATCGTAGAAGTACGCCAGAATAAACAGCGGAAACGTCATCCCAAACACATACGCGAAACTTACCACAAGTGCCTTCCAGAACGTCCCTGATAGCGCGGCCAACGTCACTGCTCCGGCCAACACAGGCGCACAACACGATGTTGCTGCACCAGAGAACAAACCGAGAACAAAGACTGATTTTGCGTCCACCGTACCCGCTGCTACAGGCATATGCAATGATTTCTGAAACGGCATCAACGGCAAGCTCTTTCCCAAAAACGTCATCACTCCGAGTACTACCATAAACGACCCACCCAACACGTACAACTCTCGGTGAAAATCACTAAACAGCTGTGCCAAACCAACTGCCCCCATGCCAATCGGAATAATAATCACCGCAATCCCCAGAAAGAACACAACGGTCATTGCCAAGATCCGCCGCCGCTCTTTGAATACCGACCCTAAATATGCCGGCAAAAGCACCGTTATACAGCAGGGGGCAAAAAGAGCCACCATGCCTGCAATAAATGATGCAATAATCGACGCGGTTAAAATAACATCAATGTCCATGTTATTGGTTTGTCACCAATGCCTGAAATTTGAACTCAAGCTTTGGATTCGTTGCTGAATTAGTCTCAAGATAGATCGACCGTTGCGCCAATCCTACGCCCGAAGGCCCGTGCGCCGCAGGGTCAAATATCGCCCGCACCGTCATATGCTCCCCCGGCTTCATCGTGACATTCGCAGCGGACACGGCACCGTGTCCCGGCATACCAAACGCGCCGTATTCTTTTCCTTGCGCATCAATTATCTTTGCCTGTGTGCACATACACGATGTGTACACTTTTTGAATGACTAGGGGTTCGTCGCCGTTGTTCTCAACATCGAAATCGTGCATCACCACGCCTTGCTGCATGGGCGTAGTCGCAAAGTCAAACATCATATGATCCGACAATAACGCTGCTGAACTATACTGCATGCCGCCCCCCTTCCAACCGACATTAACCGCAACCAGAAGGCCTATGACAACAGCTATAATGGCTGCGGTAATGAAGAATGTTTTTTGCATCTGATTCGAATTGTTTTTCATGTTAGTACATAGTTAGGAGTACGAGAATCAAAAAACGCCTGTCAGAACAGACGTTTCCAGGCGCATACGACATCGCGCAACCGCGCGTTTAGATCATGTACGCCTGTAAGATTAGGCGTGGATTACGTCCAAAATGCGTCGCGAACCAGCGTTGCCACGTGGCAATACGCTTATCCGCTATGCGTTTCATCCAATATGTATACGTAAGTCTTGATGTCCGATGCAGTGCGTGGCGTCGTCCAATATTCTCCGCCCCAGCTCCCGCAAGAATCCATGCCACAACCATAACTACGGCAAGCGCCGCCAATAGTCCTTGGTATGTCTGTACCATACCAAATGCCTGTTGCATCACAGACACGTGGGTCGTCACTGCTGCTCCGCCTCCCATGTCTGTGCACAAAGTCGACACTGCCATAACCGGCGCCAGTGGACAATTACTTTGCGTTTGTGACGCCCCTACCAAACCTTCGCCATGCCCTTCAACCATAAAAGCCATGCTAAACAACGACAACGTGGTAATAGTGCCAAATATGATAGTTAGTATGCTGATAAAAAAACCCGTACGGTTCATATAGTTATTTGTAGCAAAAATGAACAAGAAATGCAATATGTATGTGGCCTTATCCAACTTTTTCATGCCCCCGGAGGGAATCGGACCCACGTAAACGGCTTAAGAGGCCGCCGCTTTACCACTAAGCTACAGGGGCACGAGCAATATAGCATTGGATTGTCGTGTTTTCAAGGATTTGAGCATGGAACAAATGAAGCGCTGCAGGTCGTAACCCACAGCGCTTGCTCATCGTGATCTCGTGGAAGGTGCATAGTCCTCCTTTCTACGCAGGATCCCCAAGCAACTCGATGACTTTTTGAGGAACTTCGGGTTTAGTGCATTCGTAGTCGCAACCTGCGGCCATGAGTTCTTTCCTATAGTGTGCGTCACCTGATGCCGCAATCATGGACCCTTTGAATGTCTTCCGAACGCTCCTGACGAGGAATTCGGTGTTTTGAGAATCTCCTGGAACACATGCATCCATGACTATAACGGCAACACCGGGACACTGCTCAAACAGCTCCTCCGCTTTCACGATAGTATTGGCACAGAGCACCAAAACATCGTCCCTTAGTTCAAGGATGTCCTCTGTCCAACGGTCAAGCCATGGTTGATGGTCTTCAACAAGAAGTACTGCATAGAGCATCATATCCTCCTTTTCGACCTCATTTTGTGGCTGGTGGCCAAAACGGATTAGGGTTCTTAATCACCCACTCGTTCTTGACCTCTTCCCGATCATACAAGCACATTGGTGGACCAAACTGCCTATCGCACATTGCAATAGCAGCTACAACCAGGCCATCTACGTGATCATCGCATGCTCCGACCGCTTTGATTGCTGGGTCGCGTTGCTTGAATTTATCAGCGCTTCCCCACAATCCAAAAAAGTGACAAGGATCACTACAACAACACTCATCGAAACATGTAAGCTTTTTCGTGTTCGCTTTGTTCGACATGCGCTTACACCTCCTGCTGTCCGAGTAGAGCAATCAGACTGTCAACGACCTGGTTTTTCGGGCATACTAGGTCGCAACCAGCAGTAACAAGGGATGAGTAGCACGATTCAACTGCCGTTGTCCCGATAATATAGCCATCAAAGGACCCGCGTGCCTGTTTGATAAATTTCGTCGTTTCAGTGAGGTTTCCCGCAAACCCAGCGTCGATCACCACGGCTTTCATGCCAGGTAGAGAGAAAAGTCTTAGAGTACCTTCTTCTCGCTTACCAATAGCCAAGAGCTCGACTGTTCGAATCCGCTTACCCAGCTCCTTGAACCACTGCGTTGTCCAGTTTGCATCTCGGTCAAGC
>MHXC01000019.1 GCA_001824325.1 Parcubacteria group bacterium RIFCSPHIGHO2_01_FULL_47_10b
TTCAATGATCCCGACGAGCTCGCCTGTGGTGCGTATTTTGTTACGCCCGCCTTTTCGGGCTTGCACAATTGCTCGCGCGATTCTCCGACTGGCGCTCGTTCGCTCCTCTCCGAATGTTGCAAAAATATGAAATAACTCTTCTTCATTCCACGTATTGATAATATCTCCGGCGGTTTCGCTCGTTTCTTTCGGGTTGTATCGCATATCGAGCGGTTCATCTTTTCGGAAACTAAACCCCTTACCGCTTTCATCGACGTGCCAACTTGAGTACCCAAGGTCGAACACAATACCGTCGTACGTGTGCTCATCTGTCGCCGTTGCCACCTCGCTCAACTGCTCATAGCTAGATGTAACAACCTTGACCCGATCGCCGTAGCTACGCAATGCGAGTTTCGCCTGTCTGGCAACCTCGGGGTCCCGCTCGATACCCAGTACCGATGTACCCTTCGCTGTATCCAAAATGCCGCGTGTATGACCGCCGAATCCAAGCGTGGCATCGATATATCGACCACGCGCTCGAACCGACAATCCATCAATGACTTCTTGCAAAAGAACTGGTGTATGAATAATTTCGCTCATAACCGTACTAATAGCCGCGCTGGCCTTAAATCTCTAACTCGCCCAAATGCTCCGTAATCGTATCAGTTGCCCGCTCTGTCTTATTCTTGTATTTCTCCCAATTTTCGGTATTCCAAATTTCAACGCGGTTGAATAACCCTGCCACTGTCACTTCCTTGCTTAACGTCCCATACGTTCGCAAATAATCGGGAATCAAAATGCGCCCTTGCTTATCAATGTCTACGTCCATTGCACCTGCGAGCATGAGTCGTGCAAACGCCCGCGCATCTGCCCTGCTTAACGGTAGTGCTGCGAGCTTCGTTGCCAATATCTGCCATTCTTTTTTCGTGTATATAAAAAGACACGAGTCCAAGCCACGTGTCACCACAGCGCCTTCCTTTAATGCCGCGCGGAACTTGACTGGTATAGCCAGCCGCCCTTTTGCGTCGATTTTGTGTGAAAACTCGCCAATAAACATAGAAACGTGCGCTATAGGTGTGCATTAGTTATCCACAGTTTCTGTGAGTTCTCCCCACTTTTATCCACAATCACCCACTCGTCACCATTGTACTCCACCTGACAATAGTTGCAAGGCATAGTTATCCACAACTACAAATCGCCTCCGAGGTTTACTTCTCGGAATGCGAGTGATTAAGGTGTGATTGTATTAGATCCTAAAATAACTTATTACATACTCGCTCTGTGTTACGCTGCGAGCATTGCGCGTGTCATTATAAGATGAGATCCCTTTCGAAGCTTGTCCTCGAGCACCATTTTCGCCAAAACGCTCTCAACCATATCTTGGATAACTCGCTGTAACTCTCGGGCGCCATATTCCGGTGTATAGCCGCGCTCAACCACTGCGTCAATAACGTCATCAGCAAATTCAACAGTGGCATCGTGCTCATCTAATATACGCGTCGCCGCGGCATCTAGATGCATCCGCGCAATCATGTGTAACTGCGTCTTCTCTAATGGCTGGAATAATACCACTTCGTCAAAACGGTTCAAAAACTCGGGTGAAAATAGGTGTTCGTGCACTATATGCTCCATGATACGCTGCTTAATCGCTGCACTATCGAATTGCTCCCGTTGATCACCACCTTGTACCGTATCATGTATCAATTCAGCCCCTGCATTTGATGTCGCAATAATAATTGTATGTCGGAAATCAACGATGTCTTGTCGTGGGTTGATCAGTCGGCCTTCGTCTAGAATTTGCAAAAACAAGTCCCGTACTTCTTTGCTCGATTTCTCGATTTCATCAAGTAATAACAAGCAAAATGGATTCTCTCGGACTGCATTGGAAAGCGCCCCGCTCGGTTCGTCCCGTGTACCGATAAGCTGCTGCACTGCGCCGGGACCGCCATACTCCGTCATATTCATATATATGAACGCACCGTCACGTTTGTAATAATGCTTTGCAAGCGCCTTTGCAACCGATGTTTTTCCTACGCCCGTAGGTCCAATAAACAAAAAATTGCCAATCGTATGGGCGTGCGAAGAAAGCGCTGCCTGTCGCCGTCGCAATGCATTTGCGATCGCGGTGATCGCCACTCCTTGCCCCACAACATCTTCTTTCATTAACTTTTCCAGGTTCAATAATGTGTCTCGCACTGCCTTGTCCCCTTCCCCGATAGCCACACCGAATCGTTCCGACAGAAACTGCTCTATATGTGATTTGGTTATTATATTTGTTTCGCCATCACGCACTGGTTTTGTTTGCAGCCAACTTACCAGTTGATCAATTAGCGTAATAACTTTCTGTGGTCGTTTGCCCTGACTTATATATTGATCTGCAAGCGTTACCAGCGCGCGCACCGATTGGTAGCTAAAGTAGACCATATCCTCTGATCGCCGCTCAATATCGTCAATAATATCAAACAAAATAACCATGGTTTCTTCGGGCGTGGGCTCTGCAATTTGAAGCACGACAAATGAGTCATGTAACTGCTTATCCCGGGCGATAACGTCTTGCAACCCTTCGGGCGTCGTAAGGGCGATGAGTTGCAGCCGCTGTGACCGAATAAAGGGAATGATGATTTCGGCAATCGACATTGTAGACAAACCATTTTTCACTTGCACAAACTCGTGCATATTTTCAATAACAAGTGCGATATTGCCAGCGCGCTCTGCCTCAGCGAATACAGCCCCTACTCGATCACGTAGTTGTCCCTGATTCGTGATACCTGCGAGTAATCGCTCCATATTAAGCACCATAACGCGTCGCACGTTAAGTCCGCGACTCGCAATACCTCGTTCGATTAGCCGCGTGAGCGCAAATATAAGCGCCCGCTTTCCCGTCCCCGACTCCCCTACTACCAGCGCGTTATTAAACCCTGACTGCGTTAATATGCCTTGTAGCTGTTTTAACATCTGCTTATGCGCAGACAAATGAAAATGTGAACGCTTGGTGTCATAGACCGCAGCTGCTGGTTGGGCAAACTCATCAAGTAACGGCGTGTAGCCGCTTAACGAGCTATATCCGAGGGGTTTTTCCCGTGAAAAACGCATCAAAAAACCCTCTTTATGCTTTTCATCTTCCAAATGCCACCAGCGAGAAATCAACTGCAAGTCACGGTACTCGATATGCGCATCGTCGCATAATGTATGAAACCCTGACTCAAGTTGATACAACGCAACCACGAGGTCATGCTCGCTAAAATTATGCCATTTTTGTTCTCGTGCCGCAGCTTCTGCCGCTTGGATCACCTGCTTTCGATGATCACGGAACAACGGCGTGAGATCAATGGTAGCAAGATCGCTTTCAGTGAGCCCGATTCTACGCACCATCCAGGCAATTATCGGATTGCCCCATACCCGCTTCGGGTCGCGAAACAATGCCACAACTGCGCGCACCCGACGAGTGTGCTTGAGCTCAACAAAAATATATATAAGCACGAGCACAATCCACCCAATGATTGCGATAACGATCGGCATGTACTCATTCATGATGCAAGAGTAGGTTCATGAAAATAACGGGCTCGCTAATAGCCAAACACCGTACAACGTCAGAGCAAACAGCCCAATCGGCAAGACGGCCCATGCAATCGACACAACTGCGCCTATCAGCCCAATAAACACCACCGAAATAAGCCCCCATACAATAATCATGGTTCGGATAACCATCCCCACCAACCGCGACACAACATTGAATCGAAAGCTATCGACAAATAACTTGATACTGAACCCATGCTGCTGATATCCCACCTGCATCTGCTTCCATGGCTTAAAAAAAGTGCCAAAATGCCACGAAATCGCAAAAAACCGCAACGTCAACCGCGTAAAATGCCACCAAAACAGAAACGTTGTGGGCACCGACTCCTTGTAGAACCATACAAAAAATCCGAGCATATACATATAACTATATCATAAAATCAAAGATCCGCCCACGCGGATCCTTGATTAACTCCAATCAAATAAAAGCTGATTCTGAACGGATTCAGGTCAACGGCGTACCCTTCGTTTCTTTGAGCCTTTTCCCGTCTTGCGACGTGCTCCTTTCTTAGCGCGCTTTTTGGTAATGCGCTTCTTTTTTCCTTTCTTTTTTGTAGCTCGTTTCTTCGTTGCCTGCTTCCCTATGCGAGCTTTTCGTGTTTTCTTTTTCACTGGCATGTAGTATATTCCTCCGAGTTATAAAACGATGCCACGACTTTGCGGGGCTATGCCCGACATCTTACACAGTATAGCACAGATAGAAATTATGGTGTATAAAAATGCGTACTCTCTACGAGTAAAACAGGTATTATATCGATAATTAAGGCGCAGCTTAATTTGCTTGCCCATCAACTTTCAGCAAAGCCAAGTTTCTCGGCAGCAAAACCAAAGCCTGTTTTTTTCTCCAAAAATTCAGAATACTCGAGGTCCTTCAGTGCACAAACATATTCTTCAAGAAATTTCTTTGGAAGAAACTCCTCAGTATCCTGCAGAATGACTTTGAAGTACTCCATTTTTTTATCCTTTGGTGCGCTGAAGCGATCCCACACAAGAGCACCCTCATCTTTTAATACCTCGACCAGTGAGCGCATATTTGCCAAGGCATCCGCGCTTTTAATGAAGTAGGCGTCTTGATTTGTTCGCAGGCGAAAAATATGTTCTGTCTTCCGTTCTGCCCAATCAGCCATTGATTTATCTTCGGTAAGTAATCCTACAAGATTTTTTACCTCACTCCCAAACTCTTCCTCTAGGTCTTCAACTGGATAGTTACAATCCTCCACGGTATCGTGAAGAATGGCAGCAGCAACAAGTCCAGGGCTGTTTGTGTATCGTGCTACGATAATACCAACTTCTAGGGGGTGAACGACATAAGGGATTTTCCCATTGCCTTTTCGGACCTGTCCTGTATGCAGTTCAATTGCTTTCGTCAGTGCTTTTTCGACGAGATTATATGTGTTGTTCATGGATTCTATAGTTATTTTTATTATTGTGCAGTTATCCACCTTTGTCTTCGTTCGACCTTCCCGAAAACAAAAAGCGGCTAAGAGATGTGATCCAGTCTGATGACTGAATGAAATCTCCCAACCGCTTTTGCGATTAGTCATTTGTTTCATCTGGCTCTCCGCAGATTTCCCAGATTGCCTACCCTATAAAAGGGAGAAACAAGCGGTCCGTGGTTGTGTGCACGAACGTCACTATTAGATTGCTAACTACGGTTTCAGTATAGCGAATTGGTTAAAATGAGCAAGCTGTTCAACGGGAGATGTAAAAAAGCTCAAAACGCTTTGGACACTGGCAGTCCTAATCTCTGAAGCGGTAAGTAATTAAAATAATACTGACACCCCACCGATATTACATAATCAAGTGTGTCCTTATATTCAGGTTTAGAAAACCAATCATTTAAAATATAAATGTATTCCACTTCGATATTTAGCGGTGCCATTAATTTCTTATATTGTTTTTTCTTAAAATCGCAAGTTTGTAATTTTTCATCTACTGATCCGGCAACCTCCTGAAACTTCATCTCTATGATAAAAAGAGTATTGTTTACAATGACGTACAAAGCTTCGTCCGGCAACAGGCGTTTCGAAATAAGCTGCTTCCAGTTAATCCCTCGCGAATCCAAAAACTTATATAGGCCATACTTTTTGTAACTATAGGCAACTTCCCTGCCCTCATAATAAATGGCGTTGCCGCTTATCGAGTAACCGCTGGTCTTATCGAGGATAGATAGAATATCCCGTCCGTTTTCAAAATTAAGTCCAGTAATTGTACTCCCTCCACCTTTTCCGTATTTTTTCATAATACTAAGTTACAAGTAATTTATTTTTCATATTACGATCCAGTGACTCAAATCGTTTTATCGAAACGTTTAAAAATTTCTTGTCTATATCAACTCCTATAAAATTTCTACCAAAGAAGTAAGATACAATCCCTGTGGTCGAACTACCGGCAAATGGATCAACGACTAAATCGCCTTTATTTGTCGACGCTAACACTATACGTTTCAATAAATCTTCTGGTTTTTGGGTAGGATGTTTTCCAAATTTTTTTTCGCCCGCCTTCGGCGTGCCGATAGCCCAAACTGAACGCATTTGGGTGTTCGGTTTTTTTATAAAATCCTCTAGCCACTTTCCCTCTTTCATTAGCTTGTAATTGAAAGTATGCTTGGCTTTTTTTTCTTTTCGCGCCCAAATAAGGGTTTCGTGACTAGCGGTGAAATAGCGACAACTTAAATTCGGCGATGCATTTGGTTTAAACCACGCGACATCGTTCAAAATATGAAATCCCGAAACTTGAAGCGCAAAGCCACATTGATAAATAGAGTGGTATGTCCCACTGACCCATAAAGTGCCTTCCGGCTTTAACGCACGCCTGACAGCTTGTATCCAATCAAGGTGAAATTGAAAATCTTTTTTTAACCCATTACTCTTATCCCACTGACCTTTATTCACACTGACGCGTCGCCCAGCATGAACTGTAAAGCCACCATTGGAAAGAAGGTAGGGGGGATCAGCAAACACCATATCAACCGAATTCTCCGGCATTCCGGCGAGAATATCCATGCAATTTGCGTGGTATAATCTAAATCTTTGTTTTTTGTAATACGGTTTTTGCATAATCCCTTAATCAATTATTTTCCTGGTAAGAAGAGATTAAAATTGACCGACGTATTCCAATCTTATCAGAAAAAATTAGATCAGTAAACCCAAAAAAAATCGCTGCAGAAAAAAACTGACTATGGGCGACTCAGGATTCGAACCTGAGACCTTTCGAATGTGAATCGAACGCTCTAACCAACTGAGCTAGTCGCCCTCGTAAATGAACTCATGCCTACTCCTAATAATAACGCTGATACACCTCGCTGGCAACAACACCAGTTAAGACGAGTGGTGCCCGTGTGAGAATGTAAAATTCGAACATGGGTACCACGAGTCAGGGGCGTGGAATTAGTTCAAGGGGAGGCGCTCGCTTAGACCTTCAAATTATCAATAATCCGCCGATGCGGCTTCTGGAAAATACTCCGCACAAACCGATCATAGATATTGTATCGATACGTGAACTCACTCGTCTCCATGACGGTATAATTGATAGTTCGGCCTACATCAGCTTCTATTTCCTGGATAAATGTCTTCATCTTTGCCGGCTCAATATCATCCCCAACAATAAAGAAATCAATTTGTGAGTTGTCTTTGCCCAAAAACACACCCAGCAGTAACGCCAACCGAATCTTCCCAAGCGCATTCAGTTTCCGAACCGTGTCCATTTCATTAATTGGAAATGCTTTCAAAATGAGCGCCTTCAATTCGAGATACAGTTCGAATTTCTGATCAATGCCATACAACGGCTTGAGACTCTCACTCTTTTTTACCCCCGCTTCCATTTTTCCCTGCTCGGTCCGCAAGAGCCCAATTTGTTCAAGAGTTTGAAGATATGCGTGTGTCGTATTATAGTTGGCCTGAATTTCGCGGGCAATTTCACCGACGCGGAATGTTTCCGTCGGGTGATGGAATAAGAACTTAAGCGCGCGTGCCTGCGTGTCAGAGCCAAATAATTTACCGAGGACTTCTTGATGTAACATACACCTACATCCTAGTTTCATTTTTTTGAAACGTCAATATCAACAGGGTTTCCACCGTTTCAATTTGCGAAAAAAAACAACTATAGTATACTTGGGTTGTCCTATGAAAGCTGAAATCGAGGTTTCCAAACTCCTTATAGAAGGCCGTAACCGAGTCGATATTTTTATGTATCGACCGGAGAATGTTGCGTGTGAACACCTGGGCAATCTGTTTATAATCGGCGAAATCGAGTCGATCGGCCGAAAACAAAAAGACGATTTTTTTGTATTGAACTCCATTGCTTCTATCGTCAAAAAAACATATTACCATACTATCTCCGGCACCCCGGAAGACAACCTCGAACTTGCGCTCAAACAAGTCAACAATCAAATCGATCAGCTTACCAGCCGCGAGCTCTCCAGTATTCGAGAAACATTTCACTTTATTGTAGCCGCAGTCGCCGACCGGGCGATATATTTTTCAAAAACCGGCGACAGCGAGATTGTTCTCGTTCGCGGTTCTAATTGGCTAAACATTGGCCACGCAGAAGCTGACAACGACGTCCGCCAGCGATATAAATTCTTTTCCGATATTATTAGCGGCCAACTCAACGACCGCGACATACTCCTATTCTTCACTCCCCGATTGGCGCCGTTTCTGTCACAAGAGTCGATGCGCAATAAATTGGCGAGTCGGCAATTCGACACTGAGCATGCCTCCATACAGAAATACCTACTCACGGTTGACCCCGTAACCAGTCAGGCGTGCGTCCAATTACAAATTCACTTAAACGGCGAGGGCAGTGAGCACATCGGCAAGACTATACTTGATCTGGATGCAGAGCCAGAGCCAGAGCCAGAGCCCGAGACCGAATTGGAGCCGCAACAGAAGCCAAAACAAACCCCAGAACCAAAGCCATCCCTGAAAAAAATAGGAAGGAAGTCCGAGGAGGTGCCAGAAGTAATCGAAGCAACTGAACCATCAGAAGGTTCAATCGAACATTTCATGCAACAAAAACCGCCTGCGCGATCGCCTTCTACCCACAAAGATCGAGGCGCAGCAGTTAAAGCTGCTTTTGCATCAGTGGCGCGAAAGGTTCGAGAAAAGTTTCCAATCCTTATGTCGTCACTCGGTAAGCGCCTGTCCCTTGGCTTTACCCAAGCTCTTAAAACCATTAAAGATAAATTCCAAAGTGCAAAACTCTCACGACCCGACGTTCAAACGATTACTGGGCAACTCCATCCAGCCGGCATGAGACTGCGCGAAGGAACTCGCCAGGTATCACAGATATTCGGCTCAGTGAAAAGAAATGCTTCTTCGGGTATCCGCATTGTCGGCTCAAGGTTGTCGCAATTGATGCAACGAATTATCGATCGAATAAAAACGATACGAAACGCCAGAACCACCGGCACGACTCCAATGTCAAGACCAACCCCTATGCCGCACATTAGTATTTCGCGCAGCAGTGGAGCTCCATCAAAAACCCGTTTCTATGCACTAGTCGGGCTATTCATCCTGGCCATCATCATGCTCGCAGGCGCCCTTATCTATCAACAACAACTCAAAGGCCAAATACAAACAAACCTCGTTAAACAGCAGGGCAATCAAGCCAAGCTCGACCAGCTTTTGACGGATAAACGAACCAAAACCATCCGACTCACCGACGATGACATCGCCATTCGATTTACCACCCTTTCACTCAATAAACCATTTACGATCTACACTGGCTTTATTCGCACAGACGCCTCTCCGCGACTTATACTTGTCGGAGATGAAAGCGTCTATTTCGCTGATGAAACAACTGATATTGACGGCATTTTCATCCGTTATAGCGCCGACCTGAAACCCACAACCGGTGCCGCGCTCCTGACTACAACGAACCAACTCCTCTTGTATTCCGTCGACTCGCCCAATACTTTCGTATTTATGAACCTCAAGACTGGCGATATTACTACCGACAATATCGAACTCGATGCGCCCATTCAAGCCATTGCTGAATTCAATAATCGCGTCTATGCGTTGACCCAGAATCAGATATATCGCTTTGGCGTAAGTACGGGTGCTCCAGCGCCTATC
>MHXC01000020.1 GCA_001824325.1 Parcubacteria group bacterium RIFCSPHIGHO2_01_FULL_47_10b
TAAATGGAATATTGATGTCGGTGCTGGATTTACTTGAGAGTTCGTGCTTCGTTTTCTCTGCGGCTTCTTTGAGTCGTTGCAACGCGAGCTTATCTTGGCTTAAATCAATGCCTTGGTCCTTTTTGAACTCTCCTACTATCCAGTTGATGATCTCGATATCAAAGTCATCGCCGCCGAGGAATGTGTCGCCGCCGGTTGCCTTCACTTCAATAGTATCAGCGCTGACTTCAAGTACCGAAACGTCGAACGTACCACCGCCGAAATCATAGACTACGATCTGTTCGTCTTTCTTTTTGTCGAGTCCATAGGCCAATGCAGCAGCCGTAGGTTCGTTGATGATTCGTTCGACCGTAAGTCCGGCAATGGTGCCGGCATCTTTTGTTGCCTTGCGTTGTGAATCATCAAAATATGCAGGTACCGTAATGACGGCCCCTGTGACCTTTTTACCGAGCTTTGCTTCCGCGTCCGCCTTTAATTTTTGTAATACCATTGCCGAAATCTCCGATGGCCGTAGCCATTTTTCTCCGAGCTTGATTTCGACACTGCCCGAGTTACCCTCCCGTATATGGTAGGGTAGAATTTTCAGCGCTTTTTGCACTTCCTTGTCTTTAAATCGGCGGCCCATAAGGCGCTTTGCAGAATAAATCGTATTGTCGGAATTGGTTACGGCTTGGCGCTTGGCAATTTGGCCGACGAGTCGTTCGCCTGCTTTTGAGAGCGCTACCACGGACGGAGTTGTTCGATTTCCCTCCGTGTTTTCGATTATTTTGGGTTGGCCGCCCTCCACAATAGCCATGGCGGAATTGGTCGTTCCCAAGTCGATCCCAATAATGACGCCGTCAGATTGTTTGTCTATCATATTTATTCGTTAAGGATTATGTTTGATTTGCTTGCTGTGTCGGTTGCGAGGGCGCTGCCTGTGTGCCAACGCGAACCTTTGCGGGCCGTAATACCCGATCTTGAAATAGGTATCCCTTATGGACTACCTGTGTGACCGCGTGGCCAGCGCCATCGTGATCTAACGCTTCATGATAGAGCGGGTCAAACGGTTCGCCAACTGGGTTAATAATCCGAACGCCCCAACTTTCGACCAGCTGCACCAGCTGCTTATGTATATGACCAATGCCGTGCAGCCACTGTTTGGCTTTTGAGTCAGTCGGATCGGCGGGACTGGTTGAATCGCCCGGACTATGCTTCATCGCAACATCGAAATTATCAAGTACCGGAATAAGTTCACTCACGATCGTCGCTTTCAGAAACTCCCGCGCTAACTGGCGATTCTTATCTTCCTCCTTGCGATAATTTTCGAAATCTGCTTGGCACCGTTGCCAACCTTGTAAATATTCCTGTGCCTTTGACTCGAGCTGGTTTACCGAATCAGGAGTCTTGGGCGTTTCAGCATGGCCTCGTTTTTTGTTTGTGTGTTGTTTTTTCGTTGTCATAATGTGCGGATATTTACATACATAAACAACGCAAAATGTCTGCGTTGCGTTCGTAGTCCATGCGTTTTGGTCCATGCATAAGTACAATATATTCTTTTCCACCGCGCATGAATTTACTTGCCATTATACTATATTCGTCTGTCGAAAGATACCGCGTTGTTTCGTCGCCAATCATAATGGCAACTTCGTTCCGTGGAACAACCTCTGATACGTCGCTCAGGTGCTGTTCGAGTGCGTCCCCTGCATGGAGAAATGCTAAAATGGCATCACGGGATGAGAATTCTGGTTCTTCGAGCACCCGCTCAAGGCCGCGACGAACGATGTGATTCCTCGTTGCCGCATATACAACGCTGCGAACTTGTTCGGAGATATGTGATGCTAAATCGTCTGGAGAGCTCGTTCGAGTAAATGAAAACGATTCGTGTGATTCAATCTCGATCTGGTCTGTTGCGAGTGTTTGCGCGAAAAATTGGTATCCGCGGTCTGTGGGGATTCGTCCCGCCGACGTGTATGGGTGTGATAAAAAGCCCTCGTCTTCAAGCTCCGCAAGTTCATTGCGAATAGTGGCAGGTGAAATATCCCAGTCATAGGTACGGTGCAAATGCGCCGAACCGATTGGCATGGCGCTATTGATGTATTCATGGATTGCTGCCCGCAATATGAGTTGTGCGCGATCAGTAAGCATATAACCCTATTATACGATAGTTAGCACTCGAGTCAAGAGAGTGCTAATTTGTCCACGCGTTGTCCACTCTGTTATATACGCCTATTTGGAAATGGCGGCGCTTATAGTAATTTGTCGGTTCATGGTCTACACGGTATAATGGTGTCACGAGCAATAACATAATCCTATGTATACATTCAAAGGCAAGCAAGTGAGCTGGGTAGATATCGAAGCGCCATCGCGTGATGATCTAGCATATTTGAAGCGCACACATCATCTAAATCCCATGCTCTTATCGAGCCTGGGCACTCCGACGACGAGACCGCATGTTGAGGAATTTGATGGCGTGATTTACGTGGTGATACACGTGCCGTTGTACAACGCAGATAAATATATGGTTGAGCCGGTCGAACTGGATTTTGTATTGATCAAGGATACATTGCTAACCATTCATTACAAGCCGATACAGCCAATCGAAGAATTGAAGCGACAACTTGAGGCTGCGCCGAAAGAGCATGGGTACATGTTTGAAAAAAACGTTGTTTTCGCAGCGTCAAACCTTTTCGACGAAATTTTTGAGTTTTTTTTGCGGGAACTTGACCATATTCAGCGCGAGCTGAACGACATCCAGGAGCATATTTTTGCGGGGAATGAGCGTAAGATGGTAAAGCGGATTTCTCTCACCACGGCGAATATTATTAATTTTCGACGAGCCGTGTTGCCGCAGCGTGCTTTTTTGAAACATCTGGCTGACCTAGGCGTCGACATATTCGGGCCGAAATCCCGAACGCATTTTCATGATATACAAAACAACTTTGCGCGTGTCGAAGAGCAGCTCGAAAATCATTTCGACACGATTCAATCATTGAGTAATACGAACGAATCGCTATTATCAAGCAAGATTAATCAAGTTGTTTCGACGTTGACGGTGATTACCGGATTGATTCTCCCGTTCCAGTTTATACTTGAGCTAAATGATAAAGGGCGAGACCGAGAGGGCTTTTTTTGGATAATTATGGTTTTGTTTTTGGCAGTCGAAATCCTCGTACTGTGGCGCTTGCATCGTAAAAAAATGTTATAACCAGAGATTTCATTCAGGGTTTAATCGCGGACGAAGGAGGGGCGTCGTCAAACATGCTCACGCTATATAACACGCTTACAAGGACCAATGAGGCATTCAAGCCGATTCGAAAGAAGACGGTGCATATGTATAATTGCGGCCCTACGGTTTACGACTATGCACATGTGGGCAATTTCCGGACGTTTATTGTGGCAGATATACTGCGGCGGGCGCTCGAGCTGAATGGATATCGGGTCAAGCAAGTGATGAATATCACTGACGTAGGGCATTTGGTTTCCGATGCCGATACCGGGGACGACAAAATGGAGCGATCGGCTTCTCGCGAGCAGGTCTCGATTTGGGATATCGCAAAAAAGTATACGGATAACTTTATTCGGAACAGTAAGGCACTTGGCTTAAAAGAGCCATCTATGCGGCCCCGCGCCACTGATCATATTCAAGAGCAGATTGATCTGGTACGCGAGCTCGAGCGCAAAGGGTTTACCTATGCTACTGCTGACGGTATTTATTTTGACACCTTAAAAGATCCCAATTATGGTCGGCTCGCTGGCCAGGCGTTGCAAGAAAAACTGGCAGGCGCGCGCGTAGCGGTTATTGAAGGCAAGCGCAACCCAAGCGACTTTGCGCTATGGAAATTCTCACCAAGCGGGAGCAAGCGGCAAATGGAATGGGATAGTCCTTGGAAAAGTACGCGGAAAAGCACGAGTGGTGACGCCGGCAAAGGCTTCCCCGGCTGGCACATTGAATGCTCTGCGATGAGCGAAAAATACCTCGGTGTCCCATTTGATATTCATACTGGCGGCATTGATCACATCCCCGTTCATCATACGAATGAGATTGCGCAGACCGAGAATGCGCGAGGCGTCTCTATGGCGCACTATTGGCTGCATAGCGAATTTTTGACAATGGATGGGGATAAAATGGCGAAGTCGCAGGGCAATTTTGTGCGTATCGAGGATGTCGAGGCCAAGGGGTATTCGCCGTTAGCGTATCGTCTCCTCGTGCTCCAGAGCCATTATCGATCGCAGATGCATTTTTCATGGGATGCGATCAAGAAAGCACAAGATACGCTCGATGGAATGCACGAGTTTTTGTTTCGATTGCGCGCAATGTGCGTTAAGGGAGGAGCGCTGTCGGGCACGCTGGTTGCGGAGACCGAGGCGGCGAAGCGGTCGTTCATGCAGCAGGTCAATGATGACTTGAATACACCTGAAGGAGTTGCCGTAGTGTTTGGGTATATTCGACTGATCAACGGCTACATCGATCGTGGGTCCTTGGCTTGCGATGATGCGAGCATGGTGCGCGAGGCGATGGAATGGTTTAATAGGGTTCTCGGTTTATTCCCTAAGCGTGGTGGCGCTGGAGCGGCACGCGCCCCACACGGTGCCATTCCAAAGCGAATTCGAGAGGCAGCTCATAAGCGCGAACAACTACGTTATAACAAACAATTTGACGCAGCAGACGCAATTCGCCGCGAGGTACTTGCAGAAGGTTTCGAGATCCGAGATACCCAGTTTGGCTCGGTTATCAAAAAAATCTAATGGCAACGCAATCGCCCAACATCAAATATCGGACTCCCCCACAGGACCTCGAGGCAGAGGCCTCTGTTTTGGGTTCGTTGATGATGGACAAGAATGCCATTATTAAAGTCGCCGATTGGCTTGAGTCCGCTGATTTTTATCGAGACATTCATCGGATTATTTACGAGGCAATTGTGTCGTTGTATTCGAAAAATGAGCCCATAGACATTTTGAATGTTTCGAGCTTGTTGAAATCGCGAAAGCAACTGGAAGGGGTCGGCGGCTCGTCATTTTTAGCAGGACTACTGAATACGGTAGCCACACCGGTACATATCGAGGCCTACGCCAAATTAGTGAAAAACAAGCGTATTTTACGTGATTTGATTAGCGCTGCGGGCAATATCATGGAGTTGGGATATCGCGAAGATCGGAAGCTCGAAGAATTGGTGGACGAAGCCGAGGGCCACATTTACGCAGTAGCGAAGCGTTCCATGCGCGAGGACTTTGTCCACTTAAAAGAAACGCTGGGCGACGCGTTTGGGCGTATTGACCGGCTCACCAACCAGGAGGGAGGCGTATACCGCGGTGTGCCAACCGGGTTTACGCAACTCGACAATCTGTTGTCCGGCTTGCAGCAGTCCGACTTGGTAATTCTTGCGGCGCGACCCAGTTTCGGTAAAACTACATTGGCATTGGATATGGCGCGTTATGCAGCGTTGCACGAAAAAATTCCCGTTGCGTTGTTTTCACTTGAAATGAGCAAGGAGCAATTGGTAGATCGTTTATTATCCTCGGTGTCTGGAGTGAGTTTGTGGAAATTACGCACGGGTCGTTTGTCTGATCGCGGGGCAAACAACGATTTCACCAAGCTGCAGCAAGCATTTGCTATTTTACAAGACGCGCCGATTTATATCGACGATGCGATTTCGTCGACCGTGTTTCAGATGAAGACACTTGCGCGCCGCTTGCAGTCGCGGCATGGATTGGGCCTGGTAGTCGTTGATTATTTACAACTGATGCAGGCGCACACACGAAGTGATTCCCGCGCACAGGAAGTGAGCGAGATTTCGCGTGGACTCAAAGGATTGGCGCGCGAGTTAAATGTTCCGGTGTTGGCGTTGAGTCAGCTGTCCCGCGCGGTGGAGCATCGTCCGACGCAAGTGCCGCGCTTGGCGGATTTACGCGAGAGTGGTTCGATCGAGCAGGACGCGGACGTTGTCATGTTTATTTACCGCGAAGACAAAGTAAAAGAGCATTCTGATCGGCCGAATATTGCTGATATAATTGTTGCGAAACATCGCAACGGACCCACGGGCAAAATCGAGCTCTATTTCGATGCTGAAAATGTGCGATATACGAGTCTAGATACGGCGCATGGCGAACAGCAGATCCCGGCTGGTCAAGGGGGCGGAGCTCACATAGGCGTGCCGCACCTATCGGGAACGTCGCATAAAATAATATCAAAACCAAAATCAGCAGGCAAAAAGGACGAAAGCGATGACTTCGCCAATATTATCGCTGATTTGCAATAATATCTATCTGTTGCTGACCATCCATGTCCACCTGGTTTCCCCACGCAATAAAAGATTTAGTTGAGGCGCTTACCGCATTTCCCGACGTAGGTCCTAAAACCGCGGCGAAATATGTGTTTTTTCTGAAGCACCGCCCACAAGCAGAGCTTGATTCGCTTGCCAATCTTATTAAAACATTGCGTGATAGCACATCAATGTGCCCGCGGTGTTTTCGCACTGTAGATAAGTTGAAACACGGCGAAATGTGCAACATCTGTGCTGATCCAAAACGCGACCAACAAACAATAGTGCTTGTCGAACGGGAGCTCGATGCCGAGCCGCTTGACCGCGCTGGGTATACAGGGGTATATTTCATCACCGGATCGTTGTTATACGCCCAAAAAGGCCTTCAGAAGGCCTCTATCGCCAGCAGCAAGCACTCCATACCATTCCAAAGACTTACAGCGCTAGGCAAGCGTTTACGCACCGAACCCGTTAGGGAGCTCATTATTGCATTCAATCCAACGCCGCAAGGCGACGCATCCGCAGCTTATTTGGCAGCGGCGCTCGCGCGCACAGGGATCAAAATTACCCGCTTGGGGCGGGGTTTACCGACTGGTGCTGATTTGCGCTATGCAGATACAGAAACGCTGCAGGGAGCATTTCGGGGGCGGACGAAACTATAATGACAAGGAGGATCCAGCGTGCGGAATGTTCTCGCGCGAGGCTTACGCCGTAATCTTTCCGATCTTAACTCGAGCAAAGTCCTGGCGGTGTCCTCTGGTGACGCGATAGCGCTTTTTTGGCTTGTATTTGAAAATGATGATTTTTCGATCTCTACCTTGATCTACGACCTCTCCGGCAACTGAAGCATTAGAAATGAACGGCTTCCCCACGACTGTTTTGCCGTCTTTGTGAACCAGTAATACCTCGTCAAAGTTCATTGTCTTACTATTCTCTTCCATTCGTACCGACAGCTTAATAACATCGCCCTCGGCGACTGTATATTGCTTACCGTATGTTTGTATAATTGCGAAGTCCATGTGGATATTGTAGCGGATTTTTATCAGGAGTCAATGTTTTAACGTTCAAATCGAATTTTACCGCTATTTTCAATTTTTTTTACAAAAAAATCATCAATTTGCAGACGATGTTTCAATTCTTCGGGCGTATATACCAAAAGATCGATGGGTGGGAAGTTATTTCCGAATAACTCGTGACGAATAGCGCTCTCTCTATCGAATTTATTGAGCTTGGTCTGTTGAACAATACATAAGTCAACATCGCTGTCTTCTGTCGGCGTGCCCCACGCGTATGAACCAAAAAGGATAATATTATCTATCTATCTATCTATTATACACCCAGTATATACTGTTCACCGAGTATTGGAGAGAACAGTATTAATCCGAAAACTTTTTTCTCGGACTTCGCGATGAATACTTTTTCAATTCAAAAAAAACGACGCCCCAGCCATTATTCTATCAGACGGTAGAGATTACTGATAGAATAATGAACCGAGGCGTTCCAATCGGAGTCCTAACGAGCTCATGAGTCTAATATGGCAGAATCCTCAAGTTCGTCGAGCATTCTGAATATCTCTTCGACGGGTTTATTGATAGCGACTGCGATACCTGGAGCACGTCTCGCAATCAATCGCACGGCAATTCTTTTATTAACGGAATAGTGTAAAAGATCAGGATTTTGATTGTTTGATCCCCTTAAAGCCGACCGACGTTCAAGCCACCTCAGACTCGAATCAATGTTATGGGAGCCGAAGTACCAGGTCAAAGGATCCAGTTTTATGCCCTTGCTTTTTTCAACTTGATCGACCTCCTCGAATAACAGCTTGTGAATGCTCTGGACCGAGAGTCGCTCGTTCACATTTGTTTTGCTTCGAACGAGGAGAACAAGCAACACCCAGCCCATACTGGTCTCGAATATCCGTTGTTTTTCTACTTCTCTCTTTTGGTTATACACTCTCTCAACCCCTTTCTCATTTTAGTACTAACATCCTATCATAGGGCATTCCAATTTCAAGATAATCGAAAAGTCACTGTGATAGTACCCCCTTCACCAACCCATCCGCCACCCGATTTTGTTCTCGTGGGATATACCGAAAAGTGACGGAGCCAAAATGAATGAGTAAATTCCAGATCTTTATAAACAACGGCACAATATTGTCGTGCTCGATTTTGAATTTATGATTTAGCTGCTGCACCATGAGCGTGCTATCGCTAAAAAATTCGATGGAGACGTCTCGCACCACCTCTTTGCCATAGAGTGACTTGAGTTTTTTTAATGCAAAAATTACTGCCTCATATTCTGCCTCGTTGTTCGTTCGATCGCCTATCGACGCGCTGTAGGTACGAGGCGTTGCATCAGCAGTGCCTTGAATTACCACGCCAATGGCAGCCGGTCCCGGATTATTGAGCGCTCCTCCATCAGTGTGTACGGTGACCTTTCTTTTGATAGGGGTATTTACTTGTTTGTGTGTTTTCAACATTCTTACCATATTGGTTTCGTTTTTTTAATGAGCCCTCCTATCCGAACACGAGCACTTTATCCGACTCCTCAACCATTTTAAGTAAATCAGTCATGGTAGAGACCGGACAGACACCGGCCTCTTTTTTACCACGAATTTCCAAACAGGTGCCACACGCATACAGGTTTCCTTTTAATTCTCTGTACTCCGCAACCTTCTTGGAGATATCAAAGTGTTCTGTGTCGGCAATAGTATCAAGCTCGGCTCCCTCACTCATTAAAAAGACAGTTACCTCGTGATCGGCTTTAAGCGAGGTAATGCCAAAACGGAACGTGTTCCAAATATGTTCCGGATTATTGGATTGTAAGATGATACCGATTTTCATAACAGTCTAATTTAAATCTTTTTTCTTTTCCTCAAATTCCTGCTTGTTAATCTCGCCCTTGGCGTATCGCTGTTGCAAGATTTCAAGCGCAGATTTCTCGTTATGGTGAGTGCCACGCGATTGGCTCGTGAGCCATTTGATAAGCGCGACAATGCCGGCGATTATCAAGACCCACCAGAGAATCATAAATATCCAGCCGAAACCGCCAAAGGGACCGAATCCAAAATTCATCATATTGTTGTTTGTTGAATTATTACTGCCAAAGGGAGACGACCCCCCTCCCCACATAATATTCATCATCGGCATCCAACCGCCGCTGATAGCTGGAAATGCCGCCGAGGTATCGCAACCGGAGA
>MHXC01000021.1:0-9413 GCA_001824325.1 Parcubacteria group bacterium RIFCSPHIGHO2_01_FULL_47_10b
CCCAACAAGGCAAGCACGATAGGGGACGGACAGCAACGCTGTTCGAATAAACAGAGACCCCGCCTGTAAGGGCGGGGAGGTTCATTTAGTTCGGGCCGGCGAGATTTGAACTCGCGATCTCATGCACCCCATGCATGCGCCTTGAGCCTCTAGGCCACGGCCCGGTATGTCACACTCTTTACAACAAACTATACCTATATTAGTATAGTTACATAATCAATGCAACAGTTCGTTGCTGTTTATTTATTTTCGCACCAATCGATAATCACCGTTACTACTATTATGTCACGAGTATGTGCATTATGCGGCAAGACGTCAGTGATGCAGTGGCGCTACAAGAAGTTGCGCGGCCACTTTAACCCAACGCTCAAAGAGCGCAAATTTCCCAATTTGCAAATTACCACGACCTCTGATGGTAGGCGAGTGCGTGCATGCACCAAGTGCATCCGAACTACGCTTAAAGTGCACGTTCGTCGCCCTGTTACAACAATCACAGCGACCGTTACAACCCCGACCTCACCTACAAAGTCATAACGTCTAACATACGCCCTCGCGCATGGACTCTGCTTCGCTCATTAGTGGTCTCTTCACCTATATAGTGATTATTTTTTCTGCTGTGGTACACGAATACGCGCATGCGTGGACTGCGAACTATCTTGGTGATCCGACAGCACGCCTCGAGGGCCGGTTGACTCTGAATCCTTTACGGCACCTCGATCCACTTGGCACTGTTTTGATACCACTTGTATTAGTGCTTACGTCGAATATCTTTATCGGTTGGGCTAAGCCAGTTCCCTTTAACCCGTACAATCTTCGCGACCAAAAAAACGGCATACTTAAAGTAGCAATCGCTGGGCCTCTGTCTAATTTTGCCATTGCTATTGTGTTAGGTCTTGGGCTTCGTTTTGGACTGCTTACCACTAATGCAGAATTTTCAGTACTCATCGCCTATGTTGTGCAAATAAATTTGTACTTGGCACTTTTCAATCTGATCCCAGCTCCGCCACTTGACGGCTCAAAAGTGTTCTATCAATTTTTTCCTCGAGCAATTGAATCTATTGGACGATCGGGGCTAGGGATTTTTCTTGCACTTGCTATTGCGTTCTTTGTTCTTGCTCCCATTGCCCAGGCGTTATTTACACTTATTGTTGGGGCCTGATGAATTGCAATCGCAAAAGCACGGCTTTCTTGACACACTCCCAATCATGCGTTACATTGTAAGATATTGGGATCGACGCGGGTGATCTCGATTGTTTTTATTAGCAAATCAGACAATATACCAACCCACGTAACTACCAAGTCCATCTATGCCTACCATAAATCAATTAGTACGCCACCCTCGAAAAAAAGTTGTGCGCAAGTCGAAAGCAATCGCGCTGCAGCGTGGTTTTAATACATTAAAGAACCGACCGACCTATTACCCATCGCCGTTTAAGCGTGGCGTGTGTATAAAGGTTGCTACGATGACTCCGAAGAAGCCAAACTCGGCTTTGCGAAAAATTGCCCGCGTACGTTTGAGCAACGGCATGGAAGTGACCGCATATATCCCGGGCGAAGGTCACAATTTACAAGAGCACTCCGTAGTCGTCATCCGCGGCGGCCGCGTGAAAGACTTGCCAGGTGTACGCTATCATATCGTTCGCGGCGTGCTTGATACTGCAGGGGTTGACGACCGCAAGCAAGGACGATCGAAATACGGCGTTAAAACGCCAAAAGACAAATAACACTACTAGCACCATTCTATGCCACGAGGAAACCACAAGGTACGAAAACAAGTCATTCAACCGGATCCACGGTTTAATAGTATTGTCTTAGAAAAATTTATTAACCACGCGATGTATTGTGGCGAAAAGACCGTTGCACGGTTGGTAGTCTATAAAGCGCTGGATATTGCCGAGCAAAAAACAGGCAAACAGCCAATGCAACTTTTTTCACAAGCGTTAAAGAATGTTTCACCCGCAATCGAGGTCAAAACGAAACGAGTCGGTGGGGCCAACTATCAGGTGCCGGTGCAAGTAGTCGGCGAGCGAAAGAGATTCTTGGCAATGAAGTGGATGATTCAAGCAGCGCGAACGAAGAAAGGTAAGCCAATGGCAGACCGGCTGGCCGAAGAAATCATTGCGGCAAGCAACAACGAAGGCGAAGCGATTAAGATTAAAGAGACGACGGTCAAACAAGCCGAGGCAAATCGCGCATTTGCCTACTTGGCATGGTAGTAGCTGTACTTTTATGACAACGCCGAAGAATAAAATTCGAAACATAGGCATTATTGCCCACATCGACGCTGGCAAAACAACATTTACCGAGCGCGTTTTATTTTATACCGGCATTTCGCATAAAATCGGCGAGGTGCACGAAGGCCAGGCAATTATGGACTGGATGGAGCAAGAGCAGGAGCGTGGCATTACGATTACTGCAGCGGCAACAACGGCATTTTGGTATAAAACACAGGCGGGACGGACGGACGAAAATAGGCATCAAATCAATATCATTGACACTCCGGGGCACGTCGATTTCACCGTTGAGGTTGAGCGATCGTTGCGGGTTCTTGATGGAGCGGTGGTGCTTTTTGATGGCGTGGCAGGTGTTGAAGCGCAATCTGAAACAGTGTGGCGCCAGGCAGATAAGTATAAAGTGCCGCGGATCTGCTTTATCAACAAGCTGGATCGGATGGGTGCGAGCTTTGATTTTTCATTTAACTCAATTCTCGAGCGCTTAAGCAAGAAAGCGGTGCCGTTTCAACTTCCCATTGGCGAAGAAAGTCATTTTTCAAAAATTATCGACTTATTGCAGATGAAAGCGGTTTCATTTAGCGGGGAACACGGGGAGAAAGTCACGTACGAAGAGGTCCCTGCCGATATGCAAGCAGCCGCTGCGAAAGCTCGCGAATACCTGATCGAAAAAATTGTCGAGCACGACGACGAATTGATGCATGCCTATCTCGAGGGCAACATTCCCGAACTCGACAAGCTTCGCGCAACAGCACGCAAAGCAATTATTGCGAATGAATTGGTGCCGGTCTACTGCGGGTCAGCCTTAAAAAACATGGGTGTACAATTAGTATTGGACGCAGTTGTCGACTTCTTGCCATCACCACTCGACATGCCACCGGTACATGGCACTGATAAAGACGGCAAAGATGTATTCCGAAAGCCAGATGATGCCGAGCCATTGGCAGCCCTTGCATTCAAAATTCAATTCGATCCGTTTGTCGGTCACCTTACCTACTTCCGCATGTATTCGGGTGTGATGCAGGCGGGCTCATATGTTCTCAATGCTTCCAGCGACGAAAAAGAGCGCGTCGGACGTATATTGCGTATGCATGCGAATAACCGCGCAGAAGAAGCTGAAATTCGTGCAGGTGACATCGGCGCAATCGTTGGATTGAAAAAAACAACAACCGGCGACACGCTCACTGATGAAAAAAATCTCATTATTTTGGAGAAGATTGATTTCCCAGACCCAGTCATTTCCGTCAAGATCGAGCCGAAAACTAAGGCAGACCAAGAAAAGCTCGCGCTCGGTTTGCGACGCCTTGCAGAAGAAGACCCAACGTTCTCTATTCGCATCGACCAAGAAACGAGCGATACGGTGATCTCGGGCATGGGTGAGCTGCACTTGGAAATTTTAGTTGATCGGTTGCGCCGAGAATTTAAAGTTGAAGCTAATGTCGGGCAGCCACGCGTTGCCTATAAAGAAACGGTGACAAAGAAGGCAGAAGCTCGTGGTCAATATATCAAGCAGACAGGCGGTCGCGGTCAGTACGGAGACGTGGAGTTATATATCGAACCGCAAGCGCGCGGCAAGGGTTTTGAATTTGTCAATGATATCCGTGGCGGCACCATCCCTGAAGAATATATCCCTGCATGTAAAAAAGGCATCGAGGAAGCTTTGGGCAAGGGCGTTATCGCAGGCTACCCGGTAGTCGACGTCAAAGTCACGATATTCGACGGATCATACCACGACGTTGACTCCTCCGAAGCAGCATTTAAGATCGCCGCATCAATGGCATTTCAGGAGGCAGCTCGCCAGGCAAAGCCGATCTTACTCGAGCCAATTATGAAAGTTGAAGTTATGACCCCGGAGAATTATCTCGGTGATATTACGGGCGACTTGAGCGCTCGACGAGCAAAGATTCGAGAAATTACCGACCGTCATAATATTAAGGTTGTTCATGCTGATGTGCCACTTGCACAGATGTTCGGATATACCACACAGCTTCGCTCGCTCACGCAAGGACGGGGATCGTCAGTCATGGAATTCGGGCATTACGAACCAGTGCCTCAGAACATAGTTGAAAAGATGAAAGGTGATACTGAAAAAGCAAAGAAGTAAGTATTGACAGCTCGTTATATCCTGATACAATGACACTAACTCACTTATAATCAAGTGCGATATCCGGAGGGCTTGTTCCCTGTATGGTTCATCGTATCATAATTTTTTAGTAATCATTAATTAAGCATCATGGCAGAGAAGTTTGAGCGAACAAAACCACACGTAAATATCGGTACCATTGGTCACGTTGACCATGGCAAGACAACGACAACGGCGGCAATTTTGCATGTGTTGAATTTGAAGGGCAATAAAGTGCGACTCGAGAATGTCGACCAGATCGACTCTGCGCCAGAGGAAAAGGCGCGCGGTATTACTATTGCGTTGCATCACTCTGAATACGAAACAAACAAACGCCACTATGCACACATCGATGCACCGGGCCATGCTGACTATATTAAGAACATGATTACGGGAGCCGCTCAAATGGACGGCGCTATTTTAGTTATCTCTGCAGCAGACGGTCCAATGCCCCAAACCAAGGAGCATATTTTGTTAGCACGCCAAGTCGGCGTTCCTGCATTAGTAGTGTACCTCAATAAAATTGATCAGGTTGAAGATCCAGATTTAATTGGACTTGTCGAAGATGAAGTGCGAGAATTGCTTGACAAATATAAGTATGACGGCAAGACAACGCCAATCATTAAGGGGTCTTCATTGAAAGCGCTTGAGGCAAAGAGCATTGATGATGAGTATGCAAAAGCGATTTTGCAACTCATGGATGCTGTCGATACACATGTGCCTGATCCGGTTCGCGAAACAGACAAGCCATTCTTGATGCCAATCGAGGACATCTTCAGCATTGAAGGTCGCGGCACTGTCGTTACCGGTCGTATTGAACGCGGAAAATTAAAACTTAACGATGAAGTTGAGATCGTTGGTTTGCGGGCAACAACAAAGACTACTGTTACCGGTATTGAAATGTTCAACAAGCAGCTTGATGAAGGTCAGGCAGGCGACAACGCGGGCATCTTGCTGCGCGGCACCAAAAAGGAAGATGTTGAGCGCGGTCAAGTATTGGCAAAGCCAGGGTCAATCACTCCGCATACGGAATTCGATTCAGAGGTATATATTCTATCAAAGGATGAGGGGGGGCGACATACGCCATTCTTCAACGGATACAAGCCACAATTTTATCTCCGAACAACCGACGTTACTGGCGAGGTTACACTCCCAGAAGGGACAGAGATGGTGATGCCTGGTGATACGGTAAAATTTAAGGTGAAATTACTTGGACCGATTGCAATGGAGGAGCAGCAACGATTTGCAATTCGAGAAGGCGGTCGTACGGTCGGAGCAGGTGTTATCACGAAGATTATCGCGTAACGATGATATGAGCACGAAACAGCTCGGACTAACCTCCGGGCTGCTGTTATGAACGAGCACATGCCAACACAAACAAAAAAACAAGCGCAAGGGCAAATAAAGCCAAAGAAAGAAGTGGCGCCAGTCGCTAAAGAGCGCGAAGATGTTCGACGAATTCGGATACGTATTAAGGCATACGACCATAAGATTATTGACGAAGCAGCAAAAAAGATTGTTGACGCTGCATACCGACATGGTGCCTCAGTATCTGGTCCCATTCCATTGCCAACATCAATCCGCAAGTATACGGTTCACCGATCGTCATTTGTGCACGAAGATTCGCGCGAGCAGTTCGAGATGAGGACGCACAAGCGGCTCATCGATATCTTTGATCCCAATCCAAAGCTTATTGACGCCCTCATGGGTCTCAACATGCCATCTGGAGTGGATATCGAGGTAAAGAGTTAAGCGTTTTAAAGCGTGTTCGAGTGTGGGTATGAGAGTGAGCGTCACAGGTCCTCCGGGCCCGCAACGACCCGGTTTTTCATTAGTAATAATATGAAATTCCTTCTCGGTACAAAGATTGGCATGACACAGATTTTCTCCCCAAAAGAGGAGGTTATTCCGGTTACGCTGATTCAGGCCGGCCCTGTGCAAGTTACACAAGTTCGAACCACAGAGAAAGATGGTTACCAAGCAATTCAAGTTGGTTTCCAAGAAACAAAAAAAACTATCCACAAAGCCAAGCAAGGACATTTAAAAGATTTAAAGCCGTATGCAAAACTCCGTGAATTTCGCGTTCCAGTGAATGCAACTGCGCCAGCAGTCAAGCGAGGCGACATGCTGGATGTTTCGGTATTCACGGTTGGCGATTATATTGAGGTAATCGGCATTTCGAAAGGCAAGGGATTCCAGGGCCCGGTTAAGCGCCACGGATTTGCCGGTGGTCCGAGATCACACGGTCACCGCTATGCACTTCGACAACTCGGCTCCACGGGGCACCGTTTTCCACAGCATACCCAAAAAGGCAAGCGTATGGCGGGACGCATGGGCAGCGACCAAGTCACGATAAAAAACCTTGAGGTCGTTTTGGTTGAGCCGACACAGCATGTCATTGGTGTTCGAGGAGCAGTTCCCGGACCCATCGGAGCCATGATCAAATTAGTGCAATCATGAAAACCACGATTTATACAATCAACGGGGATGTGGCGAAAGAAAACGTTGCAATAAATGAGTCTATTTTCAATACAACCGTTGATGAGGCGCTTTTACATCAATCAGTTCGGATTTTCGAGGCGAACCAAAGAACGCTGGCAGCGCATGTGCGTGACCGACGAGAAGTCCGCGGTGGCGGTAAAAAGCCATGGCGTCAAAAGGGGACCGGACGCGCCCGCGCTGGATCGAACCGATCACCGCTCTGGATCGGTGGGGGCAAGGCACACGGTGCTCGCAATACGCGATCATACAAAGGAATTCTCACGCGCAACATGCGACAACTGGCACTCTTCGGAACGTTGACACGGAAACTCGCTGATAAAGAATTATTTGTCGTTGAATCGCTCGGAAACGCGCAAACGCCCTTAAAAACAAAGACTGTCCATGATAGATTGGCGAGTTTTGTGCAGGCACGCGGTCATAAAGGGTCATTTGAAGGTACGTCGATTGCGATAATTACAAACGACCGCGATGATGCTATGAAGCGCGCGACACGCAATATCCCCAATGTAACCATCGCGCACCCGACATCCCTGCACCCGCACTTGCTTTTGACCCACCGATATGTTATTGTCACAACAGCGGCATTAGAAACAATCAACGCGATATTTTCACAACGGGAAGCTGCTCAGGCATAACGCGTAAGCAGTTTTTTCATTACCATGATCGAAGCAACAAAAAAAACAACGCATAAACCAGTGATCGAGAAAGCCTCAAAGAAGAAGGTTGGCGCTGCTAATGTTACGATATTAGGTGTTGTGAAAAAACCGTACACGACGGAAAAAACGACTCGCCTGCAAAAATTCGGTATCTACACATTTCAAGTTTCGCCCACTGCTACGAAAGTCTCTATTGCACAAGCAGTTGAGCAATATTATGGGGTGCACGTTCGGTCAGTGCGCATAACGCATCGCAAGCCGAAAATAAAGCGAATTCGAGGGCGAATCGGTATTACCGCAGGGATGAAAAAAGCATTGGTAACATTAAAGACAGGCGAGCGAATCGAATCGCTCACCGCATAACGATAGATGCTCGATAGCGAACAACCATGACAACGTTTTATAAACCAACATCAGCAGGACGACGAAATATGGGCAAACAGGATTTTGCTGGTCTTCATGATGGACGACCATTGAAATCACTAACTCGCATTCGTACGTATGCAGCTGCGCGAAGCCACGGCAAAATTTCAGTTCGCCACAAGGGAGGCGCCGTAAAGCGGCTCTACCGAACAGTGGATTTCCGCCAGCGTGATTTTGATGTCGAGGCACGGGTTGTGCGTCTCGAGTATGATCCAAATCGCTCTGCCAGAATTGCATTGATTCACTATGTAAACGGTATGAAAGCGTATATTTTAGCGCCCCGTACGCTCCAAGTTGACGACACGGTTATGAGCTCGGCAAAACGAATCGCACTGAAGCCGGGAAATCGAATGCCGCTCAAATATATTCACATCGGCACTGATGTTTTTAATATTGAAATGAAACCCGGAAAAGGCGGACAGATGGTAAGAGGTGCGGGCGGTAGCGCCCAAGTCATGGCGCGTGAAGGTGGATTCGTGCACGTTAAGCTACCATCCGGAGAAGTGCGTATGATACCGGAAGATGCAGCTGCATCAGTTGGCAGTTTAAGCAATCCGGAACACGGCTATCTTCGCATCGGAAAAGCAGGACGATCACGACACATGGGTATTCGTCCGGGAGTCCGTGGCGTAGCAATGGTTCCGGCCGATCACCCGCACGGTGGTGGAGAAGGACGAACCGGTGAGGGCCGCATCCCGAAGACCCCATGGGGTAAGCCTGCACGCGGCGTAAAAACCCGCAAACGGCATAAAAAGTCAAATATGTATATTGTTAAGCGGCGCAAAGACAAATAACGCGCGCGATGCGACTAAGCACATCACAGCACATAACATGACACGATCACTCAAAAAAGGCCCCTATATCGATGAACGACTGCAGAAGAAAATTCTGAAGTCTGATCCCGCGAGCAGCGACACGATCAAAACATGGGCGCGCCGCGCAGTCATTACGCCTGAAATGGTTGGTTTTAAGATCGGTGTGCACAATGGCAAAGATCATGTGATCGTCCGCATCACTGAAGAAATGGTTGGCCATAAATTGGGTGAGTTTTCACAAACACGTAAATTTGTTAAGCACGGCGGTAAGCTCCAGCGAGCAGTGGAACAGGACGCAGCGCCTAAGGCTGCACCAGCTGCAACAACACCGAAATGAAACAGGTACGCGCAACAGTAAAATATGTCCGAATTTCAGCGCTGAAAATGCGTATGTTGCGGCCGCTTATTCGAGGCAAGTCATTGGTACAGGCAAAGTCAGTGTTGCAATTTACCCCGCGCAAAGGAGCGCGGATTACAATGCGGTTACTTTCCTCTGCCCAGGCAAATGCAGTCAATACACATAACCTTGACGAGAAGTCGTTAATCGTTCAGGATTTGATGGTTGATCAAGGGCCGTTTTTAAAGCGGTACTGGCCACGATCACGCGGTCGCGCAGAAATGATTCGCCGCCCAACGTGCCATGCGTCAATTGTGCTGAAAGGGA
>MHXC01000021.1:9459-10009 GCA_001824325.1 Parcubacteria group bacterium RIFCSPHIGHO2_01_FULL_47_10b
TTCCGACTGACCACAAACCGCACCTGGCAATCCCACTGGTGGGGTGGAAAGCGCACGCCGCAATTTCTCGCGGAAGATGAAGCAATTCGTGTGTTTATCTTTGATAGTGTTGAGCGATCAACGGTACGCGATGTTGAAATTACCCGCAACCGCAATAAAGTGCGAGTAATCATCAACACCGCTCGTCCGGGTATTTTGATTGGCAGCAAAGGAAGCAATATCAAAAAAATTGAACAGCATATTACTAAAATACTCCAAGCCTCAGCGAAAAAACACAAGCAAGACCCCGCAGCAGTACGCCTGAATATTGAAATCAAAGAAATTAAGGATTTTGAAAGCCACGCCGCGCTTCTTGCAGACGATATTGCGCAGCAATTGGAACGACGAGTGGCATTCCGTCGAGTTGCAAAACAGACGCTTAGTAAGGTTGAACGAAATCCGGCAATTAAAGGCTGCAAGATTGAGATGTCAGGGCGACTCGGCGGATCAGAAATGGGGCGGAATGAAAAATTTTTCGGCAAGGGCAGCGTACCATCGCAGTTGATGCGTG
>MHXC01000021.1:10021-18601 GCA_001824325.1 Parcubacteria group bacterium RIFCSPHIGHO2_01_FULL_47_10b
AGTATGGTTGTATAAGGGCGAAAAGTTTGGTGTCACGAAAGAGAATGAGCCGGAACAACCGGATAAACACAGCTAATCTGATAGTACTGCAATGTTGTTACCCAAAAAAGTAAAACACCGGAAATGGCAACGAGGCCGAATGAAAGGCAAGTCTTACCGCGGTAGCGAGTTGCATTTTGGACGATATGGCATCAAGGCATTAACTGCAGGAGCCGTCAGCTCACGACAAATCGAAGCAGCGCGACGAACCTTGACACGCTTTATCAAACGCGAAGGATCGGTGTGGATTCGCATTTTTCCGGATCGACCAATCACCAGCAAGGGTATTGAAGTGGAAATGGGCGGTGGCAAGGGCGATGTTACGCATTTTGCATTCGTGGTTCGTCCCGGCCGTATCATTTTTGAAATGGATGGCATAGAAGAAAAGGTGGCCCGAGAAGCATTGCGACGAGCAGCTCACAAATTATCAGTGCAGACAAAATTCGTAAAACGCGAAGAGTAATTAGCAGCAAAAACCAGTATGACATCGAAAGAGTTACGGAAAAAACCAAAAGAAGAATTACAGAAGGCGCTGCTTGAAGAACGGCAGAAATTGCAGGATTTACATATGAAAGCGGCAGCGGCAGAAGACGCAACGTTGGGAACCGCACCAACCATAAGACGTACGATTGCTCGCATCCTAACTATAATGAGCGAACAAGCTCGCGATCATGGCAACAAAGAAAGCACACAATAAAAAGGTAAATACAGTTACAAAAGTTGAAAAGGCAGCACATGCTGTACAGCAAAAGCCAGTTTCACGTCCGCGCATACTGAAAGGCATCGTTACATCGCACGTCAGTGACAAGACAATCTCCGTATTGGTGGCAACGTTCAAAGTGCATCCAAAATACAAAAAACGCTATCGGGTAACACGGAAATACTTGGCGCACGACGAAAAGAATGTATTTAAGACTGGCGATCAAGTTGTAATCACTGAACACCGACCGATTTCAAAGCGAAAACGGTGGATCGTAGCTAACAAAACAACATGATACAAGAAGGAACATGGCTGGGCGTCGCCGACAATACAGGCGCCATTCGAATCAAATGTTTTAAGGTATTAGGCGGTTCACGCCGGCGCTATGCGCGCATTGGCGATATTATCGTTGCATCAGTGAAATTTGCAGAACCACGAAAAATTGTTAAAAAGAAAGAGGTTGTTAAGGCAGTGGTGGTCCGACAGAAACAAAATTTTCGCCGCATCGACGGATCATATATCCGATTCGATGAGAATGAGGCAGTATTAATTGATGATAAGAAGGAGCCACGCGGTGGCCGTATATTCGGGCCTATCCCGCGAGAAATCCGCGACAGGGGATTTGATAAAATAGCTTCACTCGCACAAGATATCGTATGAAAATCAAAGTAGGCGACAATGTAGTTGTAACACGGGGCACGAGCCGGGGAAAGACCGGCAAGGTGCTCAAGATTGTCCACGCCAGAAATCAAGTCGTGGTTGAAGGCGTTCACATTGTAAAACGACATGTTCGCTCGCGCGTTCCGGGAAAAAAGGGTGAAATAGTAAAAGTAACACGGCCGATTTCAGCATCAAATGTAAAATTCATTTGCCCAGAAACAAAGCGGGGAACACGGATTGGCTACAAGATAGTTGATGGCGAAAAGAAACGCATAAGCAAGAAATCTGGTAAAGCGATATCATGACATTCAAACCGTTACAAAAACTCTATACTGAAAAAGCGATTCCTGAATTAAAGAAGGCATTGAAGCGGGAAAATGTCATGAGTTTGCCACGTATCGAGAAAGTCGTGGTAAATGTCGGCATGGGCCGCGTTCGCAAGGAAAAAGCCTTGATTCAGCAGATAGAACATGATATTACCAATATTACAGGGCAAAAGCCTGCACCAACTAAGTCTCGCCAGTCAATCGCTGGTTTCGGCTTACGCCAAGGCGAGGTTGTGGGTATGCGCGTAACGTTGCGCGGAAAACGGATGTATGACTTTCTAGATCGATTGATTCATATCGCATTGCCTCGAACGCGCGATTTCCGCGGCATTAAGCCAGAAACGCTCGACCAACAAGGCAATTTATCTATCGGCATCGCTGAGCAGATTGCATTTCCAGAAGTCACACAAGAAAAAAGCGATAAAATTTTCGGATTTCAAGTAGTTATCACAACATCAGCAAAGACCAAAGAAGAAGGTATGGCATTATTTCGCGCATTACAATTCCCGATTCAAACAAAAACAACATAACATGGCAAAGAAATCACTCAAGGTAAAAGCAGCTCGAAAGCCGAAATTCTCGGTACGAACCATCCATCGATGTTGGCGATGCGGTAGAGTGCGCGGTTTTATGCGTGATTTTGGTATGTGCCGCATTTGTTTTCGGGAAGCTGCCAATCGCGCAACCATTCCTGGCATTAAAAAGTCAAGCTGGTAATATATTTGTATGGATTCAATAGCTCAAATGCTTACAACGTTAAAGAATGCAGTGGCGGCACATAAAAGTGATGTTGTTTTGAAATACACAAAGATAAATCACGAAATCGTAAAGATTTTACACGCACACAAATATATAAGTGACGTAAGCGTAAAAAAACTGAAAAATGATAAGGCTGAGAGGGTAGCTAAAGGTTCTGCTACTAAGAGTTCTACGGACAAGAGTGCTGCAGCTCCAGAGAGGCAAGAATTAGTTGTGCGACCACATTATATCGACGGCAGTCCAATGATTAATAATATTCGACGAATTTCAAAGCCAAGCCGGCGGCTATATGCCAAATCACATGAGTTACGCGATACGCGACAAGGGTTTGGCATGTGGATTGTTTCAACATCGAAAGGCATTATGACCGGGGCGGATGCCCATAAACAAAATCTCGGCGGTGAAATCATCGCGGAAGTGTGGTAATGGCAATAATTCAGCATCAATGTCAAAAATCGGCAAACAACCAGTAGCTCTACCACAAGGCGTTCAAGTAACGCTCACCAATGGCATGCTCAATGTAGTAGGCCCAAAGGGTACATTGCAACGGGTGTTTCCCACGACACTTACCCTTGAAATGCACGATAATGAGGCTGTGGTAAAGCCAACTGCGGACGATGAGCTAACCCGTGCATTATTTGGCACCTATCGCAGTCATTTGAATAATATGGTTATCGGTGTTACCAAGGGATATCAAAAGAAATTGCTCATCATCGGCATTGGTTTTCGTGCCGCAGTCAAGGCAGATACGCTTGAACTGGAACTTGGATTCTCTCACCCCGTACACATCAAAATTCCAGAAGGCATAAAGGTTGAAACAACAAAAGAGGATATGACGATAAGCGGCATCGACAAGGAATTGGTCGGTTTGTTTACTGCAAAGGTTCGAGCACTCAAGAAACCAGAGCCATATAAGGGCAAGGGGTTGCGATATGATGACGAGCATGTAATCCGTAAGCAAGGCAAAAAGACCGCGGAGTAATAGCTCCTCTATGAGCCTTAGGCATTCACTATGAAACATGCAGCACAGGACAAACGAATAAAGCGGATACGCAGGCACCACCGAGTGCGTTCCGTTGTTTCCGGAACCGCAGAACGGCCACGGTTAAGCGTGTATCGAAGTAATATGGCTATTATTGCCCAATTGGTTGACGATGTGTCCGGCACAACCGTTGCACAATCACGCGGCGAAGCAGATAAAGCGGGTGTTGACATTGCGGCACAGGCAACGAAAAAAGGCATCAAGGTAGTCGTATTTGACCGCGGCGGTTTCAAATATCACGGCCGGGTGAAAGCATTTGCAGAAGCAGCCCGTAAAGCAGGATTACAATTTTGACGCATATGAATAAACAACAACACAGAAAACCACGAGTCCCCCGCGAGAAAGACGAATTCGGACATCAGCTGATCCAGCTTGATCGCGTAACCCGAGTCACGAAAGGTGGCAAGCGATTTAGTTTTCGCGCTCTCGTAGTCGTTGGCAATAAGAAAGGCAAAGTAGGCGTTGGCATGCAAAAGGGAGTTGATGTTTCAAGCGCGATTGAAAAAGCGGTGAAGCAGGCCAAGCGCCAAATGATAGACCTGCCCATAGTCAAAGGGACAATCCCATTTCAAATACGCAAGAAATACAACACCGCCATCATCTTTATGAAGCCTTTGATGATTGGCAAGGGTATCATCGCGGGTTCTGTAGTACGACATATCTGCGAACTTGGCGGTATTAGCAATATCAATGTAAAAATTATCGGACGAACCAAGAACAAGGCGAATAACGCGATAGCTACCATGAACGCGTTTCGCCATATGATTCGCGTGTACAATATGAGACAAACGCTGTCGGGCGTTCGTGTAGCCACTCCACAGCCAACACCAATAGCAGCACCAATAACGCCAATAGTAATTCCGGTAGCAACCCCAGTGGCAAAAACCGAACCAGCCACTAAGCCGGCCACGAACGTATAACATCATGCAACTCCATCAATTACAAGGGCGAAAACCTACAGATAAAAAAACTCGTGTCGGCCGCGGCGGAAAGCGTGGAACGTATTCCGGTCGAGGCGTCAAAGGTCAGCGATCTCGAGCAGGTGCTCGCATTCGCCCTGAAATTCGAGATTTTATAAAAAAATTACCGAAAATGAGAGGGTATGCATTCCCCGGCACTCAGCCAGGAACAGGTATTGTGAGTGTGGCTCTCTTGGAAAAGCATTTCGAAACAGGTCAGAACGTATCAGTTGAAAAATTGCGCAAAAAAGGTTTAGTGGATCGCAGGACAACGACGGTAAAAATCTTGGCAGATGGCGAACTCACAAAGGCGCTCAAAATAACCGGCCTTGGCGTGTCTACTTCCGCTGCAGAAAAAATCAAAAAAGCAGGAGGCACCATACATGAATAAACTGCTCGCAATATTCAAAATACCGGAACTCCGAACCAAGATGCTATTTGTAGTGGCAGCCCTTGTTATTTTTCGCCTTGCCGCCAACATTCCGGTCACTGACGCGAGCTTGATTCAGCAATTCTTGCAAAACCCTACAGGATCGCAAGCGGCGCAAGGACAATTATTTAACTTACTCAACCTATTTACCGGCGGCACCATAGAGAACTTTTCCGTCGTTATGCTTGGCCTTGGACCGTATATCACTGCAGTGATTATCATGCAGTTGCTCACCATGATTTTTCCCAAGATGAAGCAATTGCAGCAAGAAGAAGGCGAGCAGGGCCGTCAAAAATTTAATCAATACGGGCGATTATTAACAGTGCCACTGTCAATACTGCAAGGATTTGGCCTTATTACGTTGTTTTCACGCCAGGGTTTAATGGGTGCAATGACCTCATTCGAGCTCGCAACGACTATACTCGTCGTAGCCGCGGGCGGCCTTTTTCTTATGTGGCTCGGTGAACTCATTACTGAAAAAGGCATCGGCAATGGCGTTTCGCTGTTGATTTTCGCGGGTATCGTTGCACGACTTCCCGGCGCTATTCAGCAATCAATATTGCAATATCAGCAAGACCCGGGACTCATCGATGACTTTATTATTTTCGGAGTTGTGGCGCTTATCGTCATCGCTGGCGTGGTATTCATTACCGAGGCGCATCGTTCAGTACCGGTATCGTATGCCAAGCAAGTGCACGGACGCCAGGTGAGCGGCGGCGTTTCCACGTACCTGCCGCTCAAAGTAAACCAAGCAGGCGTTATACCTATCATCTTTGCTTTATCCCTTTTGTTATTTCCTGGATTAGTTGCTGGCTTTCTCCAAAGCGCCACAACTCCGACACTGACGAATATTGCGATCACCTTGCAGCGCATATTTGATCCCACCAGCACCGTGTATGCGATATCGTATTTTATCCTGGTCGTTGCATTCACCTACTTCTATACATCAGTTACGTTTGATCCGAAGATGGTGTCCGAAAACCTTCAAAAGCAAGGCGGATTTATTCCTGGTGTTCGACCGGGCCATGAGACAGTTCGATTCTTGAGCAAAACGGTTGCTCGCATTACCCTGGCTGGCGCCTTATTCTTGGGTGTCATTGCCGTACTGCCAACCGTTATTCAAAGCGCGACCGGCATTTCCTCGCTCGCCATCGGCGGCACCGCTGTGCTCATCGTTGTTTCAGTGGCAATCGAAACCGCTCGCCAAATTGAAGCCCAGCTTACCATGCGTGAGTATGAAGGGTATTAGTTTTAATTGTGTGCTACTATAGGTGCATGTCATACGCAATCATCATCATGGGACCCCCGGGCTCGGGAAAAGGGACCCAGGCTGCACTGCTTGCTGAGAGATTTGATGTGCAGCATATTGAATCCAGTAAGATTATACTGAAGAATTTTGCGGAACGCCCCACTGACAGCGATGTAATCGAGGCAAAGGCAGCATATGACAGCGGCGAACTTGTTCCGCCGCCTATTTTATTTGCATGGCTTCAGAAAGAAGTTCGACAACTGCTTCCGCTTGGAAAACATATGGTATTTGACGGTTCTCCCCGAAGTGTCTATGAGCAGGAACGTCTGTATCCATTATTATGCGACGTATTCGGAAAACAAAACATTAAGGGGTATTATCTCGAACTTTCCGATGAAATTGCTACCTATCGTATGCAGTACCGCCGACTTTGCAGCGTGTGCAATCGCACCGTGCCATACACTGAACAAAACAAAGACCTAACTACCTGCCCCTACGAACAGTGCGGGGGAGTGTTGATAAAAAAGAGCCTTGACACACCCGAAGTAATAGCTGAACGTTTGCGCGTGTTTATCCGACGAACCAAACCAGTGGCTGATTTTCTGATACAGGAGGGGGTGATGAAGGTTCTCAATGGTGATGAAAACATTGAGCTTATCCATAAGATAATTGTTTCTAAACTGGGTTTTTGATGGCACATACGAGCGCCAAATTAAAAGCAATGCGCGAAGGAGGACGGCTCCTGGCGTGCATCATGCAGGAACTGGCGGCAATGGCAAAGCCAGGTATTACGACACAGGCATTGAATGACCTTGCGGAGCGCCGAACTCGTGAATCTGGGGGAGTCCCAGCTTTCTTTGGTTATCACGGCTTCACGGCAGGGCTGTGTACAAGCGTAAATGACGGCATGGTGCATGGATTGCCTGGTTCATATATATTACAAAGTGGCGATCTCCTAAAACTCGATTATGGGGTACTGTATGACGGCTATTTTACGGATCATGCGATCACGGTTGGCATTGGGACGATTTCCAGCCAAGCGCGGGAATTGTTGGAAATTACGCGCGAAGCGTTGCGAATAGGCCTCGAAGAAGTGTACAGCGGCGCATGTACCGGAGATATCGGCTATGCGATCGAGGAATACGCCCATAAGCAGGGTGTTGCAGTTGTTAAGTCGCTCTGTGGCCATGGGATCAATAAAAAATTACACGACAATCCACAAATTCCGAATTTCGGGAAAGCGGGATCTGGCACAAAGCTTACTACAGGCATGACCATTGCTATCGAGCCAATGCTTACGCTCGGGTCTGAAAAAGTACGTAAGGGCGCTGATGGGAACGTCTTTGAAACTGTCGATGGCTCGCTTGCCGCGCACTTCGAACACACGGTTGTAGTCACCGAACAGGGTTGTGAGATCCTCACCCAATGCACGAACTCCTCATAATTATTGCCTTGAGCATCGTCCCTATCAGCGAGCTTCGTGGCGCGCTTATTTATGCTGTTACACAACATATTCCTTTGAGCGAGTCACTCCTTCCTGCGATCTTGGCAAATGTGCTTATTGTGCTCGTGATTTATCCACAGCTTGAGTGGTTGTACAAAGCATGTAAACGATTTCTCCCGCCACTGGGTCGCTTCGGCGATTGGGTGTTCGAGCATACGCGCCGAAAACACTCGGCATCATTTGAACGATTTAAGGAATTCGCCCTCGTAATCCTCGTTGCAATACCACTCCCATTAACGGGTGGGTGGACTGGCATGGCTGCGGCATTTGTGTTTGGTATAAAACAACGAAATGCCCTCATTCTCATAAGTAGTGGTGTTGCGCTGTCTGGACTGATCATGGCAGCTCTTATTCAGCTCGGATACACAATCTTTTAAACCTGCGCTATACTATGTGCATATGCGGTACCTTGTTGGCAATTGGAAGATGAACCCACCGTCACGTGAAGAAGCGGTGCAATTGACTCGACATATCGTCGAATCACTACAGCCACTACGGGACACTACGATTGTGTTATGTCCGCCGTTCATTTGGCTTGAGGCAGTTTCATCGACACTTCGAACATACGGCATTGTGAACAAAGAGCGAGGGAAAAACGGGATAGCGCTCGGCGCCCAGGATGTATACTATGCTGAAACCGGCACGTTTACCGGCCAGATTTCGCCACTCATGCTTCGCGATCTTGGAGTTGCATATGCGCTCATTGGTCATTCAGAACGCCGCATCCATGCAAACGAAGACGACCCCTTGATCAACAAAAAAATACATGCGTGCCTTGAGCACGATATTACACCGATTCTACTTGTTGGCGATGAAGATAGTTTGAGTTACCATGGCTTGAGCGATGAAGCAAGCGAGCGCACGCGGGAACTCGAGGCGATTGCAACCCACCTCGAACGTGACCTCGAAGAT
>MHXC01000022.1:0-9403 GCA_001824325.1 Parcubacteria group bacterium RIFCSPHIGHO2_01_FULL_47_10b
GGAAAGGTGAAGGATGTCTATCTCTTATGGCACAGCTTTCGCAACACAATCCCAAAAACCCAACGTTACTCACTCGGACAAAAAGTTGACGACTTGTTTGCTGAAACCATTGAAGCAATCGCGACTGCCGCTTTTTTGACTCGCGACCAAAAAATACCGTATGTACGTCGCGCCATACAAAAAGTCGATGTACTCAAAATATTTTTGATGATTCTGTGGGAAGCGCAAGCGCTAGACAATAAAAAATACATTGCGCTGTCATTGCCAATCGATGAAATCGGTACAAATCTCGGTGGCTGGAGCGGCCAACTCACAAAACAAAACTCTCCCCAAAATCGGGGAGAGAAATGAAGAAAGTTGCGGGATGACGAACGCAAACCCACCATTATCGTTCCACTTGTTGTCAGGATGATCGACGTTAGCGTTCAACCATTGGCCGTCATCGTTACGATTCGCGCTCAAAAGGTTCGGATCGCCATCAGAAAAGCACAAGATGTCGTCTGTACCACCGCCCGTCGACTGCTCTCCGGGCTGTATCGAATTCGGCATCATAATGCCCTAACATCCTATGCCAAGTTGCTTCATTTTTGAGCTCTCACATACCACTCTACCTGAAGCCATGACCGCAGATACTCTGGGTGTGTGATCTCTGGATTCGGTAGCGGGAAATCGTAATCGCCCGCGTATGCACCTACTACCAACATAACTATACCATGCTTCAAGAAAAACTTAGCCCCACTCCGGACGCGGAATAGGGCTAAGGACTAAGGTCAAAGGACGAGATTCGAAGAACCTAGTGTTGAGTGCCAGCAACTTGCGGGATGACGAACGCAAACCCACCATCATCGTCCCACTCGTAGCCAGGACGATCGACGTCAGCGTCCAACCATCGGCCGTCATCGTAACGAAACGCGCTCAAAAGGTTCGGATCGCCATCAGAATCGTTGATGGGTTCGTGCATTACAACGATCCACCACAAACCCATGGCCTCGAGTTCCTCATCTGTAAATTTCTCCCGGATGAGGCACGCGATTTCGGGACTGATGTCATTGCCGTGTTTCCAGCCACGCCGGTTGCCTTCGGCTCGGACATTCTTGGTGGTACGGTCGCTATCAATGAACCTTGTGCCCCTAATGACCGCAATCTCGAGGGTGATCCCTGCCTTCATGGGCTTGAAGTCCGGTGAGTTCAAGACGTCTTTCGCCCACTCCCAGATCCGCAACCCCTTTTTCTCCAAACGACTTCCCCAATCCGAGCCGGACGTCCCATTGGTAGTGACGGAAAAATAGATCACGCCATCCATTTCACGCCGACGAGGATCTGGTTGAACAACCCATTCGCCCGAGTTGACGCGTCGGACCGCTTCATTGGGGTCTGTAGTGTCCATCTGACTCATGAGGTTTTTGACCAGCGCATTCAATTTGCCTAGCTCAACCTTAGCCGTAACAAACAGCCCCTTGTCGCCCTTGCAACCCATAAAACCTCCTTGCGCTAGCTTGCGCAATTACATCCCTCTCATCCGAGGAGGAACCACAATTAGGGTAATCGCAGCATATACATACAAGCATTAGTTTATATATTTGTCAAGATCACAAGGAAAAATCCACATACCCCACCATCTGCGCCAGCAACTCCACGTCTTCTTTGCGAAATTTTGCCTGCAATAAACGGGATATTTTGTCGTTTGTTTCCTCAAATAGGTCTCGAAGCGCTTGTTCACTTAATCGCCCCTGCTCGGTGAGCATTATTTGTACCGCCCTGCGATCAAATTGATCAGAGCGACGCTCTATATAGCCCTTACGTTCGAGCTGGTCGAGAAGCGGAGTGATCGCTCCGCCCTTTAGCCCCAACGTCGCACCAAATTCTTTTACGGTCCGCCCATTGCGCTCAAATAGCACGACTAGCAGGAGAAACTGCGCTAGGGTTAGATGGAATGGATCGAATGCGCGGTCATAAAACGCTGATAATTTCTTTTGCACACGCCCGAACTTAATCACAATTGATTCGCTCAAAATGTCCATGGTCATGATATCCCCACCATATGTTACGAATTAGAACTATTTGGTTTCATATAATACTATATAGTATAGCACGACTTCGTATGAAGCATTGTGGATAACACTGTCAACAAGGATATTCGCAAAAACATAGCTTTTTCGCACAAAAACGCATATTATTGAGCTAATGCCCACATACGCTGACAACAAAGAAGCTCGTTTCGACTACGAGATCCTTGAAACCCTTGAAGCAGGGCTGGTTTTGCGTGGCATCGAAACAAAGGCAGTGCGGCAAGGAAAAATTTCACTACGAGGCGCGCATGTACGTATCCGCAACAACCGCCCCGTTCTAATAAACTCGCTCATATCTCCGTATCAGCCCAACAATACCCCTGAAACCTATAACGAACGCCGCGACCGCGCGTTATTACTACATGACTCGCAAATCAAAAAGCTGATTGGCTTTCAGCAGCGGCAAGGCTTGACTTTGATACCGCTTAGAGTGTATAATAAGGCATCGAGGATTAAGATAGAAATTGCGCTGGCGCGCGGCAAAAAGAAGTACGACAAGCGCGAATATATAAAAAAGCGGGATTTTGAGCGGCGCAAGCAGCGCGAGTTACGGGTGAAAGTTTAGCAATACGCCGACGAAATATCTCCCGCATCGGCTCGTCATTATTTATACGGGCATGACACAGGATTCGATAAGTGCAATGCTCATACACACAGCAGGTGGAGTCGCTTGACCTCCGAAAAACCAAGCATTATTGACAAATGTCAATTCATTCAATAACGCATTTGCGTTTGCTCCCACGGCTGTTGCCTGAATAAAGTACTCAGGCGCCGAAGACCAATACGAGTCTTTAGAGGAGCCGTGTACGCGTAGGTTGTCCGATAGAGCGCGTGCACGTACGACATCGGACTAGCGCTTCATACTGTCTAGTATGTTGCACGAAGATCCTTAGACTTATATCGGGCAGTACGACTTTTGTCTGGTTTTCAATCATACTGCCGACACACAAACCTGACTAAACCTGTAGAATGAGTGTATGATCCGCGCTTAGACGAGGGTTCGATTCCCTCCATGTCCACAAAAAAAATTTTCTTGTTGCATTTGTTATAATAGTAATACCATATGAATCCTCCTTTGTTCCGTCCCGAACTCTTTTGGGATGTTGATGTAAGCAAAATGGATTACGAAAAAAGCGCGAAATTCATCATCGGGCGCGTTTTTGACTTTGGCGATGTAGAAGACATTAAATCGGCAACACAGTATTACGGCATACACCAATTAAAAACGACGGCGATGAAGCATGTATTCGCATCGCCGAAGCATCTAAATTTTTGGAGCACTATTCTTGACATACCATTAAGCCAATTATCATGCACGAGGAAGCCCTCACCCCCGCTACCCGCTCTCTTTTCAATGAGTTGAGTGGAGTGCTACAAATAAAGCAATTCTACTTGGCGGGCGGTAGCGCCCTCGCACTATATTTCGGTCATCGATTTTCAATCGACTTGGATTGGTTTAGTCCTGATTTTCAAAACGATGGAACGCTCGCAATTGAGCTGAAAAAGCTGGGTGCATTCAGGATTGAGTTTGATAATGAGCATAGCATAAAGGGATTGCTTAAGGGCGTCAGTATAAGCTTTTTCCGTTATCCATATCCGCTTATCCGACCGACACTATCCGTTGGGGAAGTCTTACAGCTTGCTTCAAAAGAAGATATCGCGTGTATGAAACTCGAGGCGGCATCTCGACGGGGTTCGAAAAAGGACTTTGTTGATTTATTTTTCTTGTTCCAAGAATTCTCGTTAGCACAGATACTGGGGTTTATGAAAGAGAAGTACAAAGGACTTGAGTACAATACCACTCACTTATTGCGAAGTTTGACGTATTTTGACGATGCAGAAGGCCAGGAGGTGCAGATGATTGCGACCGACACAAACTGGTCAAAAATAAAAGAAAAAATTACGCAAATGGTGAAAGAATATATGAAAGAATCCCTTGCTAGCTAGGAGACTCCTAAGAGCAAGACGAACTCTTGCCTTTTCTCCCACCCCATGCTATCTTGCATACACGATTGGCCCTGACATACATCGAGCACGCGGGGTCAGTTTCTTCGTTAATTGCTAACTGGCTTTAGATCAAAAGCAGACGATACAATCGATATCAGCAACAATCGCAGAGCTATCGAGTGAATAGCCAGATTCGCATTCCCGAAGTTCGGCTAATTGATGAGGAAGAGAAGGTACTCGGCGTCGTTCCAACGGCACAAGCGATGCAGATGGCACAAGAACGAGGGTTGGACCTCGTGGAAGTGCAGCCAACAGCAAAGCCATCGGTATGCCGTCTCATGGATTACAAAAAATTCTTGTATCGTCAATCGAAAGCGAAGAAACAAAGTAAACCCAGTGCCGATAAACTCAAGAGCGTGCAGTTCTCCATGCGAATTTCCGAACATGATTTAGAAACCAAGGCGCGGCGAACAGGTGAATTTCTTACGAAGGGCCATCGAGTTAAGATACAGCTCGTGATCCGCGGACGGGAAAATGCACATCGTGAGTTGGTGCAGCCCCAAATTGATAAATTTATTAGCAGCGTCCCGGTTGAAGCAGTCATGGATGCGCCGCCAAAGCGGCTTCCGGGAGGAATGTTTTTCATACTACGGAAAAAGGAGCGTAAAAATACAGCCACGACCGTAACACAAAATCAGGATCAGGTGAAAGACAGTCATGTTAAAAACAAATAAATCAGTATTAAAACGATTCAAGTTTACCAAGACCGGCAAGGTGATGTTCCGTAAGCCGGGATTGGACCATTTTCGCGCCAAGAAATCAGGCAAATTTCGCCGCAATGCAGGCAAGTGGTTTGAGTTGAAAGACGCATACGCAAAAAAGCTTAAGCAGATGGTGCCATATAACTAACAACCATGCGAGTTACGCGAGGAAAATTAGGACCACGGTCACGAAAAGCGGTAATGAAGCACGTCAAGGGCTTTCATGGCCGCCGCAAAGCGAGCAAAAAATTGGCAACAGAGGCATTGATGAATGCGACGCTCTATGCGTACCGCGATCGAAAGAAGAAAAAGAGTGAATTCCGAGCTTTGTGGAATATTAAGATCAACGCAGCTGCTCGCCCACTTGGGTTCTCGTATTCAAAACTTATTCCCGCGCTCAAGAACAGCAACATCGCGCTGGATCGAAAATCGCTTGCCTATTTAGCTGAACATCAGTCCGAGGTCTTCAACGCAGTGATTGAACAGGTGAAATAACGTCGATACACTTAGGATGGTCTAGGTGTATGCGACGTTTTTTTTGCGCTTACGAACTTTGCGCAAAATGTGCGGGCGTGCCCACATGACCATCGCGGCAGTGAGCGCATCTATCCCTATGTCGTAAATAGATGATGTGCGCCCTGGCACAAAACTCTGGTGAAACTCGTCGGTGAACGCATAGATTATTACGATTATTGTGGTGAAGAGCATTGCGTGTGGCCGTTCGTGTCCCACGGATCGGAATGCATACATCAAAAACCAGGTGAGAATTCCATACTCGATAATGTGGGCTATGGTGGTGAGTACATCGCCAGTCAGCGACGTGAGTTGCATACCGAAATCAGATTGACTCGAGAAATAAAAAATCACCGCAGCCCATAGAACCGAAAGGGGCCACCATACGTGCGGCCGGTGGAATGGGTGTTTTTGAAATCGCTTCTGGATGCGTTGCTCGAGGAGTTGTAGCTTCAAGCCAAGCGTTGTGGCATTTTTCATATGTCCTGTCATTAATCCCCGTCTTTATCTTGAAGTGCTTGTTGTAACTCTTGGTCAAATGTAACAACAGGATGATATTGATGTAACCACAGCAAGTGGGTATCTACGAAAGACAGCGTTCCATCGAGCACTATACGGAACAATTCAACAGTCCCGATAAACCTTTGCTCGTTCATGAGCATAATCTGAACATCTACATTTGATTGAATAGCATCCAGAAACTGATTGGCAATTGCCTTAGAAGCCTTGACACTCAACACAGTTGTAGTCTCAACTATAACATATTCAGGGATAATAATGGTTTCGCGGCTATGTAAAATTGCCCGTTGCGCTTTTTTGTGCTGAGAATCATTCGCATTAAAAAAAGCAACCCAGACATTGGTATCAAAAATAATCACAGACGTGCGTTACGAATGATAGACTATCGAATCTACGCTTTTACTTAAATCCTTCGGCCCACGAAAAGTAATTGCCGCAAGATCGCGGAGCGTGTGCTGCGGAGTTTTATTCGGTTGCGTCGGTTCAATACGAAACGCGGGCTTCGTGTGATTCATTACCAAAAAAGTCTCGCCGGCGTTAACTCTTTGTGTAATGCTCTTTAATTCTGTATAAAGTTGCTTAATACCGATTACATTGTCCATATCTCCATTATATCAATTATTAAACATTTGTCAAACTTTTATTTCACTAGCCGCCCCTCGATAAACTCATTGGCTTTTTTGAGCACTTCTTTCGATTTTTCAAATGGTGTCAACACGTGCGCTTTGCCATACGGAAGCCAATCGTGGCTTATGTGTTCATCTGAAAGTTTGACGTCCTGCGATTTTACTTCGACTAAATAAAAGACAACTTCTTTATAGACTACCCCATGGCTACGCATGAAGTGATAGTTGATTTCCTCCCGAAATGGTTGGTGGATTTCGATATTTGTAATACCAGTTTCTTCCCGGATTTCTCTCGTTAATGTGTCAATTTCGTCGGTGTCGATTGTTGATTCGACATGACCTTTCACAAATTCCCAGTATTCATCAACTGGTGCGCCATCGATGGTGGTAATTTCCTCACTCGCGGGATAGCGCAACAGCAAAAAAAGTGGCGTTGTGCCTTTGATATAAAAAATGATTGCACCAACAGAACGTTCTTTGAGCATAGTGTGTTGTGTTGGCTTACTAAAACGCGTTGCCCAGATGATTCATAATACTCTGGGCAACTTGATAGGGTCCTTGGGTTAAAAGATCTAGACCACATACCCCACCCCTCTCAATTCATCGAGAAAATCACCTCGCTGATATGTCCATCGGGGCATACCAACACGAGCCCTTCGAACCTTTGTGGTGTGATTGTGCTCAAGAACCCTTTTATAGATTCTATGGAGCACTTAGTACACCGACGCCGGCCGCTCTCGGCTTTTACGCACGGCTGTCCGTTCTCTGTTACGAACTGGAATAGCGCCGCAACTGAGATCGGTTTGAATGAACGGACCACGACCAACCTCTTGCTCATATCAGCCTCGTGGACATCAGCCGCTATGAGCCGCTGCACTTCTAGATCGAGCTCTTGTTCCGTAACCATCTCTGCTCTCGTTGTCACAAATCCCTCCTTTCAAGGGTTTTGCGAGTTAGTGGCACTAGTGGCAAGGTACTGCTTCGCTCCTATTTTCATTATACCTACCACCCTCAAAAAGACAATATCAACTTGTCGCTCGCAGGATGTCAATGGTTGCCCTATTTATTTGATGCCCTCGGGAACGTTGTCACTAGTGGACTAGCGCAACACAAACCAATCACAAGCCACCATAACAATCTGCCTTGTTGCAAAGTCCAGAAATAATGGTCGAAAAAAGCGAGCACCAAGAACGACACAAAAAGCACTACACTGATAACAGAATCAGATCCTCTGTGCTGTCGAAGCCCGACAATACAACGAAGTGCTACTAGCCCAAGTAATGCAATAAACACCACGAGCCCCACAGTACCAGTCTCTGCCGCGATTAGCACGTATAGATTGTGGGGCGGCTGAAATACCCATGCCGGATAGTCGTATGAATCATATCGCTGTTCGAAGTATGGGATTATATTGCCAATGCCAACCCCTAAGACGGGCGCCTCGAGCCATGCCGCTGCGCCTACCTGGTTATATTGAGCCCGAAGCGATACTGTTTCTTCGAGTGCCCCGGGTTGTATTCGCGAAAATAGTACGGCATTTGTGGTAAAGACGCCGATGAATAGGCCAATCAGTGTACACCCAAGGAGTATTGCTTGCGACCGTAAGCGTATACGCATCTCGCCAGTAGTAGGTTCGCGCCGCGCCACGATGCAATACACCAAAAAAAACGCTGAACTTGCCGCCCACATCGCAATCGACAACCTCGAATACGTGCTAATGAGACCAAACACAAGGATTCCAATTAAGACTAGGCCAGCTACCCGAGATCGCTCCGCGTAGCGCACAAATACATAATATGCACTAAGTAGCGCGGTGACGAGGTACGCTCCAAGCACGTTCGGGTGGGGGAATGTCCCGTATGCGCGAATCAATTTCCCATTTACAGTATCGATTTTGGCAACGCCAGCTGTCGTCGGAGAAAGCGGTGACTCGCCAAAAAGCCTCAAGCCGAGATCGTGCTGCATGATGGTTTGGCCTAAAGCTATTGTTGCTTGGATAAGTCCACCAGCAACCAACGCGCCTGCAATAAACCGTAGTGGGTAGACCTGATAATGAGCGCGGACATAGGCGAACAATAATACGCCTTCGATAAGTCGGGCAAGCTGATACGCTCCTGACATCGGCGCAATTGTCTGGGTCAACGATAATGCTGCAACCAACACAAATAGCAGCACAGCATAGGTTATCCAGCGATCAATCGGCGTATGGCGCTCGGTTATACGTTCGGTCCGCGCTCCCAGCATGTGTCGCCCCAGCCGTCGCACAAACGCACGCACACCCCACAACACAAAGACTGCTAATAATAAAAAATCAGTCGCGTACACAAACGCATGCGTGTACTCCTGAAATTCAACCGTACTGCCAAAAAGATCCCCAAACGACACGCGCGTTTGTAGTGGCAGAAAGATCAATAAGGCATAAAATAGCGCTTTCTCAAGTCGTGTGATCATGACCTTAAAACTGCTGCGCTCAGAGCACTTTCATAACATCCAGCCACAGCTGATACGCAGCGCCAAGTCCAAAAATTATTGCCAGTGCGGTAATAACAGGAGCTGTGTGCTTCCATGAATACTCGGGTTTCCTTTGCCCACGCTTTTGTGCATTGCGATGCATCAATAATATCAAAATAAATACAATACCACCAACTGCAGCTCCACCGAATTGAATAATACCAATAAAATCGCTGTTGAGGAAAAAAAGTCCGAATAAAACGGCAAAAACAATGGCCCAGCTCAACCACTTGTTCATGCCGAAATCCTTCCATAATGTTTTTTTCACATTATCCGCTATGACTAAGAACGATGTAAACACGGCGATAAAACCAAATATCGACAGTAGTGTAATGATGCTCGGGGTAAAAAAAGTGCGCAGACCGCTTATTGATTCGATTGATGTTTCCGGTCCGGAAACCCCAACAACGCTCGCCATAAACCCAAGTGTAAGTACGGCGGGGATAACAGTGCCGAT